>NZ_CP031167.1:3792000-4146000 GCF_004346925.1 Stenotrophomonas sp. ASS1 | reverse complement strand
GCCGAGAACAGGAAGTACGGCAGGATGAAGATGGCCGGTGCCAGCGTGGCGTACAGCCCCAGTTCTTCCTCCGGTACGGCCATGAACAGCAACATGCTGATGATCGCCTGCCGGTACACATTGTCGTTGAACGCTCCGAGCGCCTGGACGACGAAGAACGGCAGGAAACGGCGCTGGCGCAGCAGGGCGAACTGGTTGTGACCGGACATGGAGCCTCCTTGACCGGCGCAGCCTAGCATTCCTGCCTATCCGCCGGGACCATGGCGGGATGCATCCACGCATGGCGTGGATCTACTGAAGCCCCACAACTGTGGGTGCGGACCGTTGGTCCGCACACCTTGATAGGTCTCAGACGATATCGTCGACCACGCCGCCATCCACGCGCAGCGCCGCACCCGAGGTCGCCGAGGCCTGCGGCGAGGCCAGATACACCACCATGTTGGCCACTTCCTCGACCGTGGCGGTGCGCTGGATCACCGAAGACGGCCGGTGTGCCATCACGAACTCGCGGCCGATCTGCTCCAGTGGCTTGCCGCTGCGCTGGCGTTCATCTTCGAACATCGCCGCGAAACCGTCGGACAGGGTCGGGCCGGGCAACACCGCGTTGACGGTGACGCCGCTGCCGGCCACGCGCTTGGCCAGGCCGCGCGACAGCGACAGCTGCGCGGTCTTGCTGACACCGTAGTGGATCATGTCGGCCGGAATGTTGCGTGCCGATTCGGACGAGATGAACAGGACGCGACCCCAGCCGGCATCGACCATGGCCGGCAACAGTGCCCGCGACAGGCGCACGCCGGACATCACGTTGGTCTGCCAGTAACGTTCCCAGGTCGCGTCTTCGGTCTCGAAGAAGTCCTCGGGGCCGAAAATGCCGGCGTTGTTGACCAGGATGTCGACCTTGGGCAGGCCTGCCAGCAGCGTGTCGACGCCGGCCGCATCGGAGAGGTCGGCGGCCACGCCGAGCACGTCGGCACCCGGAACGGCGGCGAGCAGGCGCTGGCGGGCGCGTTCGACGCTGTCGGTGCTGCGGCCGTTGAGAATGATCCGCGCGCCCGCGTTGGCCAGGCCCTGGGCAATCGCCAGGCCGATGCCGGCGGTGGAGGCGGTGACCAGCGCGGTACGGCCGGTGAGTTCGATCTTCATGGAGGAATCCGGGGCAGGGGATCACCCAGTATCCGCGCGGGAACGTGATCGGGATGCATCGCCATACGCAACGCACGGTTGCACGCGATGCAGTAGATCCACGCCATGCGTGGATGGAATGTCCCACCAGCGATGAGGGATCAGGTCAGGCTGGTCACCGCCTCATTCGCCGCCGCCCGCACCTTCGGCAGCATCCGCAGCACCAGCGCCATCTGCGTGCGGATCAGCTGCAGCTTCGGCGGCATCGCCTCGTCGATCTGTTCCAGTTCGGCCGCCACCGCGCGATCAGCGTCGTTGTCGTCCTCGCTGACCGGCTGCCGAGCGCTCAGGGCCGTCGCCAGTTGCTGCAGCGCCTTGCGCACGCGCTCACCGGCAGCCAGCGCCAGCGGATCGCCGGCGTAGCTGTCCACCTGGTCGCGGTGCGCACCCAGGGCCGACAGGTGCCCGAGCAGTGTGTTGGACAGCGCCAGGAAGTGGAAGCCGGCATCCAGATTGCGGCGCACATGGCCGGGCTCACGCAGCATGTTCGACAACGCGGTGGATAGCGCGGCGTCGGCGTTGTGCATGTCGCGGCGGGCGATGCGGTAGGCCAGGTCATCACGCATGCCGCTGCGGTACTGGCCCAGTACCGAATCCAGATAGCGCGCGGCGGTGTCCAGCACCCGCGCCAGCACAAGATGCAGCTGCCGGCCCTGCCAGTCGGGCAGGATCAGGAAGGCGGCCGCGGCGGCGATCGCACAACCCAGCAGCGTATCGACCATGCGCGGCACGATCAGCACGAAGCCGTCGCCGATCAGGTTGAAGCAGGTCAGGGCCATCACCGTGATCGCCGCCGACGCCACCAGGTAGCGGTCGGTGCGGGTGAAGAAGAACAGCAGCGCCGACAGCAGCGCGATCAGCAGCTGTACGTGCAGCTGTGGGAACAGCTGCAGCAGTGCCCAGGTCAGCACCAGGCCGGCCACGGTGCCGACGATGCGTTGTGCAAGGCGCTGGCGGGTCGCGCCGAAGTTGGGGCGGCACACGAACACGATGGTCAGCAGCACCCACGAGCCGTTCTGTGCATTGAACAAGCGGATTGCCGCGAAGCCGGCGATCAGAGCCAATGCCATGCGCAGGCCGTGGCGGAACAGGACCGAGCCGGGCGTGAGCTGCTGGCGCACGCGCACGCCCATCTCGCGCAGGGTGTGCGGGTTGCTGTCGCGCAGGCGGGTATCGACGTTGTCCAGGCTGGCCTCGGAGCGCTCGGCATCCAGCAGGCGGCGCTCGATGCTGCGCAGGTTGTGCACCAGCAGATCCAGCGAGCCAAGCAGTCGCTGCCACTGCGGCCGCTGCTGGTCGCGCAGATAGGCCAGCGCATCGGCCAGGTCGCGCCCGGCCTGCTGGTTGCTTTCGCCATACACGAACGGACGGCGCAGGCGGATCGCCTCGCCCAGCCGTGCGCAGGCCTGCCCCTGCAGGTCGAGCAGGCGCTGGCAGCGGTACAGCACATCGCTGTGGAAGAAGGCATCGACCAGCGCACCGTACGGGTAGTGCGAGGAGCTGGCGCGCTCGTGGAAATCCTGTGCCATGTAGTAGAGGCGCAGGTACAGGCCGGAGTTCACGCCGGGCCGCCCGGAACGGCCGAAGCGGGCCAGGATCGCGGTCTTGGCTTCATTCAATGCACCAACCACGCGCCGGTTCTGTTCGGCCAGGTCGAGCTGGCGACGCTGCAGGTCGGCCTCGCGCACTGGCTCGAACAGTGTTGCCTTCAACTGCAGGTAGCGGCCCAGTTCAACGTACAGTCGCGCCACGCGTTCGCGTACCGGACGGTTGGCGAACAGTGCGGTCCACAGGATCGACAGCAGGCCGTACCAGACCGCACCGGCCAGCAGGTGGCTGACCGCGTCCAGCGCGCTGTGCAGGTCGCTGGCGCCATGCTGCTCCAGCCCGATCATGGTGTAGATCGCAAGCGTTACCGTGGCCTGGGCGATGGACGCGTAGCGCTCGCCGAGCGCACCCAGCAGGGTCAACCCGAAGGTGGACAGCGCCAGCGCGCCGATGAAGATCCACGGCCAGGGGAACAGCCAGATCACCGAGGCGGCGGCGAGGCAGAAGCACAGCAGCGACAGCAGTACCGCCTTGGTACGGCCCCACCAGTTGTCATCGGTCTCGGCGATGGCGCTGGCGATGATGCCGAGGAACACGCCGGGCAGGGCAGTGAGCGCGTCCAGCTGCCAGCACACGGCAAGCGCTGCGGTCAGGGCGATGAACACCCGAAGGCCATAACTGGCCTTTTCGTGGGCCCACAGGCGGCTGAGGCGGGATTCGCGGGCGGGCATGCAGGCTCGGTGGAAGGGTCTCCCACCATTATTGCGGGTGCGGGGTGAAATATGGAGTGCGGACCAACGGTCCGCACCCACCGTCCATGTGCGGGCCCGTCGTCCGCATGGACGGCGGGGACCGGCACCTTACATCTCCCAGCGCACGCTCACCGCGAACGTGCGCGGCAGGCCGGCGCCGGCGTTGGACCAGTACTTCCGGTTGGCCAGGTTCTCGACGCTGGCACGCAGGGTCACCGGATGGCCGGACGCCAGCAGGCGATAGCCGATGCCTGCATTCACCAGCGTGTAGTCAGGCAGCTTCAGGGTGTTGTCGGCGTCATACCAGACATCGCCGTAGTAGCGCACGGCGGCGTAGGTTTCCAAGCCGTCTACCCACGGCAGCTGGTAGGTGGCGTGCAGTACCCCGCTCCAGCGCGCAGCACCGGCGGTGCGGTTGCCTTCCTGTGCGGCGCTGCCCGGGGACAGCTTGTCGTAGGTCGGATCCAGCCAGGTGACGCCGCCGCCGACGGTCAGTGCATCGTTGAGGTGCAGGTCGGCACTGGCTTCAATGCCTTCGTACAGCGTGATGCCGTCCTGCACCAGGCGCTTGCCGGCCGGCGTGAGCTCATCGATGTTGGCACCACGTTCCAGCCGAAACGCGGCCACGTTCGCATTCCAACGCGCCGCTTCGACCTTGGCCCCGATCTCGTACTGCTTGCTGATGGTGGGATCAAGCACGTCACCGGCGTTGATGTAGCTGTTGCCTACGCGGCTGCCCGCTTCGAGCGACTCGATGTAGCTGGCGTAGAGGGTGACCGCCTCGCTGGGCTTGAACATCACGGCGTAGGTCGGGGTGACCGGGTAGGTGTGGTACCGCCCCTTGGTTTCGAAGTCGTTGTAGCGCCAGCCCGCCAGCACCGACCAGCCGCTGCCGAGGTTCACCGTATCGCTTGCGAACACCGCCTGCTGCACCGTCTCGTCGCCGCGGGTCATCACCCGCGAACCAACGGCGTCGTGGCGGATGGCATGGCGCTGGTACAGGTTGGCGCGGCCAATCAGGTTCCACTCGTAGGGGCGGTCCCAGCCCAGTCCGGTCTGGTGGCTGATGCCCGCCACCACCTGATGCTGAAGGGGGCCGGTGCGGAAGCTGCCCTGCAGCATCGCCTGGGCCAGCTTCCACTCGCTCTTGCCACCCAGTTCGTAGACGTTGACGTCGTAGTCGCCGTTGAGATCGTCGATGTAGGCGAAGATCTTGTTGACGTCATTCCACGAGGTGGTGACGCCGTAACTCAGGCTGGCTTTCCAGTCGCTGTTGATCTGCCAGTTCAAGCCGGTCGACAGCAGGCTGGAGCGTGTGTCGTAGTAGGTGCCGGGCACGCTGTTGTCGGTATCTCCGGCGATCGGCCGCGGCAACGAGGTCAGGCCACGGAAGTAGTACTGCGGTGATTCCTCGCGCAGGTCGCGCGACTGGAACACTCCGTCGAAGGTCCAGATGAGCGCATCGCTCAGGCGCGCGTCCAGCGACAGTGCGCCCACCTTGCGATCGACGTGTCCGCCATTGAAGGTCTCGCCTGTTTCCTGGAAGGCGTTGAAGCGGTAGCCGAACATCTGCTCGTTGCCGAAGCGGCCGCCAACGTCGATGCCGCCGCTGACGATGCCCTGTTCGCGCCAGCCCAGCTGGGCGGAGAAGGTGGGCGTGTCCGTCGGCTTCTTGGTGATGTAATTGACGATGCCGCCGGGGGTGCCGAAGCCATACAGGAATCCGCCCGGGCCTTTCAGCAGATCGACCTGTTCCATCACTTCCAGCGGCCATTCGGTGCCCCAGGAAGAGACCTGCAGGCCATTGACCCGGTAGCTGTCGTAGTTCAGCTCCAGACCGCGGTTGCGGATGGGCGAGCTCCAGCCACTGGCATAGGCGCTGACCTGGGTGCTGACCGAAGGGTCGAGCAGGAAGGCTTCGCCCAGCGAGACCACCTGGCGCTGCTCGATCTGCTCGCGGCCAACAGCGGTGATCGCGAACGGAGTGTCGCGCAGGGCGCGGTCGCCCAGTGCGCCAGCGTCGGTATGGGTGCGTTCGGCGGTGACCTTCACCGCATCCAGATCGGTGGCGTTACGGCTGACGGCCGGCGCTTCGGCATGGGCAGCGCAGGCGGCTGACAGGGCGATGGCCAGCAGGGCCAGACGGGGAGAACGGGAAGGCAGCATCGATGGTGGTCCTCGACGGACGGCCACAGGCCATCCGCCCACGGGTGGGGGAAGGGGCAGTGGCTGGGATCACGCAGGCTGGCCTGAGATGGCAGCGGGGCGCCGCGAAGGGGCGCAGGACCATGGCTGGATGAGAATTGTTCTCTTTTCGTTACCGTGCGTCAAACCCGGAGGTATGCGGACCAACGGTCCGCACCCACCATCCGTGCCCACGGTTCGTACCCACGGTCCGCACCCACGGTCCGTGCCCACGGTCCGTACCCACCATTCGCACCCACGGTAGTGCCGGCCGCTGGCCGGCAGATTGGCTGTACGGAGAACGCCGGCCAGCGGCCGGCGCTACCAGTAGATCCACGCCCTGCGTGGATGGGCCCTTCTACGCCCGTTGCGCGCGCTTGAGCAGCTTCGCTTCGCGCCTGCGTGCGCGACGTGCGCGCCAGCGCTCGGCCAGGCAGGAGAAGATCACGTACAGCGCCGGCGTGCTGAGCAGGGTCAGGCTCTGCGAGAACAGCAGGCCGCCGATCATCGCGATACCCAGCGGACGCCGCAGCTCGGACCCTTCGCCCAGGCCGATCGCCAGCGGCACAGCAGCCAGGATCGCCACCATCGTGGTCATCATGATCGGGCGGAAGCGCACGATGCTGGCCTCGCGTGCCGCTTCGCGCGGTGCCAGCCCATGTTCGCGCTGCGCCACCAGCGCGAAGTCGATCATCATGATCGCGTTCTTCTTGACGATGCCGATCAGCAGCACCAGCGCGATCATCGAGATCACCGACAGTTCGGTATTGGTGCCGAACAACGCCAGCAGCGCACCCACGCCCGCCGCCGGCAGCGTGGACAGGATGGTGACCGGGTGGATCAGGCTCTCGTACAGCATGCCCAGCACCAGGTACACGGTCAGGATCGCGGCAAACACCAGGATCAGCATGTCGCTGGGGTCGGAGTTGAAGCCGAAGCCGGCGTCATCAGCCAGGCGGATGTCGCCGGGCATGCGCATGCCGGCCACGGTCGCGTCGATGATCGCCTTGGCCTCGCCCATGCTCACGTTCGGCGCCAGGTTGTAGCTGAGGTCCATCGTCGTGTACTGGTTCTCATGGGTGATCTGCGAAGGCGCCAGTCCCGGCACCTGCTTGGCCACCGCCGTGAGCGGCACCATGTCGCCGTTGCGCGCACGCACATGCACCTCGTCCAGCGCCGCCGGAGTAGCGGTCTGCGAGGGCAGGGCGTTGACCACCACGCTGTACTGGTTGATGTCCGAATAGATGGTCGAGATCTGGCGCTGGCCGAACGCACCGTACAGAGCGCCGTCGATGGCGCCGACCGAAACACCCAGGCGGGCGGCCTTGGCACGGTCGATCTCGATGTTCTGGCGCAGCCCGGCATTGTCCACATCGGTGCCGACGTCGCGCAGCTTCGGGTTCTTCTTCAGCTCCGCCTGCAGCTTGGGCAGCCATTCCTGCAGTGACGCCAGGTCATTGCCCTGCAGCGAGATGCGGTACTGCGCACCCTGGCTGGAGCCACCGCCATCGTTGCTGGGCAGGTCCTGGATCGCGCGCAGGCGCAGCTGCAGGTCGGGGTAGCGGTCGGCCTTGGCGCTCAGTCGCGCCAGGGCATGTGCGGTGGTTTCGCGGCGGCCTTCCTTGCGTGATTTCAGCTCGACGTTGAACTGTGCGCTGGAGCCCTGGCGACCGCTGCCCAGGCGCACACCCACGGTCTTCACCGCCGGGTCGGCCATCAGCATGTCGGTGATGCGGCGCTGGCGGGCGACCATGTCCTCGAAGGAGACGGTGGCGCTGGAGTTGGCGCGGCCCCAGATCAGGCCGGTGTCCTGCGGCGGGAACGCGCCCTTCTTCACCGCGCCGAACAGGAAAACGGTGGCACCGATCAGCAGCAGCGGCGTCAGCGACAGCAGCAGCGCATGGCGCAGCGAGAAATCCAGGAACACGGTGTAGATGCGCAGCATGCGCTCGTGGCCGGCATCCAGCCAGCGGCCGAAGCGCGACGGCGGCGCGCTGTGGTCGTGGGCGCTGAGGAAGCGGCTGCACAGCGCCGGGGTCAGCGTCAGCGAGACGATCATCGAGACCACGATGGCCGCCACCAGGGTGACGGTGAACTCGCGGAAGAACGCGCCCATCATGCCGCTGGCGAACAGCAGCGGGATGAACACCGCCACCAGCGAGGCGGTGATCGAGACGATGGTGAAGCCGATCTCGCGCGCGCCGGTCAGCGCTGCCTGCATCCGCGGCATGCCTTCGTCGAGGTGGCGCATGATGTTCTCGATCACCACGATCGCATCGTCGACCACGAAGCCGATCGCGATCACCAGCGCCAGCAGGCTCAGGTTGTTCAGGGTGAAACCCATCACGTACATCACCAGCGCGGCACCGGCCAGCGACAGCGGCACGGTCACTGCGGCGATCAGCGTGGGTGCCAGCCGGCGCAGGAACAGCGCCATGGTCAGCACCACCATCGCCAGGCTGATCAGCAGAGTGATCTGTACTTCATGCAGCGACGAGCGGATGGTCGGCGTACGGTCGAAGTACGGCGTCATCGTGGTGCCCGGCTGCAGGTAGTCGCGCAGCGCGGGGATCTGTGCCTTGACCCGGTCCACGGTTTCGACGATGTTGGCGCCGGCGCGGGTGAACACGTACATCACCACCGCCGGTTTGTGGTCGAACCACGCCGCCTGGTAGGCGTCCTGCTGGCCGTCGTAGACGTTGGCGATGTCCTTCAACCGGATCACCCGGCCATCGCCCTGGGTCTTGACCACCAGGTCGGCGAAGTCGGCGGCGCGTGCCACCGAATCGTTGGCGATGATCGCGGTGGTGGTGTTGCCATCGCTGAGGAAGCCGGTGGGCGAGGTCACGTTGGCCGCACGCACCGCGTTGCGCAGGTCATCGGCGGTCAGGCCGAGTGCGTTCATCAGGCGCAGGTTGACGTCCACACGCACCGCCGGCGTCGAGGCACCGGCGATGTCGACCGAAGCAACACCGCTGATCTGGCGGATGCGCTGCGCCAGCAGCGAATCGGCGACGTTGTACAGCTCGTCGGCCGACTGCGTCTGCGAAGTCAGCGCGATGGCGATCACCGGGTCGTCGTTCGGGTTCGCCTTCTGGTACATCGGCGAGCCCATGCCCGAGGGCAGGTCGGCCTGCGCCGAATTGATCGCGGTCTGTACGTCCAGCGCGGCCGAATCGATGTTGTGGCCGCTCTGGAAGATCATGAACACCAGCGAGCTGCCTTCCGAGCTCGACGAGCGCATGCGGTCGATGCCCGGCAGCTGGCCGAGATGACGTTCCAGCGGCGCGGTGACCGTGGAGGCCATGGTTGCCGCATCGGCACCGGACTGGCTGGCGTGCACGAAGATCACCGGGATCTCGATGTTCGGCAGCGCCGACACGCCCAGCCGCAGGTAGCAGATCAGGCCGACCATGAACAGGCCGATGGCCAGCAGCGCGGTGCCGATCGGGCGGCGGATGAAGGGGCCGGACAGGTTCATCGTGCGGCCCCCCGCGGCAGCGGGGCGTGGATCATGCCTGCGGCTCCTGCAGCGAACCGTCGCGCAGTGCGCGCTGCTCGCGGCGGCGGGCCAGCCATTCGGAGAAGCGCTCCATATACAGGTAGATCACCGGCGTGGTGTACAGGGTGACCAGCTGCGACAGCAGCAGGCCGCCGACGATGGCGATGCCCAGCGGGCGGCGCAGTTCCGAACCGATGCCGGTGCCCAGTGCCAACGGCAGCGCGCCGAGCATGGCCGCGGCGGTGGTCATCATGATCGGGCGGAAGCGCAGCAGACAGGCGCGGCGGATCGCTTCATGCGCGTTGGCGCCGGCGCGGCGCGCCTCGATCGCGAAGTCCACCATCATGATGCCGTTCTTCTTGACGATGCCGATCAGCAGCACGATGCCGACGATGCCATCCACCGACAGGCTCAGCCCGCACAGCATCAGTGCCAGCAGCGCGCCGACACCGGCCGGCGGCAGCGTGGAGATGATCGTGATCGGGTGGATGTAGCTCTCATAGAGCACGCCCAGCACGATGTAGATCACCACCAGCGAGGCCAGCAGCAGCCACACCACATCGGTCTGGCTGCCGGTGAATTCGGCGGCCTTGCCGATGAATTCGGCATGCAGGTGTGCCGGCATGTCCAGGCTGTCCTTGGTCTCCTGGATCGCACGCACTGCTTCGGACAGCGAATAGCCCGGCGCCACGTTGAACGAGACCGTCACTGCCGGCAGCTGCTGCTGGTGGCTGACCACCAGCGGCGCACTGCTGACCTTGCCTTCGGCCAGCGCCGACAGCGGAATGATGTTGCCGGCGCCGACCGTGATGCCGGTGTTCTGCGCGCCGATGCCGGTGGCGGTGGACGAGTTGGACGATGTGACCTGGCCGAAGCTGGTGGCATTGGTGCCGGTCAGCGCGCCGGCGCCGTTGGAAGCCACGGCCAGCTGTTCCATCAGCGCGGTGCTGGTACGGAACTCCGGCGCCACTTCCAGCACAACCCGATACTGGTTGAGTTCGGTGAAGATGGTCGAGATCTGGCGCTGGCCGAACGCATCGTAGAGCGTGTCGTCGATGGTCTGCATCGGCACGCCCAGCACACTGGCCTTGTCGCGGTCGATGTTCAGTTCAAGCGCGCGGCCCTGGTTGGACAGGTTGTTGTCCACGTCGGCCAGTTCCGGGCGCTTGCGCAGCGCTTCGGTCAGGCGCGTGGCCTGCGTGGCCACTTCGGCGCTGTCCACGTCCGACAGCGAGTACTGGTATTCGGTGGCGGCCACGCGGGTATCGAGGGTCACGTCCTGCACCGGTTTCAGGTACAGGGCCACGCCCGGAATACCGGCTACCGCCTTCTGCAGGCGCGGCAGGATCTCATCCAGGCCATCACGCTGGCTGCGCTCCTTCAGCACGATCGACAGCTGGCCCTGGTTGAGCGTGGGGTTCATGCTGCCGGCACCGATGAACGCCGACACGCCGGTCACGTCCGGGTCCTGGCGCAGCGCTTCGGCAACCTGCCTTGTGCGCTGTTCCATCTGCGGGAAAGCGATGTTCTGGTCGGCCTGCACCACGCCGGTGATCAGGCCGGTGTCCTGTTCGGGCAGCAGGCCCTTGGGAATCAGCACGTACAGCAGCACGGTCAGCACCAGTGCGCCGCCGGCCACGGCCAGGGTCAGGCGCTGGTGGCCCAGCACCCAGTCCAGGCTGTACTCGTACAGGCCGACGGTGCGCGTCCACAGGTTCTGTTTGCCGGCCGCCGCTGCGCGCTCATGCGCATCCTCGCCCTCGGGCAGGGCGTCGGGCTTGAGCAGGTAGGCGCACATCATCGGGGTCAGCGTCAGCGAGATCAGCATCGACAGCACGACGGCGATGCTCAGCACCCACGCGAACTCGTGGAACAGGCGGCCGGTGACGCCGGGCATCAGCAGCAGCGGCAGGAACACCGCCACCAGCGAAACGGTCAGCGACAGCACGGTGAAGCCGATCTGGCGCGCACCGATTTCGGCCGCTTCCTTGCCACTCTTGCCCTGCTCGATGTAACGCACGATGTTCTCGATCATCACGATCGCATCGTCGACCACGAAGCCGGTGGCCACCACCAGCGCCATCAGCGAGAGGTTGTCCAGCGACATGCCGGCAAAGGCCATCACCGCGAAGGTGCCGGCCAGCGACAACGGCACCGCCACCGAGGGAATGATCGTGGCCCACAGGCGGCGCAGGAACACGAAGATCACCGCCACCACCAGGCCGATGGTCAGGATCAGGGTGAACTGCACCTCATGCACCGAGGCGCGGATGGTCTCCGTACGGTCGTTGAAGATCTCCAGGTGCACGTCGGCTGGCAGCACGCCCTGCAGCTGCGGCAGGATCGCGCGGATGCGCTCGACGGTCTGCACGATGTTGGCGCCGGGCTGGCGGCGCACTTCCAGCAGCACCGCCGGCTTGCCATCGGCCCAGGCGGCCAGCTGGTCGTTCTCCACGCCATCAACCACTTCGGCCACGTCGGACAAACGCACGGGACGTCCGTTCTTGTAGCTGATGATGGTGTCGCGGTACTCGGCGGCACTGGTGAGCTGGTCGTTGGTACCAATGCTGTAGGACTGGGTCTTGCCGTTCAGCGAACCCTTCGGCGCGTTGACGTTGGCCTGGGTCAGCGCGCTGCGCAGCTGTTCCAGGGTCAGGCCCATGTTCGACAGCTGGGCCGGATTGACCTGGATGCGCACGGCCGGGCGCACGTTGCCGGCGATCGAGACCAGGCCCACGCCCTGCACCTGCGACAGTCGCTGGGCCAGGATCGAGTCGGCGTAGTTGTTGACGTCGCGCAGCGGGCGCGTGTCAGAGGTCAGTTTCAGGGTGACGATGGCCGCGTCGGCCGGATTCACCCGGTTGTAGACCGGCTGGTAGGGCAGCGACGAGGGCAGGGTGGCCTGGCGGATCGCCGCCTGCACGTCCTGCGCGGCAATGTCGATGTTCCGGTCCATCGAGAACTGCAGGATGATCGTGGACAACCCGGCCGACGAGTCGGAGGTCATCAGCTCCAGCCCGGAGATCTGCCCGAACTGGCGCTCCAGCGGCGTGGTGACCAGCGAGGCCATGGTGGTGGCGTTGGCGCCGGGGTACTGGGTGGTGACCACCAGGCTGGGCGCATCGATTTCCGGCAGCGCCGACACCGGCAGCTTGCGGTAACCGAGGATGCCCAGCAGCAACAGGCCCGCCATCAGCAGCGAGGTGGCGATGGGGCGGCGGATGAAGATCGTCGAAAAGCCCACGGACTGATCCTTGCTGGCACTTCAATGTCGGCGCCGGCAGGCTTGCCGGCGCGAGGGAGGTCGGTAGCCTGCGCTCAGCGCGGGCCGCCGCCACGACGGCCACCGCCGCCGTTCTTCTGCTCGGCGGCCTTCAGCTCGGCTTCGGTCGGCACCGCCGGGGTTTCGCCCGGCTTCAGCGCGGTGACCTTGCTGCCCGGCTTCAAGCGGAACTGGCCTTCACTGACCACCCGCTCGCCGCCCTTCAGACCCTCGGCGATCTGCACCTGGCTGTCACCCACTTCCACGCCGCTGCGCACGGTCTGCATCTTCACCGTGTTGTCGCCCTGCACCACATAGACGTACTCGCCGTCCGGGCCACGCAGTACGGCCTGGGTCGGAATGACCACGCCACCGGCAATCGTGCGCAGCTGCATGCGCACGTTGACGAACTGGCCCGGCCACAGGCCGTTGTCGGTGTTGTCGAAGATCGCGCGCGCCTTGAACGTGCCGCTGTCGGCACTGATCAGGTTGTCGACCACGTCAAGCTTGCCGTCGCCGGACAGCACGTGCGAATCGGCGCGGTCCAGTGCCGCGACGGGTACCGCACCGGCGGCCTGCGCCTGGCGCACATCGCCGAGCTGGCGCTCGGGCAGGTTGAACAGCACGTGGATCGGATGGATCTGGGTCAGCGTGACCAGCGCGGTGCCGGCGTTGACCACGTTGCCGGCGTCGACCGCGCGGATGCCGGCGATGCCGGTGATCGGCGCGGTGACCTTGGTGTACTGCAGCTGCACCTGCGCCGAGCGCATGCTGGCCTCGTTCGCCGCGACTGCGCTTTCGTACTGTGCCACTTGGTTTCGCTGTGTATCCAGATCGGTCTTGGCGACGAACTGGCGATACTCCGGCGCGTTCGAGCGCTGGTAGTTGGAACGCGCGGTGGCCAGCAGCGCCTCGTTCTGGCGCTTGGAGGCCACGGCCTGGTCATAGCTGGCCTGGGCGGTGCGCGGGTCGATCACCGCCAGCACATCGCCCTTCTTCACTTCCTGGCCTTCGCGGAAATTCAGGCTCATCAGCTGGCCGCCAACCTGCGGGCTGACGGTGACGGTGTTCATTGCGGTCACCGTACCCAGCGCGCTGGCATAGACCGGCACGTCCTGGCGTGCCGCATCCACCACGGTCACCGGCACCGGGCCGGCATCCGGGTCTTCGCCACCCTGGCGCGCTCCCGCTGCCGGCTTTCCAGCCTTGTCCTTGCCCCCGCCGATGACGCGCAGGCCGACCACGGCCAGCACCAGAACCGCCACGACCAGCAGCACGATCTTCCAAACACGTGACATTACGAGGACTCCAAGAGGGCTGGACGGGGCGCGGCCCCGGTTGGCAATGCGCAAAGCATACCTGTGCCACATCACGTTTCCTGCATGACGGATGGGACGGGCGCTAAGACCGGATCCGGCCGCGGAGGTTCCCGTGGCGGCGGTGTTGCCCTACATTCAGCTGGACCCCTCTTGCTGTGGAGATTGCGATGCGCCGTTCGCTGCTGCTGTCCGCCCTGCTGCTGGCCCTGCCGGCCGTTGCCCACGCCCAGGACGGGCAACGCCCCGAAGTGACCGCCGCTGCCCAGCGCCTGCAGGCCAAGGTGGTTGAATGGCGCCGCGACTTCCATCAGCACCCGGAACTGTCCAACCGCGAGGCGCGCACCTCGGCCGAGGTCGCCAAGCGCCTGCGTGCGATGGGCTTGAAGCCGAAGACTGGCATCGCCCACCACGGCGTGGTGGCGATCATCGAAGGCGGCAAGCCCGGCCCGAAGATCGCGCTGCGTGCGGACATGGACGCGCTGCCGGTAGCCGAACAGACCGGGCTGCCGTTCGCCTCCAAGGCCACCGACCAGTACCGCGGCCAGACCGTGGGCGTGATGCATGCCTGCGGCCATGACGCGCACACCGCCACCCTGCTGGGCGTGGCCGAAGCGCTGGTGTCGATGAAGAAGGACCTGCCGGGCCAGGTGATGCTGATCTTCCAGCCGGCCGAGGAAGGCGCACCGCCGCCGGAAGAGGGCGGTGCCGCGCTGATGCTGAAGGAAGGCCTGTTCGCCGACTTCAAGCCGGAGGCGGTGTTTGGACTGCATGTGTTCTCCAGCGTGCAGGCCGGCCAGATCGCCGTGCGCGGTGGCCCATTGATGGCTGCCTCGGATCGTTTCGGGATCAAGGTGATCGGTCGCCAGACGCATGGCTCCGCGCCGTGGAACGGTGTCGACCCGATCGTGGCCACCGCTGATCTGGTCGGCACCGCGCAGACCATCGTCAGCCGCCGCGCCAACCTGTCCAAGCAACCGGCGGTGCTGACCTTCGGTGCGATCAACGGGGGCATCCGTTACAACATCATTCCCGATGAAGTGGAGATGGTCGGCACCATCCGCACCTTCGACGAGGGCATGCGCCAGCAGATCTTCGCCGATCTGCGCAACGTGGCCGAACACACCGCCGCCGCGCACGGGGCAAAGGCGGTCACCGACATCTACGAATCAGAAGGCAACCCGGCCACGGTGAACGACCCGGCGCTGACCGCGAAGATGCTGCCGAGCCTGCAGGCGGTGGTGGGCAAGGACAACGTGTACGAGCCACCGCTGCAGATGGGTGCGGAGGATTTCTCGCTGTACGCGAAGGAAGTGCCGGGGATGTTCTTCTTCGTCGGTTCGACCAGCGTGGGCATCGACCCGGCGACGGCGCCGGCGAATCATTCACCGAAGTTCCTGCTGGATGAGAAGGCGCTGGATGTGGGACTGCGCGCGCTGCTGCAGGTGAGCCTGGATTACTTGAACGGTGCCGGCACTCCTGCGGGGTGAGGGTTTCCGGCAGGGCTTGCAGCCCTGCACCCGCAGAGGCCAAGGCAACAGCCGGAGCAACGGCAGAAGCCGGCTATCTGTGGGTTGGCGGGGCGGGTCCGGTGGCAGGGGACGGCGCAAGTACGTCCCTGTAGCCTCGGTCGCCGCATCCATGCGGCTCACGCCCCTGCCACCGGACCCACCCCGCCTTCGACAGTTTCCCGCGATCTGTCGGAACGGCGCTCTGCTTTGGTAGGTGTCGACCTTGGTCGACACGGGCAGACATCGAGAATGTCTGAAGGATCAGCTTTTGATTTTGATTTTCTGATCTTTTCCGTGGTGGATCGGCGGCAGAAATGTGTCCGGGGGCCGGGCGGGTGGGGATGGCGGGGTATCCGCGCCATGGATGGCGCGGCTAAGCCTCCAGGGACGGATTCACGGCGTCCCCGGCCAGCCCCACCCGCCCGGCCCGCATCCGGGAGTCGGGGCTTCCCGCGACCCACCCACCACGGAGGGGCTCCGCCGTTGGCCGACCCGGCCGAAGGCCCGCCCTCCGCGCGATACAATGACCCCCATGAACACCCCACAGGATTCCAGCCTCGGTCGCGAGGTCAGTTACCCGTCGCAGTACGATCCCGGCCTGCTGTTCCCCATTCCCCGCAGCGGTGCCCGCGCCGAGATCGGCCTCGATGACGCCGCGCTGCCGTTCGTCGGCCACGACCGCTGGCATGCCTTCGAGCTGAGCTGGCTCGACACGCGTGGCAAGCCGCAGGTCGCCGTCGCCACCGTGCAGGTGCCGTGCACCTCGCCGCGGCTGATCGAATCGAAGTCGTTCAAGCTGTACCTGAATTCCCTCAACAGCACCCGTATCGACAGCGCCGAGGCACTGCGCGCGCGCATCGTCGACGACCTGTCTGCCTGCGCCGGTGCGCCGGTCCAGATCGAGTTCGGCCTGCCGGGCCTGCGTGAGACGCCGCTCGGTGAATCCATCGACGGGCTGGACGTGGAGATCGACTGCTACGGCCCGCCGCAGGCGGACTTTCTGACTGCCGACGCGGGCGAGGTGGTGGAGGAGACCCTGGTCTCGTCGCTGCTGAAGTCCAACTGCCCGGTCACCGGCCAGCCGGACTGGGCCACGGTCAGCCTGCGTTACCGTGGGCCGAAGATCGACCGCGCGGGCCTGCTGCGCTACCTGGTCAGCTACCGCGAGCACGCCGAGTTCCACGAGCAGTGCGTTGAGCGGATCTTCAGCGAGGTGTCTGCGCGCTGCCAGCCGCAGTGGCTGGAAGTGGAGGCGCGCTACACCCGCCGTGGTGGCCTGGATATCAATCCCTGGCGTGCCAGCCCCGGCATTGCCGCCCCGGCCGCGACCTACCGCGAACTGCGGCAATAACCGCCGCAGCCGGTTACGGGTAGTGCCGGCCGCTGGCCGGCAACCGCAGGGAACCCGCATCCAGGGCCAGGGCAAGCCGGCCAGCGGCCGGCACTACCGGGCACCGTCTCTCCCGATTGTTCAGCCGCCCCCGGGGGCGGCTTCACATCTGCACCATCCCCATTTAACAACCGCCATGGCAACGTGCGAACCACGTAGTCATGCAGACGGGAGTTGTGGATGAGTACCGAGAAGAAAGCCGATTTCTCCGGCGTCAGTGGCAGCGTCGACAGTACCGCCGAGCAGGTGCCGAAGGCGGACTTCTCTGGCGTCAGCGCTTCGGTGGACAGCACCGCAGACGTCGTCAGCGGCGGCACCTACACCGTGCAGAAGGGTGACTCGTTGTCGAAGATCGCCAAGCAGCATCTGGGCGACGCCAATGCCTGGAAGAAGATCTTCGAAGCCAATCGCGATGTGCTTGACGACCCGGACAAGATCTTCCCGGGCCAGACCCTGAAACTGCCGCCGAAGTAAACGGCGATCGAACGCCGTCCGACAATCCCTGGGAGGAACCCCGAATGATCAAGACCACCCCGCTCCAGACCGCCCTGATTGCCGCCCTGCTGGGCAGCGTTGCCCTGGTCGGTTGCAAGAAGAAAGAAGAGTCGACCGACAGCAACGCCGCCCCGGCAGCGACCGCTCCGGCCGAACCGGCAGCACCGGCGCCGATGACCGGCGCACCGCCGCCGATGGCAGAAGCCGCTGCCGTCAGCGTCTCGGCCGTCACCGTCGGCAAGACCGCAGCCGCCGACAAGTCGGTTGCAACGACGGCATTGTTCGCACCGAAGGATGACGTCATCGTCTCGGTCAAGACCGACGGTGCCGCCAACAACGTCACCGTTGGCGCGAAGCTGACCTACCAGGACGGCCAGGTGGCCGGCGAACAGAACGCCACCCTGAACACCAGCGGTGCGGAAACCACCAACGTCACCTTCAAGAATGCAAAGGGCTGGCCGGCCGGCAAGTACCGCGCCGAAGTCACCGTCGATGGCAAGGCGGCCGGAACGCCGCAGGAGTTCGAGGTCAAGTAAGTCCTGCCGACTCTCTCCCGGCAGGGCTCACGATGGACGCAGCCGCGAGGCTGCGTCCTTTTTCGTTGGGCGACGGTTGGCGCTATCCACGCATGGCGTGGATCTACTGACAACCGGGCCGTGCTTCATCCACGCCGTGCGTGGATGGATCACAGCGTTGCCGGCATGCAGTACCGCCGCGTATGGCACGGCTTTGCCCCGCGCGGCTGAAAACGCGACAATGCAGGGGTTTCCCCGCCGCGCGCCCACCCTGACGGCGGCGGGGGAAGTGACACGGTTGCACGTGGCCCGGCGCTGGCGCCGGCCTTCCCCTGAGCATTGCTACAGAGTCCAAGTCCCCCATGTCCAAGATCCTCTACACGCTGACCGACGAAGCACCGTTCCTGGCCACCCAGTCGCTGCTGCCGATCGTCGACGCCTATACCTCCACTGCCGGCATCGCGGTGGAAACCCGCGACATCTCGCTGTCCGGCCGCATCCTGTCGCTGTTCCCGGAACTGCTGAGCGACGCGCAGAAGGTCAGCGACGACCTGGCCGAGCTGGGCCAGCTGGCGACCACCCCGGACGCCAACATCATCAAGCTGCCGAACATCTCCGCTTCGGTGCCGCAGCTGAAGGCGGCCATCAAGGAACTGCAGGACCAGGGCTATCCGCTGCCGGATTACCCGGAAACCCCGGCTGACGACCAGCAGCGCGACTACAAGGCGCGCTACGACAAGGTCAAGGGCAGCGCGGTGAACCCGGTGCTGCGCGAAGGCAACTCCGACCGCCGCGCACCGCTGTCGGTGAAGAACTATGCGCGCAAGCACCCGCACCGCATGGGCGCCTGGGCCTCGGATTCGAAGTCGCACGTCGCGCACATGGCTGCCGGTGATTTCTACGGCAGCGAAAAGTCGGCCACCCTGGCCAACGCCGGTTCGCTGAAGATCACCTTCCACGGCAAGGACGGCAGCACCGTCGTGCTGAAGGAAAAGACCGCGGTGAAGGCCGGCGAGATCGTCGACGCCGCCGTCATGAGCCGCAAGGCACTGGCCGCCTTCATCGGCGAGCAGATCGCCGATGCCAAGGCCCAGGGCGTGCTGTTCTCGCTGCACCTGAAGGCGACCATGATGAAGGTCTCCGACCCGATCATGTTCGGCGTGGCGGTCAACGAGTTCTACAAGGACGTGCTGGCCAAGCACGCCGACGCGCTGAAGCAGGCCGGTTTCGATGCGAACAACGGCATCGGTGACCTGGCCGCACGCCTGCCGTCGCTGCCGGAAGCCACCCGCGCTGCGATCGAAGCCGACCTCGCCGCCGAGTACGCACAGCGTCCGGGCGTGGCCATGGTCAACTCGGACAAGGGCATCACCAACCTGCACGTGCCGAGCGACGTGATCGTCGACGCCTCGATGCCGGCGATGATCCGCGACTCCGGCAAGATGTGGAACGCCGAAGGCAAGCTGCAGGACACCAAGGCGGTCATTCCGGATCGTTGCTACGCCGGTGTGTACCAGGCCGTCATCGACGACTGCAAGGCGCACGGCGCCTTCGACCCGGCCACCATGGGTTCGGTGCCGAACGTCGGCCTGATGGCGCAGAAGGCCGAAGAGTACGGCTCGCACGACAAGACCTTCCAGATCGCTGCCGATGGCGTGGTCAAGGTCACTGACGATGCCGGCACCGTGGTGTTCGAGCACGCCGTGGAAGCCGGTGACATCTGGCGCATGTGCCAGACCAAGGACGCGCCGATCCAGGACTGGGTCAAGCTGGCCGTCGAACGCGCCCGCCTGAGCAGCACCCCGGCCGTGTTCTGGCTCGATGCCGCCCGCGCCCACGACGCGCAGGTCATCGCCAAGGTCGAGCAGTACCTGAAGAACCACGACACCAGCGGCCTGGATATCCGCATCCTGCCGCCAGTGGACGCCACCGCGTTCTCGCTGGACCGCATCCGCAAGGGCGAGGACACCATCTCGGTGACCGGCAACGTGCTGCGCGACTACCTGACCGACCTGTTCCCGATCATGGAGCTGGGCACCAGCGCCAAGATGCTGTCGATCGTGCCGCTGATGGCCGGTGGCGGCCTGTTCGAGACCGGCGCCGGTGGTTCGGCCCCGAAGCACGTGCAGCAGTTCGTCGAAGAGGACTACCTGCGCTGGGATTCGCTGGGTGAGTTCCTGGCCCTGGCCGCGTCGCTGGAACACCTGGGCAACCGCTACGACAACGCCGCAGCCCGCGTGCTGGCCAAGGCGCTGGACGAAGCCAACGGCCAGTTCCTGGACAACGACAAGTCGCCGTCGCGCAAGCTGGGTGGCATCGACAACCGTGGCAGCCACTTCTACATCGCGCTGTACTGGGCGCAGGCGCTGGCCGCACAGGACGAAGATGCCGCACTGAAGGCACGCTTCGCCCCGCTGGCCAAGGCGCTGACCGACAACGAGCAGAAGATCGTTGACGAGCTGATCGCGGTACAGGGCAAGGCCGTGGACATCGGCGGCTACTACCGCCCGGACGTGGCCAAGGCCAGCAAGGCGATGCGCCCGAGCGCGACCTTCAACGCCGCGCTGGAGCAGCTGCGCGGCTGATCCATCGCCATTCTGTCGTGACACCGGAACCCGCGCTTCGGCGCGGGTTTCTTTTTGGCTCTGGGGTCAGATCCCTTTTGCCATGCAAAAGGGATCTGACCCCAGGCGATGAAACCGCGACTTCCGTCGGCTGTCGGAATGCCGTCAAAGGGGCATGAAACTTGCCCACGATGGCCGTCGCAGAACCGATATGAGCGGATCTGCAGCCGCCCTCGATCTGAGCAGTCGATCACGACGGCTGCCGCTGGCGATGCCCTAGCCTTGGCGACGCGAGGCCACCGGGGAGGTGGCCGCACGGGGAACACGGATGGCACGCGTGCTGGTAGTGGGAACCGACATCCAGGGCGAGCAGGCCCTGCTGCAGCGGCTGCGCGTGGCATCGGCCCTGCCGGACGGCCAGATCCGCCGCAGCCAGGACCTGGATGATTGCGATCTGCTGGTCATCCGCGATACGCCGGCGCTGCGCAACGCGGCCCAGCGCATGCGTCAGCAGCGTCCGCGACTGCAGTGCTGGATCGAAGACCTGGGCGGCCAGCTGCGTGACGGTGATGGGCACCAGGACGTGCTTGACGATGGTGCCATCGGCCGCGCGCTGCGCCGCATGCAGTTGGCACCGGAGCCCATGGCCATGCACGCACCCGCACCGATCCGTCTGGCCGATGGTGCACACGCCATCACCCGCCTGCTGCGCGAGCGGCTGCCGCTGCGACAGGGGCAGGCACTGTTGAGTGATGCGGGCGAGCCTCTGCTGCTGATGGATCTGGAGCACGACCAGGCCGTGCTGCTGCAGGAACCGGCTGCGGCGCTGGTGGAGCGTCTGGCCGATGCCTTCGAACGCCTGCAACTGGATGCGCTGACACCCGCACGCCTGCAGGCGCTGGCCGGTGAGCGGCCACGCCAGCCACTGCGACCGCTGCTGTGGCAGTGGGCACAGCGCAGCCGCCATTGGCAGGCATTGGACGAACGCCTGCGTGGCGCTTCAGTGAAGCTGCTGCGCTGGCCGGACTTCCGCGTACTGGGCCACGACCATGATGGCTTCCGCCTGTGTTCGCTGCTGCTCAAGCGCGCGTGCACGGTTGACGAGTGCGTGATGCTGCTTGAGTTGCCGGCTGCGGCGGTACGCGATTTCATCCATGCCGCCTACCTGTGCGGCTACGCGCAGCTGCAGACTGCACCGGCGACGCCGCTGATGGCGACAGGTGGCACCCGCACCGACAACGGCCTGCTTGCCCGCCTGTGGCGGCACCTGCGCGGGAGCGAACGCAATGCGTGAGCACAAGGTGGTGGTGCTGGGCGGCATGGGCAGCGGCAAGTCGACCCTGGTACGCAGCATCGCGGCTGGCGCGGTGGTCGACACGGATGTGGCCAACAGTGATCGCCTCGGCGCCGACAAGGCCTCCACCACCGTAGCGCTGGACTACGCAGACATCGACCTGCCCAATGGCGAACGCCTGCGGTTGTACGGAACACCCGGCCAGCAGCGTTTCGATTTCCTGTGGCCGATCCTGCTGCAGGGCGCGCGTGGCGCGGTGCTGCTGCTGGATGCGCGTCGTGCCGGGCTGGCCAGCGAGCTGGAGGACTACCTGCAGGTGCTGCAGCCGTTCGCATCATCCTTGGCACTGGTGGTGGCGGTCACCCACCTGGACCAGGCACCGCAGGCCGCACTGGATGACTGGGCCGCCCGTGCCAGCCTTGACGACCAACCACTGCCGCTGCTGGCGGTGGATGCCCGCGACCGCGAACAGGGACTGTTGCTGATGGATGTACTGATGAGCGAAATGGAAGCGCACGCACTGGTGGCGGCGCATGGCTGACGGGCAGATGGCGGTACTGCCCGATGCCGGTCAGCGTGAGCGCCTGCAGCCGCTGCTGCAGGACCTGCAGCAGCGCGTGGAAGGCGTGCGCACGGTGGTGCTGGCCAGTGTCGATGGCTTCGCCCTGGTCAGTGCCGGGGCCGAAGGGCGCGGTGAGCGGCTGGCGGCGATGACCAGCGCGATGCTGGCGCTGGCCGCGGCGGTTGGCCGCGAACTGCTGCTGGGCGATCTGCAGACGCTGATGCTGGAGGCCGCGGGCGGCAAGGTGCTGATGCTGGCGATTCAGGCCGAAGGGCGCGCACCGCTGCTGCTGATGGCGGCCTGCGACCAGCGCAGCGTGATCGGCCAGGTGCTGTGGCAGAGCAGGGAATGTGGCCAGGCGATCCTGGCCGAACTCGGCGGATCGTGAGCCCGGCCGCAGGGGAACGAGGGGCTCGAACCAACATCGACAAGGGGTGCGACGTGGCTGGATTGAATGAATCGTTGAACGCACTGATGGGCATCGACGGCGCGCAGGCAGTGGCGCTGGTCGACTACGAAAGCGGCATGCTGCTGGGCGAAGCCGGTGCCGGCATGGACATGGAAGTGGCCGCCGCCGGCAACACTGAAGTGATCCGCGCCAAGATGAAGACCGCCGCGTCGCTGAACCTCAACGACAGCATCGAGGACATCCTGATCTCGCTGGGCAAGGCGTACCACATCATGCGCCCGGTGGCGAAGAAGAAGGGCCTGTTCTTCTACATCGTGCTGGACCGGACCAAATCCAACCTGGCGCTGGCGCGGCGCAAGGTGCAGGACGTAGAGGCCGAACTGGCGATCTGAGCCGGTAGTGCCGGCCACTGGCCGGCATCTGCATGGATCCATCGGCGGTCCAGGGGCTGCCGGCCAGCGGCCGGCACTACCTCTGCGCTCGACGGCATCACACACGCCAGCGTATGGTGAAGCCGGTCCTCCCGGATGAGCCCTGCATGTCCACGCCTGACATCGTTGCCGAGCTGGCGCCGCGTATCGCCGGTGCCATCCGCGATGGTTTCGAGCAGTACCATGCCCGCTTCGCGGCGATCACCGCGCGGGCGCGGCAGCGCTTCGAGCAGCGGGATTGGGCTGGTGCGCGACAGGATGCGGTCGAGCGCATCGCCCTGTACGACCTGTGCATCGCCGAGCAGATGGATGCGTTGCGCCGCCTCGCCGGTGACGCGATCGGCGAGCGTGCGCTGTGGCTGCAGGTGCACGCGCAGTACAGCGGGCTGCTGCAGGGCCTGATCGACGCCGAGCTGTACAAGACCTTCTACAACACGCTGTCGCGGCGCCTGTTCGCTACCCGCGGCGTGGACCCGGCGCTGGAATTCATTGCTTTCGACGTCGAGCCCTCCGATGCAATCACCCATCCGGTCGCGCGGCATACCTACGCGGTCTCGCCGACGCGGCCGGTGGAGGCCCTGCAACGCGTGCTGGCCGACTACCGCTTCGACATCCCCTATGCGCACCAGCTGCGTTGTGCGGCGGCCATCGCCGTGCGCCTGCAGGACGATCTCGCCCATTGGGGGGACACGCCGGTACGCAGCATCGAACTGCTCGACACGGTGTTCTACCGCGAGCGCCGCGCTTACCTGGTTGGCCGCGTGTTCGGCGAGCATCGCTTTTCGCCATGCGTGATTGCCCTGGTCAACGATGCGCGCGGCCTGCGTGCCGATGCGGTGCTGACCCGGCGCCGTGATGTCGCCCATCTGTTTGGCGTGTCGCGCAGCTACTTCCAGGCTGACCTGGGCACCGTGGGCGACGCGGTGGTGTTCCTGCGCAGCCTGCTGCCGGGCAAGCCGATCGACGAGATCTACACGGTGCTGGGACGTGCCAAGCAGGGCAAGACCGAGCGCTACCGAACCTTCTTCCGACACTTCAACGAGCATCCGCAGGAACGGCTGGTGCATGCCGAAGGCACGCCGGGCATGGTCATGGCGGTGTTCACCCTGCCCAGTTATCCATTGGTGTTCAAGCTGATCCGTGACCGTTTCGCCTGGCCCAAGGCAATGTCGCGGCAGCAGGTGGAAGAGAAGTACGCGCTGGTGTTCAATCTCGATCGTGTCGGCCGCCTGCTTGATGCGCAGCCTTATCGCCACCTGCGTTTCCCGCGCGAGCGCTTCGCGCCGGCCCTGCTGGAAGAGCTGCTGCAGCAGTGCGCGCAGAGCGTACGTGTCGATGGCGACGAGGTCGAAGTCGCACTGTGCTATGTGCAACGTCGTTTCCGTCCTTTGAATCTGTACCTGCGCGAGCAGTCCGGCGAGGCGGTGCGTGCGGCGGTGCTCGACTACGCGCAGGCGATCACCGACATGGCGCGCAACAACATCTTCCCCGGCGACATGCTGCCGAAGAACTTCGGTGTGTCACGGCACGGCCGGGCCGTGTTCTATGACTATGACGAGCTGTGCCTGGTCAGCGACTGCGTGTTCCGCGCCTGGCCGCAGCCACGCACGCCGGAGGAAGCGATGGCCGACGAGCCGTGGTTCCATGTCGGCCCGCGCGACGTGTTTCCCGAGCGCTTCGGTCCGTTCATGGGCCTGCCTGCTGCGGAGCTGGCAGCCGTGCGCGAGCACTACCGGCACCTGTTCGACCCGGGCTGGTGGCAGGGCCTGCAGGAACGCTTCGCCCGGGGTGATTATCCGGACACGCCGCCCTACGCAGGCGCACACCGGCTGGCGTGAACCGGCTGTCATCGCGGCTGGGACTGGGATAGGCTCGCCGTTCATCACCAAGGATCCGGCAATGATGCGTTCCCCACTGTTTCTCGCCCTCGCGCTGGCCGTAGGTGCCGGCGCCCCCCTGCTTGCAGGCGATGCAACTGCGCAGACCGCACGTGCTGTACGTGCGACTGCGGAAATGAGCATGGTGCTGTCCGGTCATATCGAGGTCACGCCGGAGGGCGCGGTCCGTTCGCTGGTGCTGGACCAGAAAGCCATGGTGGCCCCGAGCATCGCCTCCTTCGTGGAAGGCACCATCGGTGGCTGGCGCTTCGAGCCCACGCTGCGCGATGGCCAGGCGGTGGCCACGCGGGCCCCTTTGCGCGTTCGCCTGCGCGGCAAGGCTGCGGCCGATGGCGGTTATGAAATCAGCATGACCAGTGTCGACTTCAGCGAGTACGATCCGAAGGCTACCGATTCGGTGAC
Organism: Stenotrophomonas sp. ASS1; assembly: GCF_004346925.1. NCBI lineage: Bacteria > Pseudomonadati > Pseudomonadota > Gammaproteobacteria > Lysobacterales > Lysobacteraceae > Stenotrophomonas > Stenotrophomonas oleivorans. The sequence continues at coordinate 4,120,783 of NZ_CP031167.1, read as the reverse complement.
CCAGCTGCACATGACGCCGCCGCGCTACCCGGAAGCGGCCTACCGTAACGGTGGCCAGGGTGAGGTGCTGCTGTTGGTCAAGGTGGCCCGTGACGGAACAGTGGCCGATGTGGCCGCCGAGCAGGTGAACATGGCCGTGGTCGCACCTGAGCGGACCCTGGCCAAGATGCGTGACATCCTGGCCAGAGCCAGTGTCAGCACCGCCCGCACGTGGACCTTCAAGCCGCCGACCACCGGCGAGGACAGCACCCGGGACAGCTGGACGGTTCGCATCCCGGTGAACTTCGCCCTGAACAACGATCCCAATGCAGTGGCGGAACGCTATGGCCGCTGGCGCGCCTTCATTCCGGGGCCGCGGCAGACCGTCCCGTGGCGCGAGGCGGACCCGGTCGAGCAGGTCGGCAGCGATCTGCTGCCGGAAGGCGGCGTCTACATGGTGGACGGCGCCAAGCGCGGCCTGCGCCTGCTGACCCCGCTGGCGCAGGGCTGAGACCCGCTGCGGAGCCGGGCAGCCCGGCTCCGCGTCAGTCCGCGTACGGGTAGACCACCACCCGGTTGCGGCCCTGTTCCTTGGCCATGTACAGCGCCTTGTCGGCCAGCCGCAGCGCCTGTTCTGCGTCGACATGGAAGCTGGGGAAGTGGGCCACGCCCAGCGATACGGTGATGGTGCCGACCGGTTCGAACGGATGGTCGGCGATGTGCTGGCGCAGGCGTTCACCGGCCTGGCGGGCCGATTCAGTACTGATGCCCGGCAGCAGCAGCAGGAATTCCTCGCCGCCGGCGCGGCAGAGGATGTCGCTGTCGCGCGAGTAGCGGCGCATCTGGTCGGCGATGTGGACGATGGCGTTGTCGCCGACGTCATGCCCGTAACTGTCGTTGATCGACTTGAAGCGATCGATGTCCAGCGCCAGGATCGCGAACGGAATGCCCTGCACCTGCAGCGCATCCAGCGCCTGCTGCAGCCCGCGGCGGTTGAGCAGGCCGGTCAGCGGGTCGGTGCGGCTGGCACGGTTGAGCGTGCCGATACGATCCTGCAGCGCATTGAAGCTGTGCAGCACCGCCTGTTTGAGCTGGGCGACCTCGAAGTACCAGGCGCGGATGCCGCTGACGTGGTTGATCGCGTTGCCGGTGTCCTCGCCGCCCTGCACGTTGCGCGCCAGCTGCCACAGCGGCATCGAAATGCGGCGCGCGAACCACCAGGTGACCAGCAGCGACAGCAGGCCGAGTGGAATCGCATTCCAGATCACTGCGGTCATCAACCGCGACAGCGGCTGCAGGGTGGCCTCGGTCGGGCGCTGCGCGATGATGCCCCAGCCGGTGGCCGCCACCGGTGCATAGCCGGCCAGCATCGACACGCCGCGGTTGTTGCGTACCTGCTGTGCGCCCCGTTCTCCGCGCACCACGGCCTTCACCGCCGGGTTGCCGACCACGTAGTCACCCACCCGCTTGCCATCGGCGTGGTACAGCAGGCGGCCATTGCGGTCCACCACGTACAGGTAGGAACCGTCGCGGTAGTAGTGCTTGCCCAGCAGCGTGTGCAGTGCACTGCGCTGGCGCAGGTACAGGGTGCCGCTGACATAGCCGCGATAGCGGCCCTGGCGGTCGAAGATCGGGTGCGACAGCGACACTAGCAGCTTGCCGGTGGCCGATTGGTAGGGATCGCTGATCATCGGCTGGCGCGCCGCCAGTGCCGCATTGTTGCCGACACTGTGCAGCACCTCACCCTGCAGCTGCAGGGTCTGCGGCGAGGTGGCGATCACCAGGCCGTCGGCGTCCACCACCAGTGAGGAGTTGAAGCTGCTGGACTGCAGCTGCAGGCGGCTGGCTTCATCCTGGGCCTGCTTCGGATCAAGGTCGTCCTCGCCCAGGCGGGTCGCGGCATAGGCCAGCTGCTGCTGCGCGGCCAGCAGGAAGTTCTGGGTGGTCTCGGCCAGCTTGGTGGCGTAGACGCGGTTGGCTTCCAGGGTATTGCCGACCAGCTGGTCGCGCTGCACCCGGTAGCTGGCCAGCAGGGTGTTGGCCAGCGCGATGATGGCGCTGAGCAGGGCCAGGGCGAGGATCAGCTTGCCCAGGTTGAGGCGGGGCGAAATCAGGCGCATGCGGAGCAACGTGGGAGGAGGGTGCGCAGCGCGGGCGGGTGCGGGGCTGCATTATCGCCACAAACCGGGTTGCAGCGGGTGAAGCGCGCAGCGGTCCGGCCTGCTGCTGGGCCAGCGTGCCTGCTGCTCGGACGGAATGTCGGCACGGGTCGGAAAATCGACGTCGAACACGTCGTGATTGAGCATCGCGCGCCATCGCGCGTGCTGCGCTTCTGGCAGATTACGCAGCCAGGCAACCCACGGTGCCAGCGCGTTCATCGGCGAATCCGCCCGCGCCGACGCTTGGCAAGCAGCGCGGGCCCACAAACAAGGATGATCATGCGCCGTTTGCTCCAGAACGTCAGGCTGCAGCCGTTCGCCTCCACCATCGATGTTTCATTCGTCAGCGAAGCGCGTGCGCTGCTGGAACTTGTGCGGCACCGTGCGTATCCGCAGGCCTCGGCGCAGATGGCGGATGTCCACGAAGGCGATCAGGTGGACTTCTATGCCTATGTTGGCAAGCAGGTGGAGGCACCGGCGCTGGCTGCACAGTGGCGTGCCAGCGAGCCTGATTCCACCGATGCCGCGCTGCTGCTTGCCTTCGCCGAACTCGGCGAAGGCTGGCGCCTGCGTGGCGAAACCTATTTCCATGACATTCCCGAAGCACGCAAGCGCGCCTTCCCGCTGAAGTTCCAGGCCGCGCAGCGGCTGTTCCGGGAACTGGCCGACCGTGCGGATGCACCACCACTGGCGATCTACGGCCTGCTGCACTGTGACGTGGTATGCGGTATCGAGCGTGACGCACGCAGCGACCGATTTGCGCAGGTGATGGCGCTGGCGCCGTTCCATGCGCCTTCGGTCTACATGATGGCCAAGGCCAGCATGGAAAAGTGGAGCGGCAGCGACGAGGAGATGTGGGCGTACCTGCACTGGATCGGCGAACACGCGCCGCGTGGCCGCGATGCCCATGCGGCGATCGCCTCGCATGTTGTGGAGTGGACCCACCCGTGGATGGACGAGTGCAATGCTCCGCTGGAGATCGTCGGGGTGGTACGCGCAGCCAACGTGCCTGGCCTGGCCGATCTGGTGCGCACCGCGCTGCTGGACTGGCTGGATGTGGAACCCGCGGGGCTGGAGCCGGCGTTGGCCGCCTGCACGTCCTCGCGCCAACGCCGTCTTCGTGCCGAATTCGCCCTGGCCCTCTACTTTGCCGGCGCCTGGGAAGAGGCGCGCCTGGTGATGAGGGCGCAGGGAGGGCAGGTGCCGGTGGAACCGTGGTGCTACCTGGCCTATCGCGGCAGCGGCATCCTCAGCGAAATGCTGGGTGGCACGTTGCGCTGTGCCGGCCTGGCGCACGACCGTATCTGCCGTGACCTCGGCCTGGATCCCCGCGAGGTCTGTCGGTAGATCCACGCCGCGCGCGGATGAAGTGTCCCGGACGCAGAAAAAAGCCCCGCAGTGCGGGGCTTTCTTCCTAGCGCTTCATCGAACCGAAGAACTCGTCGTTGGACTTGGTGTTCTTCATCTTGTCCAGCAGGAACTCCATCGCGGCCATTTCATCCATCGGATGCAGCAGCTTGCGCAGGATCCAGATCTTCTGCAGCAGCTCCGGTTCGATCAGCAGGTCTTCGCGGCGGGTGCCGGAACGGTTGATGTCGATGGCCGGGAACACACGCTTTTCAGCGATGCGGCGGCTCAGGTGCACTTCGCTGTTGCCGGTGCCCTTGAACTCTTCGTAGATCACCTCGTCCATCTTCGAACCGGTGTCGACCAGTGCGGTGGCGATGATGGTCAGGCTGCCGCCTTCTTCCACGTTGCGCGCGGCACCGAAGAAGCGCTTCGGGCGATGCAGGGCGTTGGCGTCCACACCACCGGTCAGCACCTTGCCCGAGCTCGGCACCACGTTGTTGTAGGCACGGGCCAGGCGGGTGATCGAGTCGAGCAGGATGACCACGTCCTTCTTGTGCTCGACCAGGCGCTTGGCGCGCTCGATGACCATTTCGGCCACCTGCACGTGGCGCGCGGCCGGTTCGTCGAAGGTCGAGCTGATGACCTCGCCGCGCACGGTGCGCTGCATTTCGGTCACTTCTTCCGGGCGCTCGTCGATCAGCAGCACGATCAGGTGCACGTCCGGGTGGTTGGTGGTGATGGCGGTGGCGACCTGCTGCATCATCATCGTCTTGCCGGCCTTCGGCTGCGACACGATGAGCGAGCGCTGGCCCTTGCCCTGCGGCGCCATCAGGTCGAGGATGCGGCCGGTGATGTCTTCCGACGAACCGTTGCCGCGCTCCAGGGTGAAGCGGCGGCGCGGGAACAGGGCGGTCAGGTTCTCGAACAGCACCTTGTTCTTCGACGCTTCGATCGGCTCGCCGTTGATGGTGTCGACGATGTTCAGCGCGAAGTAGCGCTCGCCGTCCTTCGGGAAGCGGATGCGGCCGGAGATATGGTCGCCGGTGCGCAGGTTGAAGCGGCGGATCTGGCTGGGCGAGATGTAGGTATCGTCCGGGCCGGCCAGGTAGCTGGCTTCGGCCGCGCGCAGGAAGCCGAAGCCGTCCGGCAGGATTTCCAGCACGCCGTCGGCGGCGACGCCGTCACCGTGGCGGGTCAGTACCTTCAGCAGGGCGAAGATCACATCCTGCTTGCGGGCGCGTGCCACGCCTTCGGAGATCTGCAGCTGCTCGGCGATTTCCAGCAGCTTCTGTGCCGGCATCCGCTTGAGGTCGCTCAGCGAGTAGACCGGGAAGCCCTCGGGCACGTTGGCGTGCGGGCGCGGCACGAACGGCTGCTGCTCGCCGCCGTCGTTGGGCAGGCCATCGTCGCGGAAGCGGTTGTTGCGGTCACGGTCGCGGCGGTTGCGGAAGCGGTCGCGGCGGTTGCCCTGACCTTGCCCCTGGCCCTGCTGGCCCTGCTGGCCCTGCTGGCCGTTCTGGTTGTACGGGTTCTGGCCCTGGTTCTGGCCGCCCCCCTGGTGGTTCTGCTGGCGCGGCTGGCCGGATTCGCGACCCTCACCACCTTCGCCGCCGCCACTGCTGGCAGGGGCCTCGGCGGCGGGCGCGCTCGGTGCGGGGGCGGCGGCGGCCGGTGCCGGCGCTTCGGGCGCGGCGGCCAGCGGCAGGGTCGGCTGCGCCGGAGCGGCGCTGGTTTCGGCGGCTGCCGGAGCGGCGGCCTTGCTCACGCGGGGCTTGCGCACGCGCTTTTCGGCGGGCGCATCGGCGCTGCCGGTTTCGGAAGTGTTATCGGACAAGAGCGTTATTCCTCGCTTGAAGGTGCGAGCGCCCGGCTGGGGCGGCGAACGTTGGGAATGGGTCTGGAAGAAACTGCGTCCAGAGGGTGCGGCACGCGAACGCGGCCGGATATGCCGACACTATCATCGGCCCGCGGCGCCATGCAAGGGTCACCGGGAACAGCATTCATCATGGGCGCGGGGCGCCCCACCGGCAGCCGTGGTCGACGGCTGCCGGGGAACAGCAGGATCAGGCCAGGGCCTTGTCCAGCAGGCCGGCCAGCTGGGCCTTGCCCACCGCACCGATCTGCTCGGCGACCTTCTCGCCATCCTTGAACACGACCAGGTACGGAATCGAACGCACGTGGTACTTGGCGGCCAGCGCACGGTTGTGGTCGACGTTGACCTTGGCGATCTTGGCGCGGCCCTGGTAGGCATCGGCCAGCTCGTCCAGCGCCGGGGCGATCATCTTGCACGGGCCACACCACTCGGCCCAGAAATCGACCAGCACCGGTTCCTTGGAATTCAGCACTGCGCTATCAAAGTCGGCGTCGCCGACATGTACAACCTTGTCGCTCATCTTGGTTTCTCGTCTTGGATTGCACCCGGTCATGCCGGAGGTGGGTGAACTGGGCCATGCCCGGTGGCGCGACCCTCGTCGTTGCCTCGCGGCGCACTGCCGCGGTGCGTTCGGCGGGATGCCTGGACGCTCACGGCCGGCAGTGTACCCCTATCGCAGGGCACGGACAGGCGCCGGCTGGAACCCAGCGTATCGTGATCGCTTCGATGGCCGGTATGTGTCGGATTTCACTGTCTTCCTGTACATGGGGCTGGCAGTGGGCGACACCAGCGCCTCTGCAAGGACCGTTCAAGTCCGGTGTTGCTGGGTGAAGGTCGAGCGTCTCTCGTATCTTTGAGACGGCTCATTCCGGTTTGCCCGCCCGAGTGCGTTAAACTGGGGCATTGTGCGGCGCGCGGACCCGGTGGTCCCAGCCTGCCAACCCGCCGCAGGGGCCGCAGTTTGCGACGGTGCCCCTAGACGATGAAGTGCCAGCCGCCTTACGGGCCGGCGGCCATACCAAGACGGACTCATGAGCGACAAACCGCTGACCGATTTGACCTTCTCCTCCTTCGAGCTGCATCCGGCCCTGCAGGCCGGCCTTGAAGGAGCCGGATTCACCCGCTGCACCCCGATCCAGGCGCTGACCCTGCCGGTCGCGCTGGCCGGCGGTGATGTTGCCGGCCAGGCCCAGACCGGCACCGGCAAGACCCTGGCCTTCCTGGTCGCGGTCGTGAACCGCCTGCTGAGCAAGCCGGCGCTGGCCGACCGCAAGCCGGAAGACCCGCGCGCGCTGATCCTCGCCCCGACCCGCGAACTGGCCATCCAGATCCACAAGGACGCGGTGAAGTTCGGTTCCGACCTGGGCCTGCGCTTCGCGCTGGTCTATGGCGGTGTCGACTACGACAAGCAGCGCGAGATCCTGCAGCAGGGCGTGGACGTGATCATCGCCACCCCGGGCCGCCTGATCGATTACGTGAAGCAGCACAAGGTGGTTTCGCTGCATGCCTGCGAGATCTGCGTGCTGGACGAAGCCGACCGCATGTTCGACCTCGGCTTCATCAAGGACATCCGCTTCCTGCTGCGCCGCATGCCGGAGCGCACCACCCGCCAGACCCTGCTGTTCAGCGCCACCCTCAGCCACCGCGTGCTGGAGCTGGCCTACGAGCACATGAACGAGCCGCAGAAGCTGGTGGTCGAAGCCGAGACGGTCACTGCCGCACGCGTGCGCCAGAAGCTGTACTTCCCGGCCGACGAAGAGAAGATCCCGCTGCTGCTGGGCCTGCTGTCGCGCAGCGAAGGCGCCCGCACCATGGTGTTCGTCAACACCAAGGTGTTCGTCGAGCGCGTCGCCCGTTCGCTGGAAAAGGCCGGTTACCGCGTCGGCGTGCTGTCCGGCGACGTGCCGCAGAAGAAGCGTGAGAGCCTGCTCAACCGCTTCCAGAAGGGCCAGCTGGAAATCCTGGTGGCCACCGACGTGGCCGCGCGCGGCCTGCACATCGACGGCATCAAGTACGTCTACAACTACGACCTGCCGTTCGACGCCGAAGACTACGTGCACCGCATCGGCCGTACCGCCCGCCTGGGCGAGGAAGGCGATGCGATCAGCTTCGCCTGCGAACGCTATGCGATGAGCCTGCCGGACATCGAGGCCTACATCGAGCAGAAGATTCCGTCCGAGCCGGTCACCAAGGAGCTGCTGACCGCGCTGCCGCGCCCGGAACGCCCGGCCCCGGCCGCAGGCGAGGACGGCGAAGAGAACGAGAGCGTTGGCCAGATCTTCCGGGAAGCGCGCGAAGCCCGCGCCGCCGAGGAAGAGCGTCGTGGCGGTGGCCGCAGTGGTGGCCGCTCCAGCGGTGGCCGCGGTGAGCGTCGCGACGGTGAGCGCAGCGGCGAGCGCCGTTCGCGTGGCCCGCGCAAGCCGCGCGTGGAAGGCGAGCAGGCTGCGGCCGCTCCGGTGGAAGGTGCTGAAGCCGCTGTCGCCCAGGCTCCGCGCCCGCCGCGTCCGCCGCGTGCCGAAGGTGCGCCGGAAGGTGCGGTGGATGGCGAGCGCAAGCCGCGCAAGCGTCGTCGTCGTCGCCACGGCCGTCCGATCGAAGGTGCCGAAGGCGTGCAGGCCACGGCCGGCAATGGCGCCAGCCCGGTCACCCCGGTGCAGGTGGTGGCCAAGCCGGTGCGCACCGCGGCCGATACCGGTGATTCGTTCCTGACCCGCATCGGCCGCAAGATCCGCCGGATGCTGTCGGGCAGCTGATCGGCCGATGGTGGTGCCCCATGGGGCAGGGTAGTGCCGGCCGCTGGCCGGCAACCCACGAAGCTGCCGGCCAGCGGCCGGCACTACCGATGGCGCTACCGATCCGTCGCGCTGGTCCTGCATAATCGGGGCATGAGTGTCCTGCGCTTCGACAATGTCAGCAAACAGTACGCCGGTGGCCACGAGGCACTGACCGATGTCAGCTTCGAGGTCGCGCCGGGCGAGATGCTGTTCGTCACCGGCCATTCCGGTGCGGGCAAGAGCACCCTGCTCAAGTTGATCCACCTGGACGAGCGGCCCAGCCGCGGCGCGGTGGTGTTCGATGAGCGCAACCTGCTGAAGGTGCGCGGTGGCGACGTGCCCCGCCACCGACGCGCGGTGGGGGCGGTCTACCAGGACCACCGCCTGCTGATGGACCGCTCCATCGCCGAGAACGTGGCGCTGCCGCTGATCCTGCGCGGCACCCGCCGTAGCGACATCAACAAGCGTGTGCGCTCGGTGCTCGAGCGGATGGGCCTGGGCCATCGCGAGAAGGCGCTGCCCTCGCAGCTGTCGGCCGGTGAGCAGCAGCGCGTCGGCATCGCCCGCGCCATTGTCGGTGAGCCCAAGCTGCTGGTGGCCGATGAGCCGACCGGCAACCTCGACCCGACCCTGGCGGCGGAGATCATGGCCCTGTTCGCCGAGCTGCCCGCGCGCGGCACCAGCGTGCTGGTGGTCAGTCACGACCTGCCGCTGCTGCGCCGCATGCGCAAGCGCGTGCTGATCCTTGACCACGGCCGGCTGGTGGATGACATCTCGCCGCAGGACCTGGCGGAGTAATCGATGGCGAAGAACGAAAACAGCGAAGCCGCCGCCCCGTCGCGTGTGGGCGTCTGGGTCCAGCACCACGTGCACAGCGTGGTGTTCAGCCTCGGCCGCGCCTGCCGCAAGCCGTGGGCGACCCTGCTGACGGTGATGGTCATGGCGCTGGCGCTGGCCCTGCCGCTGGGCCTGTCGATCGCGCTGGACAACCTCAAGCAGTTCGCCGGCAGCGTGCAGCAGTCGCGCGACATCAACGTGTTCCTGAAGGGCAACGTCGATGGTCCCGGCGCGCTGCGCCTGGCCGGCCAGCTGCGCGATCGCGATGACGTGGCCGAAGTGAACGTGCGCACGCCCGAGCAGGGCCTGCAGGAACTGCGCGATGCCGGCCTCGGCGAGGCGATCGATGCACTCAACGACAATCCACTGCCCTCGCTGCTGGTGATCACCCCCGGCCAGGGCAAGGACGACGCGCGCTTGGCGCGCGCGCTGGAAAGCCTGCCCGAGGCCGACCTGGTGCAGCACGATGCGCTGTGGCGCCAGCGCCTGGATGCCTGGCTCGCGTTCGGTGCGCGGCTGGTGCAGGTGCTGTCGGTGCTGCTCGGCGTGGGCGCCGCGCTGGTGGTCGGCAACACCGTGCGCCTGGACATCCAGGCCCGCCGCGAAGAGATCGGCGTGCTGCAGCTGCTCGGCGCCAGTGATGGCTTCATCCGCCGCCCGTTCCTGTACCTGGGCGCGTGGTATGGCCTGGGTGCCGGCGCAGTGGCGCTGGCCCTGATTGCTGCGGCCGGCGCCGCGCTGCGCGTGCCGCTGGCCGAACTCTCCCGCAGCTACGGCAGCCCGTTCGTGCTGCACGGCCTGGACCTGCTGCATGGCAGCCTGGTCCTGCTCGGCACACTGCTGCTGGGCTGGCTGGGCGCGTGGCTGGTGACCGGCCATTTCCTTCGCCAGACCCGCCCGACCGACACCTGAGACCGGCATGCAACCGCAAGCGCTGAAGCACCTTGAAGGGCCCGCGACGCGGGTGATGGTGGTCGATGGGTCAAAGCTGGTGCGCAAGCTGATCGCCGACGTCCTGCAGCGTGACCTGCCGGGCGTGGAGGTGATCGGCTGCGACAGCATCGAGGACGCACAGCAGGCGCTGGCACAGGGGCCGGTGGATCTGGTGACCACCTCGCTGACCCTGCGTGATGGCGACGGCCTGGCACTGGCGCGGATGGTCCGCGAAGCCGCAGGCCAGGCCTATGTGCCGGTGATCGTGGTCTCCGGCGATGCCCAGCAGCATCTGGAGCAGCGCCGCTTCACCGAGTACGTCACCGACTATTTCGACAAGGCGCTGGGCCACGAGGCACTGGCGACCTTCATCCGCGGCTACGTGCAGCCGCAGACCATTCCCGGCGCCACCATCCTCTATATCGAGGACAGCCGCGTGGTTGCCGAGGCTACCAAGCGCATGCTGGAACGCCAGCAGTTGAACGTGCTGCACGTGGTCAGCGCCGAAGAGGCGTTCACCCTGCTCACTGCCGAGTCGCTGGGCCGCAGTCGCCACCGCATCGACCTGGTGCTGACCGACGTCACCCTGAAGGGCGAACTGAGCGGTCGCGACGTGGTGCAGCGCGTGCGCGTGGACTTCGGCTACGGCAAGCGTCGCCTGCCGGTGCTGGTGATGACCGGCGATGGCAACCCGCACAACCAGACCGGGCTGCTGCAGTCCGGTGCCAACGACTTGGTGCTCAAGCCGATCGAAGAGCGCCTGCTGGTCACCAAGGTGCTGTTCCAGCTGCGCCTGGCCCGGTTGAACGATGGACCCCTGATTCGATGAAGTGGCGTGATGATTGATGAAGTAGCCGGCACCCCGACGATCCAGCTCGAGCCGAGCTGGAAGCAGCATGTCGGTGATTACCTGATGCAGCCGCAGATGCGCGAGCTGTCCAGCTTCCTGCGCCAGCGCAAGGCCAGCGGTGCGGCGGTGTTCCCGCCCGGCCCGCAGATCTTCGCTGCGTTCGATGCCACGCCGTTCGAGCAGGTGAAGGTGGTGATCCTCGGCCAGGACCCGTACCACGGCCGCGGTCAGGCGCATGGGCTGAGCTTCTCGGTGGCGCCCGGAGTGCCGGTGCCGCCGTCGCTGCTGAACATCTACAAGGAGATCGAGAGCGATCTCGGTATCCCGCGTCCGGACCATGGCTGCCTGATCCCGTGGGCGCAGCGCGGTGTGCTGCTGCTCAATGCCGTGCTGACGGTGGAAGAGGGCCAGGCCGGTGCCCACCAGGGGCGTGGCTGGGAAGGTTTCACCGACCACGTGGTGGATGTGCTCAACCGCGAACGCGACGGCTTGGTGTTCATGCTCTGGGGCGCGTACGCGCAGAAGAAGGGCAAGGTCATCGACACCCGCCGCCACCGTGTGCTGAAGTCGCCGCACCCGTCGCCGCTGTCGGCCCACCGCGGCTTCCTGGGCTGCCAGCATTTCTCGATGGCCAACGAGTACCTGCAGCGCCGCGGCCAGGCCCCGATCGACTGGTCGCTGCCGCCGCGTTCGGCGCTCTGAGCGGGCCGGGCAGTAGCCCGGCGCCGCCAGCGATGGATCAGTGGCCCGCTGCTGGCGCGATATCCGCGCGCCGATAGTAGGCACGCGCGCCTTCGGCAATCACGCTGAGGGCTTGGACCGTGCCGTCGCCACCACGGTGGAACAGCAGCTCCGCACCTACGCTGCCGGCGAGGAAGCGAACAGGGGTCAGTGCCTGGAGCATGACGGCCTTGCCCCGTCCTGGAAGGCGCAGTTCCAGTCCCGCTTGGCCTGCCTGTACGTCCAACGTCGTGGCTTCGAACCAGTCAGCGAGACCGCCGCGGACGTCCATCGGCAGCGCGCCATCGAGTACGAAGTGGCCGCTGAAACCTGGGTAGCTGTCGCGCAGAAGCGCCGGGTCAAGCGTGCGGATGACTGGTTTGGCATTGTGGCCGAGTGCGTCGGAAAGGGCATTGCGGATTTCCCCGCGCAGTGCGGGGCCGTTGTCGCCATTGGTCAGGATGACGAATCCATCGCCGCTCTCCGGGTAGCCTTCGATGCCGGCGTGATAGCTGTCATTGCTGCCATTGTGGAAGAAGCGGCGACTGGCGCCGTTGCCGGCGAGCTCCGGTCCCAGGCCACGACCGGCCGGCGCCACTTCGCTGACCATCTGCAGGGCCAATGACTGCGGCAGCCATCCATCCTTGGTGCGGATGCTGCGCAGCAGGGCCGCGACGAACAGGCCCATGTCGTTGGCGCTGGTCCACAGCCCGGACGCCGCCTGTTCCGGAAAGCTCTGCCAGCCGCGTGGCAGGGCCTCCGGCAGGCCTTTGTTGTCGTGCGCATGGGCAACGTTGCCGTAGCCGGCAGGCAAGGGGCTCTGGTACGTGCTGCGGGACATGCCCAGTGGCGCGAACACCTCGCGACGTGCGACGTCGGCGAATGCTCTGCCCGTCAGGTCTTCGATCGCCAGCTGCACCACCGTGTAGCCGCCACCGGAATAGTCGACCTGCTGGCCGGGCGCGTGGATCAGGCGTATCGGTTCATTCTTTGCGGGCGCCAGTCCATCCAGTGTCTGCAGCAAGGTCGGCAAGCGTTCGGCGGGCTGGTAGTCCTGGAAGCCATGCACATTGAAGCCGGCGGTGTGCGAGAGCAGCATGCGCAGGTTGATCGGCGGGTGCAGTCCCTGCGCATCGGCAGGCACATGCCAGCGGCGCAGGCGTGGATCGATGTTCTCCTCCAGCGAGACCTTGCCGGCAGCAACCAGCTTCAGGGTGGTCGCCGCAGCGCCCATCTTGCTGACCGAGCCCACCGAGAACACGGTATCGGCATCCACCGCGTCGTGCGTGCCCGCCTGGCGCAGGCCGTATCCGGCGGCGTACACCACCTTGCCATCGCGGATCACCGCAACGGCGGCACCCGGCACCTTGTAATGGGCAAGGCGTTCCTCGATCGACCACTGCGGCAGCGCCGCGCCCAGCTGCGCGGTGCTGGGGCGCAGGCCATGGGCCATTGCCTGGGCAAAGCGCGCAGCGTCTTCTGCGCTGGCGTCAGTGGCCATCACGTGGAACGGGGTCAGGCAGACCAGCAGCGAACACAGCAACAGGCGGCTCATCATCGACATCCTTGCGGGAGTGGAAGAGGGTTGGGATCGGCGCAGGCGTTGCCACGCACGCCTGCCGCGTCCGATCGTTGCGGGTGGAACAGGTTGCCGCCGCAGCGCAGAGGGCGATGCGGCGGCGGAGTCAGCGTCGTTCGCGGCGGGCGCCCTGCGTCAGCAGGTAATCGCGTACGGCCGCGGTGCCGGCCTGGTTCAACGGTGTCCGCCAGCGGCCCAGCCAGCCGTCGGCTTCCACCCCCAGGTTGATATCGGCGCCGTGCGCGAGCAGGTACTGCACGGTGACCAGGTGCCCTTCGCGCGAGGCATTGATCAGCGGCGTCTCGTCATAGGTCACGACCCGGTTGACGTCTGCACCGGCCTGCACCAGTTGCTCGACGATGGGTTGCAGGCCCAGCGCGGAGGCGACGATCAACGGATTGCCTTCGCCCAGCGCAGCGCGATCAGGGTCGGCTCCCAGCTGCAGCAGGGCGTCGACCATCACCGGATCGCGTGCGCGGATGGCCTGGATCAGCGCCGTGCCATCGCCGAGCACGCGCGCATCGAGATCGACGCCCGCCACCGCCAACGCGTGGACCTGCGCGACGTCATGCGTGCTGGCGGCCTGGAGCAGAGTGTTGACGCGCGTATCGGAGGTGCTGGCCGCTGGTGAGGCCAGTCGTGGTGAGACAGCCACCGCGGTGCCGACGCAGGCCAGCAGAAGCAGCAGGCCCAGCATCAACAGACTGCGGCGCCGAGGGGCGTACGACGGGGCGTCCAGCAGTTGGTCGATGCGCTGCGCCAGCTGGCTGCGTGCACTGAACATGCCCAGTGCAAGCGTCGGCGCCTCTTCGCGCAGGGCCTGAAGCTGTTCGATACCGGCCAGCAGCGAGCCTGCATAGTCCAGCGGTTCGCGTGCCTGCATCGCAGCGCGTGCATCACAGGCCATTTCGCGCAGTAGCGCCAGGCGTGCCTGGGCAAGGTGCAGGAGTGGATTCCACCAGAACAGTGCTGTTCCCGCCCGCAGCAGCGTGCTTGTCCACAGATCGCGTCGATCCAGGTGTGCAACCTCGTGGCGGACGATGTCGCGCAGCACGTTGTTGTCCAGCCGTGCCAGCAAGGGGCGGGGCAGCAGGATCTGCGGGCGCCACAGGCCGACCACCATGGGCCCGTCGACGGCGCAGGTGGCGATCGTCACGTGGGCGGGCACGATGTCGGCCAGGGCCGCGCGCAGTCCGGCGGACGCCGGTTGTGCCAGCCGCCGCAGCCGGCGCGCGTGCAGCATCGCGTCCAGCAGGCGCATGCCCAGCCACAGGGTGCCCAGCAGCCACACCACTGCAAGCACTGTCGGCAGGGTCTTCGGTAGTTCGACGTAATAGATGTCGGGCTGCCGTCCAGCTTCGAAGATGGCCTCTCCCGCCGTTGCGCCTTCGCCGGGCAGGGGGTGGAACGCGGCGGCGGGCGGCGCCGGTGCGGGCAGGGTGGTTGACCAGCCCGGCAGGAAGGCGCTGAGCGGCAACAGCAGGGCCGCTGCCATCGCGGCGGTCAGCAGCCAGGAGCGTTGTTCGGCACTGAGGGCCCGCCGCCATGCCAGCCACAGCGCGGGCAGCAGCACAACGGCAGACAACAGCAACTGCCGAAGGCCCAGTGCCATCGCCATGTCGATGAGGTTCATTCCTTCCTCCCGGCCCTGGCATCGCTGATGCGCTGCTGCAGTGCCTGCAGTTCGTTGCGGTCGATTTCGCGTTCGTCCACCAGGTGCTGTGCCAGCACGTTCGGTGAGCCGTCGAAGAACTGATGCAGCAGATGGTCGAGCGCTTGCCGGCGGGCCTGCTCGCGGCTGAGCGTGGCGTGATAGATGTAGGCGCGACCTTCCTGGCGATGACTGACAAAGCCCTTCTTCGCCAGCACGTTGAACATCGTCAGCACCGTGGTGTACGCGACCGGCTTATGTTCGCCGAGCACATCCGCCACATCGCGGACGGACGCTTCGCCCTTGTCCCAGAGGATGTCGAGGATGGCCTGCTCGGCGGGGGTGGGATTCTGCGAGACAGGGCGGGCCATGCGCTTCTACGTATGAATTAGTTGATGCATCGGAGCATGTCGCCGGATGGCTGTCAACGGGTTTCTTAGTAGTAAAGGTGCGGCCCTCAGCCTTCGGGCCTGAACACCCGGCAACGTCTTCTGGCCTGAATGGGCCTCAAGAACGGCCCGTTCAGCTCCGCTTGACCGGAATCGGCCGGTTTCCGGCAGGTAATTGCTTGAATTCCAAGGGATTGTGAATCCCGAAAAGCGCGCTCGCCACTGTCATCAAATCGCGCTACGGTAGGGCTCTGTTTGGGACCAGTGTTGCATCAATAGGATGCTGGAACTTTTTCCTCCTTTAGCAGTCCAAATCCCGGACTGCTAAGATGGGTGCCTATGAGCCAGAACACCTCTACTGCCCTTGTGGCAAACAATCTCCCGATTCCCAGTGCGCTCGGTTCGCTGGACGCCTACATCGGTGCCGTGCACCAGATCCCGGTGCTGTCGGTCGATGACGAACAGGACCTGGCCCGTCGCTTCCGCGACGGCAACGATCTGGACGCCGCCCGCGAGCTGGTGCATTCGCACCTGCGCTTCGTGGTGCACGTGGCCCGCGGTTACAACGGCTACGGCCTTGCCCTGGGTGATCTGATCCAGGAAGGCAACATCGGCCTGATGAAGGCGGTCAAGCGCTTCGACCCGGACATGGGCGTGCGCCTGGTCTCCTTCGCCGTGCACTGGATCCGTGCAGAGATGCACGAGTTCATCCTGAAGAACTGGCGCATCGTCAAGGTCGCCACCACCAAGGCGCAGCGCAAGCTGTTCTTCAACCTGCGCAAGTCGAAGACGCGCCTGGGCTGGATGAACGCGGCGGAAGTGAGCGCGGTGGCCAAGGACCTGAACGTGTCCGAGCGCGAAGTCATGGAAATGGAGTCGCGCCTGTCCGGCCGCGATATCGGTTTCGACGCGCCGACCGACGAGGACAACGAACACGCACCGCCGTCGCCGGCTGCGTTCCTGGTTGCCGATGACGAAGACCCGTCGATGGCCTACGAGCGCGAGGACAGCGAAGACAACCAGATGCAGCTGCTGCGCGAAGGCCTGGCGGAACTGGATGCCCGCTCGCGCGACATCATCCGCCGTCGCTGGCTGGACGCCGACAGCAAGGTGACGCTGCAGGAACTGGCCGACGAGTACGGCGTGTCGGCCGAGCGCATCCGCCAGGTTGAGGCGAACGCACTGAAGAAGATGAAGGCGCTGTTCACCGCGTAAGCGGGAAGGCGTTGGAATGAAGAAGGCCCGGCACTGCCGGGCTTTTTCTTTTTGGTGGCGTTCTCATCCACGCATGGCGTGGCTCTACTCTGACGCCAGGGCGGTGATTGCGCCGACCGGATCATGTGCTGGATGCTGATGTTCACGCCGTACCACGCAGTGGCACGGTATGATCATGCCACGCGTCTTCCGCACACGAAGTTTCAATCGCAGCATGCGCAGGACCACCCTGTCCGAGGCTGCGCTGTACCGGTCGGTACGTGAAATGGAAGCGGGTCTGGTGGATGCTGATCTTGGCGGCGGAATCTTAAAGAAGCGCGTTGCCTTGCCGGGGCGAGGAAAGCGTGGGAGCGTCCGAACCATCGTCGCCACACAGCGAGGCGGGCATTGGTTCTTCCTTTTCGGCTACGAGAAGAATGAACGTGCTGCAATCACGAATGCGGAACGCGATGCGCTGCAGCTGTACGCATCGGAGTTCCTGAAAATGAGTGCGGCGCAGTTGAATCGTGCCGTGGAGTACGGGGATCTACAGGAGATCGACCATGACGAAGACCCCTGAGCGACGGCGCGCGAAAAGTGCGCTTCTTGAGGCGGTGCATGATGCCGCTGTGAGTCTGCACGCGCATGGTTTCATCGATAAACGTCGATTGAGCAGCTACGAAGCGCTTTGCCTTGAGCCGGTGCCTGAGTACAGCAGTGCCCAGATACGTGCCCTGCGTACGTCATTGCAGCTCAGTCAGCCGGTCTTTGCGGGAGTTCTCAATACCAGCGTTTCCACCGTACGCAGCTGGGAGCAGGGCGAAAAGAAGCCCAGCGGACCGTCACTGAAGTTGCTTAACCTGATTGATCGGAAGGGACTCGAAGCAGTCCTGTAAAGCAAAGGCCCGGTTCTGCCGGGCCTTTGTTTTTCCGAGGCGTTCAATCCACGCATGGCGTGGATCTACCCAGTGTCAGTAGAGCCACGCCATGCGTGGCTGCGGCGCGGCCGTCACTCTTCGCGTGCGATCGCCCGCCAGCCGATGTCGTTGCGGTGGAACTCGTTGGCCCAGGTCACCTTGGCCACGCCTGCATACGCATTCGCCTGCGCGTCGCGCACGCTGTCGCCCAGTGCGGCCACGCACAGAACGCGGCCGCCGGCGCTGACGACCTGGCCCTGCGCATCCAATGCCGTACCGGCATGGAACACCTTGGCACTGGCCGGCACATCGCCCAGGCCGGAAATCACGTCACCGCTGATCGGCGTTTCCGGGTAAGGCTTCGCCGCCAGCACCACGCCCAGCGACGGGCGCGCGTCCCAGTGTGCTTCCACCTGGTCCAGGCGGCCGTCGATGGCGGCTTCCACCAGCTCGACCAGATCCGACTGCAGGCGCAGCATCACCGGCTGGGTTTCCGGGTCGCCGAAGCGCACGTTGAATTCGATCACCTTCGGTGCGCCGTTGGCATCGATCATCAGGCCGGCGTAGAGAAAGCCAGTGAACGGGATGCCGTCGGCGATCATGCCCTGCACGGTCGGGTTCACCACCTCGCGCATCACGCGGGCATGCACATCCGGCGTCACCACCGGGGCCGGCGAATAGGCGCCCATGCCGCCGGTGTTCGGGCCGGTATCGCCGTCGCCGACGCGCTTGTGGTCCTGCGAGGTGGCCATCGGCAGCGCATGCACGCCGTCCACCATCGAAATGAAGCTGGCTTCCTCGCCGTCGAGGAATTCCTCGATCACCACACGTGCACCGGCATCGCCGAACGCGTTGCCGGAGAGCATGTCACGCACCGCGTCTTCGGCTTCGGCCAGGGTCATTGCGACGATCACGCCCTTGCCAGCGGCCAGGCCATCGGCCTTGACCACGATCGGTGCGCCCTTCTCGCGGATGTAGGCCAGCGCGGCGTCCACGTCGGTGTGCACGGCGTAGAACGCGGTGGGGATGTCGTGGCGGGCCAGGAAGTCCTTGGCGTAGGCCTTGCTGCCTTCCAGCTGCGCGGCAGCGGCGGTCGGCCCGAAGATACGCAGGCCAGCAGCGCGGAAGCGGTCGACCACACCGGCCACCAGCGGTACTTCCGGGCCGACCACGGTCAGCGCCACGCCTTCGGCCTGTGCCAGCGCTAGCAGGCCGTCGATATCGGTGACCTTGACCGCCACGTTGCGGCACTTGTCTTCGCTGGCAGTGCCGGCGTTGCCGGGCGCCACGATCACTTCGGTGACACGGGAGGACTGGGCCAGCTTCCATGCCAGGGCGTGTTCGCGGCCGCCAGAGCCGATGACAAGTACGTTCATCACGAGATTCCAGATTGCGTGGGAAGGGAAGATCGATATCCCCGGCGGCGCGCGTGGTTCACTCGCAGCCTTCGCGTCGCAGCGATTCGGGGAAGGAATAGGCCCAGGTCTTCGGGTCCAGGGTGAAGCGGTGTTGCTGCCGGACCTGCTTGCCACCGCAGGTGGTGCCGGTTTCGTCGATCAGCAGCGGCCAGACCCGCGCGCTGCGGTCGCTGTCGTCGAAACGCAGGGCGAAATCGATGCTGAAGCGGCGGGTGCGGCAGTCATTGGCGGTGTCCGGGTCGGTACTGGCGTCGACCGTGTCGCACTCGTACTGGGCGTCATTGTCGATATGGCTGCGCACGCTGCCACTGGCCACCAGGCCGTTCGGGCCCGGCAGGATCAGCGACTGCGAGAGCAGCGAGAAGCCCTGCCCGAACCAGCCGTCCTCGACGCGGAAACCATAGAAGTCACTGCCGGCGCGGATGATGCTGGCGGTGCCGGGCTGGCCGCCGCTACCGAAGCGCTCGCCGGTCAGTTCGCTGGTCACCTCGAAGCCATCGCCCTTGGGGCGCAGCACAAAGAACTCGATGGTTCCCGGGTCGATGTGCGCGCCATCGACCAGCGCACCGCACACGGCCAACAACTGCTGCCAGCTGTCCCCGCTCACCACCGGTTGTTCCGCGCAGACCTGCCAGTCCACCGCATGGGTATCGCCATCGTCGGTCCAGCTGCCGCGCCATTCAGCGGAGAGCGTGGCGTTGCTGCCGTAGCGCTGGACCAGGAAAGCCTGCAGTCGTGCGGTGCGGCTGACATGCTGCGCCGGTGAGGCGGGGGCCATCGCAGGCGCATCTGCCTTCGGGCTCGCGCTGGGCTCGACAGCAGGCTTGCAGCCGGCCAGCATGGCCGCGCCCGCGAGGGCGAGGGCGGCCAGCGATTTCATTGAAACTGTGGACATCCGTGTCGCTCCAGGATCAATGGCGGAAGTGGCGCACGCCGGTGAACACCATGGCCAGGCCATGTTCGTCGGCGGCGGCGATCACTTCGGCATCGCGCATCGAACCGCCCGGCTGGATGACCGCCTTGATGCCGGCGGCGGCAGCGGCATCGATGCCGTCGCGGAACGGGAAGAACGCGTCGGAGGCCATCACCGAGCCCTCGACCACCAGGTTCGCATCGGCGGCCTTGATGCCAGCGATGCGCGCCGAGTACACGCGGCTCATCTGGCCGGCGCCGACACCGATGGTGCGGTTGTCCTTGGCATAGACGATCGCGTTGGACTTCACGAACTTGGCCACCTTCCAGGCGAACAGCAGGTCGGTGAACTGCTTGTCGGTCGGCGCCAGCTTGCTGACCACCTTCAGTTCGTCGCGGGTCATGCCGCGGTTGTCCGAGGACTGCAGCAGCAGGCCAGAGCCGACGCGCTTGCTGTCGAAGTTGTTCAGGCCATCGCCGTGCGGGATGCGCAGCACGCGCACGTTGGCCTTCTTCTGCGCGTACTCCAGCGCAGCCGGCTCGTAGTCCGGGGCAATCAGCACTTCGACGAACTGGCGGTCCAGGATCACCTTGGCGGTGGCGGCGTCCAGCGGTTTGTTGAAGGCAATGATGCCGCCGAAGGCGCTGGTCGGGTCGGTGGCGTAGGCCAGCTCGTAGGCATCGCCGTTGCCGGCACCGACGGCCACGCCGCACGGGTTGGCGTGCTTGACGATGACGCAGGCCGGCGCATCGAACTGGCGCACGCATTCCCACGCCGCGTCGGCATCGGCCAGGTTGTTGTAGCTCAGTTCCTTGCCCTGCAGCTGCTGGAAGGTGGCCAGCGTGCCCGGCACCGGATACAGGTCGCGGTAGAACGCGCCGCTCTGGTGCGGGTTCTCGCCGTAGCGCAGGTCCATCACCTTCACGAAGGTGGAGTTCATCTGTGCCGGGTACTCGGTACGCGCCGGCACCGCAGCGTCGGTGGCGGTGACCGCCGACAGGTAGTTGCTGATCGCGGCGTCGTACTGGGCGACGCGGTTGAACGCGGCCACCGAGAACGCGAAGCGGGTGGCAGCCGACAGCTGGCCGTTGTTGGCCTCCAGCGAGGCCAGCAGCTCGGCGTACTGCGACGGATCGGTGGACACCGCCACGCGGGCGAAGTTCTTGGCCGCCGAGCGCAGCATGGCCGGGCCGCCGATGTCGATGTTCTCGACCGCGTCGGCCAGGGTGCAATCGGCCTTGGCGGTGACCGACTCGAACGGGTACAGGTTCAGCACCAGCAGGTCGATGGCGCCGATGCCGTGCTCGGCCATCACCGCATCATCGAGGCCCGAACGGCCCAGCAGGCCGCCGTGCACCATCGGGTGCAGGGTCTTGACCCGGCCGTCCATCATTTCCGGGAAGCCGGTGACGTCGGCCACGTCCTTCACGGCCAGGCCGGCATCGCGGATCGCCTTGGCGGTGCCGCCGGTGGACAGCAGCTCCACGCCGCGTGCCGCCAGCGCAGTGGCCAGCTCGACCAGACCGGTCTTGTCGGAAACGGAGAGGAGGGCCCGGCGGACGGGCAACAGATCAGCAGTCATGGGACAGAATCGGCAGCGGAGCGGGGCCGATATTGTAGGCGGTGGGGGCCGGTGGCGGGCGCTGGAAGGGGCAATTTGCCATGGCAATCGACGTAAGGCCGGGTCGGGCACATCGATCCGGACCGGTCCGGGGGCTGGGCTGTGGACCGGAGCCGGGTTGTCGGAATCTGCCGACGATGGGGTAGGCTGTGCCCGCACTGCCAAGGATCAGCGGGTACGGATCATGTCGATCTATGCATTGAAAGGACGTTTCCAGGACCTGTTGCGTCCAGCCGTTCGCGGTCTGTACCGCATGGGGATCACCGCCAATACGGTGACCGTGGCCGCCGCCGTGGTCTCGCTGCTGGTGGCTGCCGCCGTGTGGTGCTGCGCGCCGGCCCAGCCCCTGCTGTACCTGCTGCTGCCGCTGTGGATGCTGCTGCGCATGGCACTCAACGCCGTGGACGGCATGCTGGCCCGCGAGTTCGGCCAGCAGTCGCGGCTGGGCGCCTATCTGAACGAGCTGTGCGATGTGATCGCCGACGCGGCGCTGTACCTGAGCCTGCTCAGCGTGCCGGGCGTGCGCCCGGAAGCGCCGTGGCTGCTGGCCTGGACGGCGGCCCTGAGCGAGTACGCCGGGGTGCTGGGGCTGATGGTCGGTGCCAGCCGCCGCTATGACGGCCCGATGGGCAAGAGCGACCGCGCGTTCGTCATCGGCGTGCTGGGCCTGCTGCTGGCGTTCGGCTGGGGGGCTGCGATGACTGTCACTGGCGTGGCCGCGGCCATGGCGGTGCTGTGCGTGCTGACGATGATCAATCGCGTCCGTCGCGGACTGCGGGAAGCGGCGGTTTCGCCGAATTAATCAAGCAGATACAAAAAGACAATCAGGAGATTGCATGCGTCAGGCGCAGGAACGGGAATTCCACAGCTTCGACCAGGTACCGCTGTTCTACCGGTACTGGGCGAGCACTACCGCGACCCCAGCCACCAAGGCTGTCGTGCTGCTGCATCGCGGCCATGAACATTCTGGCCGGGTCACCCACCTGGTCGATGAGCTGGACCTGCCCGACACCGCCTTCTTCGCCTGGGATGCACGCGGTAATGGCCGTTCGCCCGGCGCACGTGGCGATGCCCCGGGCTTCCCGGCGCTGGTGCGTGATCTGGACAGCTTCATCGCCCACATCGGCGCCGAGCATGGCATCGCGGTGGAAGACATCGTGGTGATCGCGCAGAGCGTGGGGGCGGTGGTCGCCGCCACCTGGGTGCACGACTACGCGCCGCGCCTGCGCGCGCTGGTGATGGCTTCGCCGGCGTTCAAGGTGAAGCTGTACGTGCCGTTCGCACGCCCGGGCCTGGCCTTGATGCAGAAGCTGCGCGGCAATTTCTTCGTCAACAGCTACGTCAAGCCGCAGTGGCTGACCCACGATCCGGCGCGGGTGGAAAGCTACCGCACCGATCCGCTGATCACCCGGCCGATCTCGGTGCGCGTGTTGCTGGGCCTGTACGAAGCGGCCGACCGCATCGTCGCCGATGCGCAGGCGATCAGCGTGCCGGTGCAGCTGCTGGTGTCCGGCTCGGATTTCGTGGTGCACCGTGGCCCGCAGGACCGCTTCTACGAGCGCCTGTCCAGCCCGATCAAGGAGCGCGTGCATCTGCCGGGCTTCTTCCACGACACGCTGGGCGAGCGCGATCGGGCGCCGGCGCTGGCGCGTATCCGCAGTTTCATCCAGGCACGTTTCGCCGAGCCGCTGCGCGAACTGTCGCGGCGCGATGCGCACCGCCATGGGCCGACTTTCGAAGAATCGGAGATCCTGGCCTGGCCACCGGAACGCAACAGCCTGGCCGACCTGCGCTGGCGCGTGGTACGTGGCGGCCTGCGCTTCGGCGGAACGTTGTCCGAAGGCATCGCGCTGGGTCTGCAGACCGGATTCGATTCGGGCAGCACGCTCGACTACATCTATCGCGATGAGGCGCGCGGCAAGGGCCCGTTGGGGCGCATGGTCGATCGCAACTATCTGGATGCGATCGGCTGGCGCGGCATCCGCATTCGCGGCCAGCACCTGCAGGAACTGCTGCGCGACGCTGCCCAGCGCCTGCGCGGGCAGGGCACGCCGGTGCGCGTGCTGGACGTGGCCGCCGGCCATGGCCGCTACGTGCTGGAAGCGCTGGGCCAGGGCGAACAGCGCGCCGAGCGCATCGTGCTGCGCGACTTCAGTGATCTGAACGTCACCCAGGGTCAGGCCTTGATCGAGCGCCTGGGGGCGGCCGACATCGCGCGCTTCGAGCAGGGTGATGCGTTCGACCCGGCACAGCTGGCCAAGGTCGATCCAGCACCGACGCTGGCCGTGGTATCGGGCCTGTACGAACTGTTCCCCGACAACGATGCGGTGCTGCGATCGCTGCAGGGGATTGCTGCAACGGTGCCGGTCGGTGGCTACCTGGCCTACACCGGCCAGCCGTGGCACCCGCAGCTGGAGTTCATCGCACGCGCACTGACCAGCCACCGCGGCGGCGCCGCGTGGGTGATGCGCCGCCGTACCCAGCAGGAAATGGACGAGCTGGTGCGCCTGGCCGGGTTCGAGAAGGTGGCGCAGCGTATCGACGACTTCGGCATCTTCACGGTGTCGCTGGCGCGCCGGACCGCGTGATGGCGACGCTCGCCGCAGCCCCGCTGGCCGCAGAGGGGCGCCCCTGGCGGCGCGCCCTGTTGTGGCTGGCCCTGCTGGGCCCATTCTTCTTCGCCAGCTATGGCTTCGCCAACTGGATGGCCGGCCGCCATGCCGAACTGCCGGTGATGGCGTTCGGATGGGAAACGCAGATTCCGTTCGTACCGTGGACGATCGTGCCGTACTGGTCGATCGATCTGTTCTATGCGGTTTCCTTCTTCCTGTGCCGGCAACGGTTGGAGCTGGACCGGCATGCGTTGCGGTTGTTCAGTGCACAGTTGATCGCGGTGACCTGCTTCCTGCTGTGGCCACTGCGCTTCAGTTTCGAGCGGCCGGAGATCGGCGGTGTGTTCGGTTGGTTGTTCGATGTGCTGCTGGGCTTCGACAAGCCGTTCAACCAGGCGCCATCACTGCACATCGTGTTGCTGATCGTGCTGTGGGTGAAATTCGCGCAGTACCTGCATGGGGTGTGGCGTTGGGTACTGCATGTGTGGGCGCTGCTGATCGGCGTCTCGGTGCTGACCACATTCCAGCATCATTTCATCGATATCCCGACCGGCCTGCTGGCCGGTTGGCTGTGCGTCTGGCTGTGGCCGGAGCAGGGCACGCCACCCTTGCGTGCCTGGCGCACCGCGCGTGACGCCAGACGTTGGCGCCTGGCAGCGCTGTACCTGCTGGTGGCCGCTGCATTGCTGGTGCCGGTGGTGCTTCTGCGTGGCGCGGCGTTGTGGCTGCTGTGGCCGGTGGTATCGCTGCTGCTGGTGGCGTTGGCGTATGCGGGGCTCGGTACGGCGGTGTTCCAGAAGCGTGCCGATGGTCGCCTGACCATGGCGGCACGCTGGTTGCTGGCGCCGTACCTGGGTGCGGCCTGGATCAATTCGCGGCTGTGGACGCGCCGCGCGCCGCAGCCGGTGCCGGTGATGGACGGTGTATGGCTGGGGCGTGTTCCCTGCGCTGCATTGCCGGCACCCTTGGTCGGCGTGGTCGATGCCTGTGCCGAACTGTCCTGTCGTGCACCGGGCGCGGCGTATGCCAGCGTGCCGATGCTGGACCTGGTGGTGCCCACGCCGCACCAGTTGCGCGAGGCGGCCGAGGTCATCGAGCGGCTGCGTGCGCATGGACCGTTGCTGGTGTGCTGTGCACTGGGCTATTCGCGCAGTGCTGCCAGTGTGGCGGCCTGGCTGTTGCGCAGTGGTCGTGCCACCGATACCGATGCCGCGGTGGCGATCGTGCGCACGGCACGTCCGGGCGTCGTGCTGGGCGCGGCGCATCTGCATGCCATCACTGCTGCAGCGGGAGTACGCACGTGAGTACAGATCCCGATCTGGCGACCATGCAGCTGCTGCTGCGGCAGGGCCGTTGGCCGGCGGGCCTGTCGCTGGGCCTGCTGCTGGTGGCGCTGCTGCTGCTCGGCACCGAACCTGGCCTGGCGATGATTGCCGCCGGCGTGTTGCTGCTCAGTGTTGCCGCGGGCATCGCACAGATCTACCACGCGTGGCGGGTGGCGCTGGATGCCAGCCTGCTGCAGCTGCTGCGCGATGAAGGCCTGGACGGCGAAGCCGCCGCGCGCCGCACCGACCAGCTGCTGCACGCCAGTGGCCTGCGCCGCATGCAGCCCGACGCGCCGCTGCGCGGCTGGGATGCGCGCTGGGCCGGCATGCGTCGCCTGCTGCTGCGCCAGTACCTGCTGGCCGCAGTGCAGTTCGCACTGCTGGTGCTGGCCGTGTTGTGGCCGCAGACGTGAACGGGAGGGACCGATGTTCGCTGAATTGATTGCGCGCGCCTGCAGTGGCGCGATCCATGTAGTGACCGGCGCCCGCGCGCTGTGGATCGGCTGTGCGCCGTCCAGCGAACGGCGCGTGTATTACGGCAACCACGCCAGCCATGGTGACTTCGTGCTGATCTGGTCGTCGATGCCACCGGCACTGCGGCGCCAGGTGCGCCCGGTGGCCGCGGCCGAATACTGGCAGCGCGATGGCCTGCGTCGCTACCTGATCGATGCGGTATTCAACGGCGTGCTGGTCGAGCGCGAGGCCGGCCATCGCCAGCAGGATCCACTGCAGGCCCTGCGTGACGCGGTGGACGAAGACTGCTCGCTGATTCTGTTTCCGGAAGGTACCCGCAACGTGGGCGAAGAGCCGCTGCTGCCGTTCAAGAGCGGCATCTATCACCTGGCACGGCAACGCCCGGAGCTGGAATTCGTACCGGTGTGGATCGACAACCTGAAGCGGGTGATGCCCAAGGGCCGGTTCCTGCCGCTGCCGCTGCTGTGCACGGCCACCTTCGGTACGCCGCTGCGGCTGCAGGCCGACGAGGACAAGGCCGCCTTCCTGGCCCGCAGCCGGCAGGCGCTGCTGGACCTGGCGCCGAACGGGGGCAGGGCATGAGCTTCCTGATCGATGTGTCCGGCGACCTGGCCACGCAGAGTGTCGGCCAGCAGACCGGCCTGCTGTTTGCTGGCGTGGGTGCGGTGCTGGTGCTGGCCACGCTGGTGGCCGAGACATTGCGCTGGCGCCAGCGTGGGCAGCCCAGCGCGGTGATCGCCAACCTGGTCTCGCGCATCCGCGCGTGGTGGGTGATGGCGATCGTGGTCGGGCTGGCGCTGTTCTTCGGTCGTGCCGGGGTGATCGTGCTGTTCGCGATCATCTCGCTGTTCGCACTGCGCGAGTTCATCACCCTGGCGCCGACCCGCTCGGGCGACTACTACGCGCTGCTGGCCGCGTTCTACATCGTGCTGCCGTGGCAGTACTACCTGGTCTGGATCGACTGGTACGGCATGTACACGCTGCTGATTCCGGTCTATGCGTTCCTGTTCCTGCCGATCCTGTCGACCATTGGCGGTGATACCACGCACTACCTGGAGCGGACCGCGAAGGTGCAGTGGGGGTTGATGATCTGCGTGTTCTGCATCTCGCATGTGCCGCTGCTGCTGAACCTGCACGTGCCCGGCCATGACCCGTCGCGCAACGTGCTGCTGTTCGCCTTCCTGGTGATCGTGGTGCAGTCTTCGGACGTGCTGCAGTACATCTGGGGCAAGCTGCTCGGCAGGCATCTGATTGCGCCGAAGCTGTCGCCGTCGAAGACGGTGGAGGGCTTCGTGGGCGGCGTGCTGAGTGCCAGCGCGCTGGGCGCGGCGCTGTGGTGGATCACCCCATTCACGCCGCTGCAGGCGTTCGGCCTGTCGCTGCTGATCAACCTGATGGGGTTCTGGGGCGGCCTGGTGATGTCGGCGATCAAGCGCGATCGTGGCATCAAGGACTGGGGCCACATGATCGAGGGCCATGGCGGCATGCTCGACCGGCTGGACTCGGTGTGCTTCGCCGCGCCGGTGTTCTTCCACGTGGTGCGGTATTACTGGAAGGCGGGCGGCGGCGGTTGATTCTGCCGGGCTTCCATCCACGCATGGCGTGGATCTACCGGTAGTGCCGGCCGCTGGCCGGCAACTGCAACATCCTGCCATCGTTCGTGGGGTTGCCGGCCAGCGGCCGGCACTACCTGCGCGCGTTTACGCGCTGATGCCGTATTCCTTCAGCTTCTTGCGCAGGGTGGCACGGTGGATGCCCAGCATCGCGGCGGCGCGGCTCTGGTTGCCTTCGCAGTGGTTGAGCACTTCCACGAACAGCGGAATCTCCATCTCGCGCAGCACGATCTCGTAGACATCGTCCGCGTCGCAGCCATCGAGGTCACGCAGGTAACGGCGCACGGATTGGGCGACATGTTCACGCAGCGGTGGCCGGGGAGCGCCACGACTGTTGTCAGGACGAGAAAGGACAGCGTTCAAGGGGGTTCCCGATTCGGTTGGCCCGTGCGCGCGGAGCGCGCGGCCGGACGAGGTGGTGGCGGCCAGTCTAGCGCGAGCGTGCCCGGCCTGCCACGGCTGGTCGCCTCTCCCCGGTCAGAGGAAGTCGAAGGTGAATGCGACGGTGGACGCAGCGGGCTCCTGCAACCGGAAGGCGACGCGCGCGCTCTGGCCCGGTTCCAGCAGGGCTGCACCGGGGTTCTCGCCCAGGTACTGCGCGGGCGTGAACACGCCGCTGCCGATCACCCGGCCATCGGCATCGGACAATGACAACCGCAGGTCCGGCCACGCCTGTGCCCAGCGCGCATCATTGCGGATGCTGGCCTGCACCTGCAGCACACCGGCCTGGCCCGGCAGGGGGCGGATCTCGCGGCTGGTCATGGTGAACGCAGTGGGCTCGTGCCAGGCAGGCAGGCTGCAGCGCAGCACGCCGCACAGCGTGCCCAGCCATGCGCGGTTGCCGGCGTCGGCGGCCAGCCGCGCGCGGTCGGCCAGCACGCTCTGCAGTACCAGCAGCAATGCCAGCCCGGCGACCAGCAGCCAGTGCCAGCGGGGTGTTGGCAGCGTGCGCGTGCGCGCGCTGCCGAGGAAGCTGGGGGCATCACTGGCGACCGCCGTTGCCTGCACCGCGACCGGCGCCGGCTCGATGGCCGCTGCTTCATCAACGATGACAACGTCATCGTCGTGTCGCATCTCTGTCGCCGGTGGGCGTGCCAGGTCGATGGGCTCGGCCTGCATCTGCTCCACGGGCGTTGCGTGCCCGGCTTCGTCCTGCATGCGCGCATCGGTCGCAGGCGCAGGCTCACCCTCCGGCGTCGTGCGCAGGAAGGTGGCCAGGGGACGGCGCGGTGGGTTCGGCTCGGACATGCTCAGGGCGCGGGCTCGGATCCAGCGGTCATTCAACCACGATCAGGCGCGGCGCACGCCGGTGATGCGCATCCAGTCGCCATCCTGGGTGGCCTGCAGATCGTCGAACCATGCTGCGTAGCGCTGCAGCAGTTCGCCTTCCTGGCCATGCAGGATGCCGGACAGGGCGATGCGGCCACCGGCAGCAACGCGCGCAGCCAGCAGTTCGGCCAGCGCATCCAGCGCCGAGGCGAGGATGTTGGCGACCACGATCGGATAGGTCGCGACCGGTTCGTCCTGCGGCAGGTACACATGCATGCGGGCCTGCTCGCCGTTGCGCTCGGCATTGTCGGCGGTGGCGACCAGGGCCTGCGGATCGTTGTCCACGCCGATGGCTTCGGCGGCGCCCAGCTTCAGCGCGGCCAGTGCGAGGATGCCCGAGCCGCAACCGAAGTCGAGCACGCGTTGGCCCTGCAGCAGGCCATCGACCGCCAACTGGTCCAGCCAGCGCAGGCACAGTGCGGTGGTCGGGTGGGTGCCCGAACCGAACGCCAGGCCCGGGTCCAACCGCACCACGGCGGCATCGGCGGCCTGTGCGGCATCGGGCAGTTCATGGTTCCACGGCACGATCCAGGTACGGCTGCCGAAGTCCATCGGCTGGAACTGGTCGAGCCAGGCACGTTCCCAGTCTTCATCCTCGACCGCGCGGAAGCTGCCGCTGCTCCAGTCCAGCTCCGGATCGAAGGATTCCAGTGCGGCCAGCAGCAACAGCGCGTTGCTGTCGGCGGGGAACAGCGCGCTCAGCACCAGCGTGTCCCACAGCGGGGTCTCGCCCACGCCCGGTTCGAGAATGGCCTGTTCGTTGCTGGTATCGGCCTCGGCATCGAGCAGGGTCACGGCCAGTGCACCAACGTCCTCCAGCGCATTTTCATAGCGGGGCTGGGTGGCTTCGGTGCAGCGCAGGGTCAGTTCCAGGAACGGCATGGTGGTGGGGGCAATCGCGGGAAAGGGGGCCATGCTAGACCATCGGGGCGTCTCCGTATTGCCTGAGATGCCGCTCCGAGATGAACGAAGCCCGTTCAGACAGGCCCGTCGGGCCTTGCTAAACTTCGTGCTTTCCTATGCGCCGCATCGCCTACCGCCGCCGATGGCCTTCGCTCCGACCCTGAAAACCTGGTTGCTCGTACTGCCGGCTGTGGCCGTGCTGGGCGTGGCCGGTTATCGGGCCAGCGGCCATGCTGCGACGTCTTCGGTAGCGTCGGCGGATCTGGCAGGTGCGGTCGCGGCCGCTGACAGTGCGGCGCCACTGCCGGTGATGCCGGAGGCGCTCGCGCGCCGCCTGGCACCCTTCGAGCGTGGCAACGCATTGCCGTCCGGGCTGCCCCTGGATCTCCGCGCCGATATCGAAGACGCCACCGACCTGTATGCCTATGCTCAGCGGTTGCGTGCCCAGGCGGACGAAGGCAACCACGAGGCGCGCTGGATGCTCAGCCGTGTCTATGACTACTGCGCGCAGTACGCGGTCGATCCGGGTGGCTACCGCTTGGACAACAACGTGCTGGCCGGGCTGGGCCTGACCGCCGCACCGGCGATGGTGCAGGCGCGCGAACGCGTCGCGCAGCGTTGTGGTGGTTTCGTGCCGGGCGACAAGCTGGGCACGGCCTTGGTGCTGTCCGAACGTCGCAAGGCGGCCGCACAAGGCAATCTGGCTGCTGAGGCTGCGTTGTTCGCCGAGGGCGAACCGCTGCAGGACAGCCCCGAGTACCGCCGTGACCTGGTTGAACGGGTGCGCACCTCGCGCGACCCGGAGGCCTTCATGGCGATCGCACCGGGCATGGGCGTGCGCGCCTCGGGTGACCGCGCGCTCAACGGCCTGGTGGCGGGCGAGCAGCTCAGTGAACTTGCATGGCGGCTTGCGGCCTGCGAACTCGGTCTACCGTGTGGGGCAGACAGTGTGCTGGTCAACAGTTTTTGTGCGAACGGAGGGATCTGTTCGCAGGATGGTACGCAGGATTTCCGGGATTTCGTGTATGACGCTGCGGTATCGCGGCAGGGCGCTGGGAAGATGAAGGAATGGATCAAGCGATTGGTTGGAAAGAGGAACGAGCAATGAACTACCGCCGATTCCTGCACGGGGCCAAGTTCTGGTTCTGGGTGGCCCTGTTCGTGGCCTACTCGGCCGGCGCGGTTGGCCTGTTGATGATCGATACCTATGAAGATCGCTACCGGCATCTGTCGAAGGTGGAACTGACCACGGTGAAGGCGCAGGAAGACGTGCGCCGTGCCGGTGCCAGCCAGGTGGCCGCGGTCTATCGCGCGCAGAGCGGCATGCCGTTCGCGTCGCTGCCGGCGGGCAGCACCTTCCAGGTGGTGTGGCCGGATGGTTCGACCGAGACCATGGTGATCGTCGACCCGACGTCGCCCAATGGCGTGCGTCCGCTGGCGAACTCGCAGATTCCGGCCGAAGCTGCCGACAAGCGCTGATGCGCCTGCTGTAGCGCCGAGCCCACGCTCGGCTGAGCTTTCCGGCAAGCCGAGCATGGGCTCGGCGCTGCAGCAACAGAAAAGGGCGGGGATATCCCCGCCCTTTTCATGTCCAGCACGTGGCGCCGATCAGGTCAGCGCGATCGGCTTGTTCTTGCGTTCAGCCAGGCGCTTTTCCAGGTAGTGGATGTTCTGGCCACCGGCCTGGAAGCCCTTGTCGCGCATGATCCGCTGCTGCAGGGCGACGTTGGTCTTGATGCCATCGACCACCATTTCGCTCAGTGCCACGCGCATGCGGGCAATGGCGGTTTCGCGGTCCGGGCCGTGCACGATCAGCTTGCCGATCATCGAGTCGTAGTTCGACGGCACGCGGTAGCCACTGTAGATGTGGGTGTCCACGCGCACGCCGGGGCCGCCCGGCGGATGGAAGCCGGTGATGGTGCCCGGGCTCGGCACGAAGGTCTCCGCATCTTCGGCGTTGATGCGGCATTCGATGGCATGGCCGGTCAGCACCACGTCACTCTGCTTGATCGACAGCTTCTGGCCGGCGGCGATCTTCAGCTGCTCGGCCACCAGGTCGATGCCGGTGACCATTTCGGTGACCGGATGTTCCACCTGGATGCGGGTGTTCATTTCGATGAAGTAGAAGCGGCCGTCCTCGTACAGGAACTCGAACGTGCCGGCACCACGGTAGCCGATGCGTACGCAGGCTTCGGTGCAGACCTTGCCGATCTGCTCGCGCTGCTCGGCGGTGATGCCCGGTGCCGGCGCTTCTTCCACCACCTTCTGGTGGCGGCGCTGCATCGAGCAGTCACGCTCGCCCAGGTGGATGGCGTTGCCCTGGCCGTCGGCCAGTACCTGGATTTCCACGTGGCGCGGGTTCTCCAGGAACTTCTCCATGTAGACCTCGCCATTGCCGAACGCGGCCTTGGCCTCGCTCTTGGTGGTTTCGATCGAGGTCTTCAGCGAGGCTTCGGCGTGCACCACGCGCATGCCGCGGCCACCGCCACCACCGGCCGCCTTGATGATGACCGGGTAGCCGATCTCACGGGCGATCTTGGTGTTGGCGACGATGTCTTCGCCCAGCGGGCCGCCCGAGCCGGGCACGCACGGCACGCCGGCGGACTTCATCGCGCGGATGGCTTCGACCTTGTCACCCATCATGCGGATGGTGTCGGCCTTGGGGCCGATGAAGATGAAACCGGACTCTTCCACGCGCTCGGCGAAGTCGGCGTTCTCCGACAGGAAGCCGTAGCCCGGGTGGATGGCCTGGGCGTCGGTGACTTCCGCCGCGGCGATCAGTGCCGGGATGTTGAGGTAGCTCTGCGGCGACGGCGCCGGACCGATGCAGACCGACTCGTCGGCCATGGCCACGTGCTTGAGGTTGCGGTCGACCGTGGAATGCACGGCCACCGTGCGGATGCCGAGGGTGTGGCACGCGCGCAGGATGCGCAGCGCGATTTCCCCTCGGTTGGCGATGACGACTTTGTCGAGCATGGCGTGCCCCTCAGCCGATCACGAACAGCGGCTGGTCGAATTCGACCGGCTGGCCGTTCTCGCCGAGGATGGCGACGATGGTGCCGGACTTGTCGGCTTCGATCGGGTTGAACATCTTCATCGCTTCGATGATGGCCAGGG
The DNA here is from genome assembly GCF_004346925.1 of Stenotrophomonas sp. ASS1. NCBI lineage: Bacteria > Pseudomonadati > Pseudomonadota > Gammaproteobacteria > Lysobacterales > Lysobacteraceae > Stenotrophomonas > Stenotrophomonas oleivorans. The sequence continues at coordinate 4,088,253 of NZ_CP031167.1, read as the reverse complement.
TCTCGCCTTCCTTGACCTGCTGGCCAACGCTGACGAACGCAGGCTTGTCCGGGGCGGACGACGCGTAGAAGGTGCCGACCATCGGCGAGCGCAGCACGTGGCCTTCCGGCAGCGCCGGGCCCGGCTTGGCGGTGCCACCGGTGGAGGCTTCGGTCGGCGACTGCATCGGCATCGCCTGCGGCGCCGGAGCGGCCGGAGCGGCGTACACCGGGGCGGCGACCGGGGCGGCATAGCCGGCCACCGGGGCGCGCGACAGGCGCACCGACTCTTCGCCTTCCTTGATTTCGATTTCAGCCAGGTTCGACTCTTCCAGCAGGTCGATCAGCTTCTTGATTTTGCGGAGATCCATGGTGGCCTCTTTGCTCTTGATGTCAGTGTGGTGGGAAGCGCATCGCGCTCGGGTCAAAGCAGTTCGTAGAACTCGCGCAGCTGCCGCGTACGGTCGCGCGTCTGGGTGATCAGGCACTGCATCTTCGCAGGGTTGCGCGAGGTGCCGTCTGCGTTGAAGGCATAGACTGCCTCGCAGTCTGCATCGCGCAGGGTTATCCAGATGCGCTGGGCCTTCACCAGCTGCTGTTCGGCCGCTGCGCAGCGGCTGCAGCTGCCATCGGCGGCCTGCGCCTTCAGTTCGCCGCGCGCCTGGACGTAAACGGCGTTCAATGCGCTGTCGGCGTCATCCAGGCGATCGGAATCGCACATGTCGCGCTCGTAGCCGCCGGTCGCCTGCGCGCAGTCAATGCCAGCGGCCGCGCGCTCGGCGGCGATGCTGGCGCCGCACACGCCGGCCCACAGCACGATGCAGGCAAGCACTCTTGGGAGCATCTTCACGCGCGGGCCGCCTGCACGCGCAGCAGCGCCGCGTCCATCGCGTAGCGGTAGCTGTCGGCGCCGAAACCGCAGACCACGCCCACGGCCTTGTCACTGAAGTAGCTGTGCTGGCGGAACGGTTCGCGGGTATGCGGGTTGGACAGGTGGATCTCGATGAACGGCACCGCCACCGCCGCCAGCGCATCGCGCAGGGCGACCGAGGTGTGGGTGAAGGCGGCGGGGTTGATCAGGATGAAAGCGGTTCCGTCGTCGCGTGCGGCCTGCACGCGGTCCACCAGCACGTGCTCGGCATTGGACTGCAGGCTCTCCACCGCGTGCCCGGCAGCCGAGGCCTGGGCGGCCAGCGCCTGGTCGATGTCGGCCAGCGTGGTGTGGCCGTAGACCTCCGGCTCGCGGGTGCCGAGCAGGTTGAGGTTGGGGCCGTGCAGGACCAGCAGCTTCGCCATGGGATCCGGAAGACGGGAAAGGGCGGCAGTCTGGCGGAACCGGCGGATGCTGTCCAGTTCGGCGAAGTTTGCAGCGTTTCAATCGATTGTTTGAAATTCCCCGGAGGGCTTGCGGCCGTATGGCGGGCGCTGGATCAAGGCGCGCTGAACGCCGTGCAGCTGGGGGATGCGTGCACGTAGGCCGACGATGGCGGCAGGCCGGGCGATGACCGATGCCGCAACGGGCTGTGATGCGGTAGATCCACGCCATGCGTGGATGAAGGAAGTTCGGTGCGCAGCAGGCTACGCACCCACCGAGGGGCAGCCCAGGGTGCGCTGCACGCCACCCACCGCCCCCGCCACGCACCCGCTCACGTCTCCAGCGGCACCGTCGGCACCACGTTCGGGAACACCTCCTCCAAGGGCTCCCGTTCCCCCGGCTTCGGTGCCGGCCAGTTGTAGGCGTTCACCGGCTGCGCGCGGTTCACCCACAACGCGTAATACAGATGGTCGGCGCGGCCATCACCGGTATTGGGGTGGATCAGGATGGTCAGGCCCAGGCTGTTGAGCTGCAGCCAGGGCACCAGCACCGGCAGCAGGTCGTTGGTGAAGCCGAAATAGAACGACGGGGTGACGTGCGGTCCGCGTGGTTCCAGGTTCCAGTTGCCCAGCTCCACCGGGAAGCGCTCGGCCGCCCAGCGCCGCAGCAGCGCAGCTTTCTCGAAGCTGTCCTCGTCGAAGTAGATATGCGCGTGATAGCTCTTGATGTCGGTGTAGGCACGTGGGGTCGCGGGCAGGGTGGCCTCCCCGGGACGCACGCTGGCCGGGCGCGGGGTCGGTTCGCTGGCGGTGACCTGGCCCCAGGGGCTGCTGCCCTTCACCGGCGGCGGGACGATGGCACGGAAGCCGGGGCGCCCGGGTTCGGTGGTGTTCACCGTGCTTTCGCCGCGCGGGGCTGCGGCGGCGGTCGAGGCACTGGCCAGGCCGCCGGCGGCCAGACCGGCTGATGCGATCAGGCGGCGGCGTGTGGGCGAAAGCAGGTCGGCCCAGTGGGCGTCATCGTCGCCGGCGTCGATCAAGGTCAGCGGGTCCGGGTGCATGGAGGGCTCCGTGGCGGCATCGTGTGGGCAGGCAAGCACGCTCGGGCACCTGCATCCACAGCGTCCAATAAGCAGGCGGCATCACCTCATGCAGGTTCGACCTGGTCGTCATTGAGCGCGGCTGCGGGGCGGGCTAGGGTGCAGGTCTTTCGCCCCGGAGCTCGCCATGACCTCGCCCGATGCCGATACCCAACGCAAGCGCGCGGCCTTCCGCCAGCTGCATGCAGCTGGGTGCTTCGTACTGCCCAATCCGTGGGACGTGGGCAGTGCCCGCTACCTGCAGCGGCAGGGCTTCCAGGCACTGGCCACGACCAGTGCCGGCTGTGCCTGGAGCGAAGGGCGGCCGGACGGAGCGGTTTCGCTGCAGGCCACGCTGGAGCATCTGCGCCTGATGGCGGCAGCGACGCCGCTGCCGTTGAACGCCGATTTCGGCGATGGTTTCGGTGATACGCCGCAGAAGGTGCAGGAGGCGGTGGCCGCGGCGATCGACACCGGCATCGCGGCGTTGTCGATCGAGGATGCCAGCGGCGTCGCCGATGCACCGCTGCGTCCGATCGATCAGGCGGTGGAACGTCTGCGCGCTGCCCGTGCAGCCATCGACCGCGCGGGCGGCGACGTGCTGCTGGTTGGCCGTGCCGAGAACTTCTTCGTCGGCGTGCCGGATCTGGCGGACACCCTGCAACGCCTGCGCGCCTATGCCGAGGCCGGTGCAGACGTGCTGTATGCACCGGGCATCAGCACGCGCGAGCAGATCAGCGCGGTGATTGCCGCCGTAGGGTCGAAGCCGGTGAACCTGCTGGTCGGTGGGCCGACACCGCTGAGCCTGCAGGACATTGCTGCACTCGGCGTCCGCCGCGTCAGCCTGGGCGGCGCATTGGCCCGTGCTGCATGGGGCGGACTGATGCAGGCGACACAGCCGATCGTGCAGGACGGACGCTTCGACGGCCTGCAGCAGGCGGCTTCGGGGGCCGCGTTGAACGCGCTGTTCCGTTGAGCGGAATCCCGGTGCAGTCCCAGACCAGCAGGGATAGTAGATCCACGCCATGCGTGGATGGATGCGCCTGCGATTACAGCGCTTCCATCCTACCCTTGGGCAGCGTCACCCCAGGCTCCAACGCTGGCAGCAGTTGCCGCAGCAGCGCGGGATTGTCCAGCAACGCTGCACCGTCAATGAAACTCCATTGGGCTGTGCCGACGCGGCGCACGGCGAGCATGAACGAGGTGCTGCGCATCGGCGCCTCGCGCACGCGCAGCAGCGACTGGCGTGGCACGAAGCAGACTTCCTCATCACCGGCTGCATAGGTGTGGCCCGGCACGCCGGCCTCGTCGCTGATGATGGTGACCCCGGCCTTGCGCAGCTCTTTCAGGGTGTCGCGAGTCATACGCGCATAGGCCTCATCGCCCCCGGCCAGGCGCTTCAGGCCGGGATGGGTTCGGGCGATGATCAACTCGGCATCGCCGCGGGCGAATGCGCCCATCATCGCCTGCACCTCCTGGCGCAATGCGGCCGAGTCTTCCGGACTGAGCTCACCGGCCAGCGCTGGCGCAACGGCCATTGCCATCGGCAGGGCCAGCAGAAGGGCAAGCAGGTATCGGTGCATCGTCGGGTATCTCAGCGGGAACCGCCGCACTATACGGCGGATGCGGAAACAGCGTCCCACGCATGGCGCTGGTGTCCCGGGCGCCATTACCTACTATTGGTAGGTAGTGAATTCCGGACATCCCCCATGCACACCCTCATCGTTACCGCCCATCCTGAATCCGCCGCGTTGACCCATGCCATCGCCAGGCGCATCGGCGAAGCCATCACCGCAACGGATACCGCCAATACCGTGACCCATGCCGATCTGATGGCCGAAGGCTTCGATCCGCGCTTCAACACGCACGACCAGGCGCTGTTCCGTGGCACCGGCGCACCTCCAGCCGACGTCGCCGCCGAGCAGGCGCGGCTGGATGCTGCCGACACGCTGGTACTGGTCTACCCGCTGTACTGGTGGTCGTTCCCCGCGCTGCTGAAGGGCTGGATCGATCGCGTGTTCACCCAGGGCTGGGCCTACCAGGACGGTGCAGACGGCAAGGTGCAGAAGAAGCTGCAGCGGTTGCGCGTGCACCTGGTCGGCATCGGCGGAGCCGGCGCGGACATGATCGAACGGCGCGGTTACGGCGCGGCGATGAAGACGCAGATCGACATGGGCATCTTCGACTACTGCGGCGCGCGCGTGCTGACGTCAGACCTGCTGCTGGATGCCGATACCGGTGCGGCCGAAACGCATCTGCAGACCGCGCTGGCGATCGGCCGTAAAATCGGAACTCCGATGCACTGATCGCCGTGTTCCGCCGATGCCTGCCAACGCCGCTCCCACGCGCCGCCGATTGACCCGCGAGCAACGCGCCCGCCAGTTGCTGGACGTGGCCTGGGCGCTGGTTGGCGAAGAAGGCACCGACGCGTTGACCCTGGGTCGGCTGGCCGAGGCCGCGGGCGTGACCAAGCCGGTGGCCTACGATCACTTCGTGACCCGCAACGGCCTGCTGGCCGCGCTCTACGATGACTACGACGGCCGCCAGACGGTGGTGTTCAACGAGCGCATCGGCCGCGCACGGGCGCAGTTGGCCGATCGTGCGGCGGCCATCGCCTCCGGCTACATCGACTGCATCCTCAGCCAGGGCAGTGAAGTGCAGGGCATCCTCGCCGCGCTGGTGGGCGCTCCGGAACTGCACGAGGTACGGCGGCGTTACCAGCAGGATTTCATCGACAACTGCGACACCTGGCTGGGCCCGTTTGCTGCCGACGGCACGGTGCCACTGGCCGGGCGCTGGGCGATTCTCGGTGCGGCCGAAGCCCTGTCCGAAGCCGTGGCAGCAGGCGCGCTGGACAAGGCCGCAGCCGAAGCCGAGCTGCAGCGGCTGATCGTGGCAACGGTCAAGCGACGCTGAGCCGCTCAGGCGTCGGCGGTGCTGTCGGCCAGCGCCGCGAACCCGGCGGCCAGCCGCTCGCGCACAAGGGCATCGCGTGCGTCGCGGCTTTCAGAACCCAGCACCACGGTGATCAGGCGTACCGGCTGATCCCGCCCGGGCAGTGCCCGGCAGGCGGTGGCGGCCAGGCAGAAGCCTGCGGCCTGGGTGTAGCCGGTCTTCAAGCCATCCACGCCGTCATCGCCAAGCAGGGCGTTCTGGTTGCTGCGGCTGAAGCTGCCGTGCGCGAACACGCGCTGCGCGGTGATCGCCAATATCTGCGGATGATCGTTCAACAGGCAGGCGGCCAGCACCGCCATGTCGCGCGCGCTGGACGCATGGTGCGGGGTGGTGATGCCGGACACGCTGGCGAACCAGCTGCTGCGCAGGCCGAGCTGGCGTGCGTGCCGGTTCATGCGCTCCAGGAACGCAGGCTGTGATCCGTCCAGATGGCGCGCGATGGCCAGCGCCGCGTCATTGCCGGAGACGATCATCAGTCCTTCCAGCAGGCGCGCGAGGGTGACTGTTTCACCGGGCACCAGGCCCATGCGCGTTTCATCGTCGGCGACCGCATGCACGTCGTCGGCGGCGATGGTGACTTCGTCGCCCCACGAGCGCCCGCGCTCCTCGACACATTCGTAAGCCGCGTAGGCGGTCATCAGCTTGGTCAGCGAGGCCGGCTGCCTGGCGATATCCGTGTTGTGCTGGTGCATCACCGCGAAAGTTGCCGCATCGAGGGTGATGGACGACAGCGGTGCACGCGCAGGAGCAGGAGACGGCATGGAAGCGACGATGGCAGTGGGGGCCCAGGAGGATAGTGTGCGGCGGCTGCACGAAGCTGAAATATTGCAACGATATAACGTATCGTCATTGTGGGCCGCCGATGGCCCGACGGGACACCCGATGACTGCACGCATTCCACGCCGCTGGCTTCATTCTTCGTTGCTGCTCGCGCTGGCCGCACTTGGTGGCTGCCAGCCCAACCTGCGCGCCGAGGCTGTTGCTTCCGGCCCAGCGCGCCCGCACAACGTGATCGTGATGATCAACGACGGTGCCGGTTGGGGCACCTGGGACGCCGCCGCCTACTGGCAATACGGCAGCCGCGAAGGGGCGCCGTATGCGGATTTTCCGCAGCGCCTGGCGGTGACCACCTTCCCGTTGAACGCCAGCAGCCAGCCGACCCGCGACAACGCGCAGACCCTGGGCTACGACGCGGGAAAGGCCTGGGACAGCGAACCGGTGCCGGCGCAGGACCTGCCATTCGTCGGCTACCAGTACCTGGCCGCGGTCGCCACCGACAGTGCTGCGGCCGGTACGGCGCTGTCCTCGGGCATCAAGACCTACAACAACGCCATCAATTACAACAACGATGGCAATCCGGTCGAGTTCAACACGCTGCGCGCCAAGCGGCTGGGCATGGCGACCGGTGTGGTGACTTCGGTACCGTTCGCGCATGCCACGCCGGCCGCGTTCGCGGCGCAGAACGAATCGCGCAACAACTATCACGCCATCGCGCACCAGATGCTGGCGCAGGGCCACATGGACCTGGTGATGGGCACCGGCGGTCCCGGCTACAGCGTTGATGGTCGCGCCTGTGACGAGAGTGCCGGCGCGGCCAAGGCCGAGGGCTGCGCGAACCCGTGGGAATGGGTGTCGCAGCAGGATTGGCAGCAGCTGGAAGCGGGCAGCACCATTGCCGGCAATCCGTCGGGGCCGTGGCGCCTGATCCGCAGCAAGGAGGCGTTCGCCGCGCTGGCGCAGGGACGGCTGCCGGCCGACCGGCCGCTGATCGGCGTGCCGCGCGTGGCCAACACGCTGCAGCAGGCGCGCCAGCTGCAGGTGCTGGGCAAGGATGCGGCCACGCCTTCCGGTGTGAGGAAGATCGACAGCGTGCCGGATCTTGCGACCATGACGCGTGGCGCGCTGCAGTTCCTGCAGCAGCGTTCGACCAAGGGCCTGTTCCTGATGGTGGAAGGCGGCGCCACTGACTGGGCGGCGCATACCAGTGCCTGCGGCACCGAATGGCACTACGGCCAGTGCAGCGACCAGCCGCAGTACGGCCGGCTGATCGAGGAAACCGTGGAGTTCAACGACGCGGTGGCGGCGGTGGTCGACTGGATCGAGCGCAACGGTGGCTGGGAACGCAACCTGTTGATCGTCACCACCGACCACGACAACAGCATGCCGATGGGCCCGGATGCACAGAACGTCGCCTTCGAGCCGGTGCGCAACAACGGCCGTGGACGCATGCCGGGGATGAGCTTCCGCCCGACCGGCAACCATTCCAATGCGCTGGTGCCGTTGTGGGCCAAGGGCGCGGGCGCGGAGCTGCTGGGCCAGCGCGTGCGGGGCGTTGATGCCGGCTACCGTCAGCACGTGCGCTGGAACGACGGCAGTTACATCGACAACACCGACGTGGCTGCCGCGGTGCAGGAAGCGCTGCAGCGTTAGGGGTGTGCCGGCCGCTGGCTGGCAGCTGCAGGTTTCCCGGTCGACGAGGTTGCCGGCCAGCGGCCGGCACTACCGGGGGCGGTGCTGGGCGTCGGCGACGGGCTGGCCAGCTGGCGTGCCAGCTCGGCGCTGGCCACGTGGCCGTGCAGGAACAACAAGCCGCTGAAGATGTTCATGAGCGTGCCTCCACTTGAGTGGATTGCACGATACGGGCAGCATGGACGGGCAAAAAGCGACATTTCCGCAAGCATGCCTTGAGAGGAATTCAAGCCTGATGTCCCGCCCTCCGCTCCATGCCCTGCAGGGCTTCGTGGCTGCTGCCCGGCTCGGCAACCTGTCGCGCGCGGCGGCGTCGATGAACCTGACCGTCAGTGCGCTCAGCCATCAGATGCGGCAACTGGAAGAACGGCTCGGGCAGCCGCTGCTGATCCGCCAGCCGCGTGGTGTCACCCTCACCCTTGAGGGGCAGCGCCTGCTCGACCAGGTCGGACCGCATCTGGATGCGATCAACGAAGCCTTCCAGCCCTATGCCGCACGTGCCGAGCACGTGCTGACGATCAGCGCGGTGCCGTCGATGGCGTCGGCCTGGCTGGTGCCGCGCCTGGGTCACTTCGTGGCCGAGCATCCACAGATCGAGATCAACCTGCAGTCGAGTGAACGCCTGATCGATTTCGAGCGGCAGCGCCAGTTCGACGCCGCGCTGCGTCTGGGCAGCGGGCAATGGCCGGGCCTGGTGGTGGAACCGCTGTTCGACGAGTGGCTGGTGCCGATGGCGAGCCCGGCGCTGATCGAACGCATGGGCGGCATTGACCGTGTGCCGTTGACCCGGTGGCCGCTGCTCGGCGATCCGGACGGCGCGTGGGGCGCCTGGTTCGCGTTGAGCGGGCAGAGCCCGCCGTCGCGTTTCGTGGCGGTGCTGGATGATTCGGAGGCGCACCATCGCGCCGCTCTGGATGGCGTGGGCGTAGCGCTCGGGCGGGTGACGCGGGCGCGGCTGCTGCTGGATTCGGGCCAGCTGGTCGCACTGTCCAGCCAGCGCCTGAAGACCGACTGGCCGCATTGGCTGGTGTACCCGCAGCGCTCGGCCAGCCATCGCGGTTTCCTTGCGTTCCGCGACTGGCTGCACGCGCAGGCCGCCGAGCACGTGCGGCACATGGCAGACGCACATCTATAGCGTCGAGCCATGCTCGACCATTGCATCTGGATCTGTAGCGTCGAGCCATGCTCGACTGCTGGTGCTCGACTCTACAGTCATCGCACCAGCGTGACCGCCTGCCCGGCACGCGCGAACGCTTCCTCAAGCAACGGGCCGGCCTTGATCGCCTCCACTTCCTCGAACAACGCCCGCAATGCATCGGCCGGGCGTGAGGCCGGCGCCGCCACTGCCTGCTGGATCGCGGTGAAGCGGTCGGCCAGCACACGGTGGCCGGGATGCGCCTGCGCCCATGCTTCCAGCGGCTGGCGTACACCGGCGGCGGCATCCAGGCGCTGCTGATCGAACAGGGTGATGGCCGCCGCCGAGGTCTCCGCCCGCTCGATCGTGGCATGGCGCAGTTCGCGACTGAGGAACAGGTCATAGGCCGCGCCACGCCCCACCGCGATGCGCAGCCCCTCGCGATCCAGGTCGGCTACCTGCTGCGCAGGGCTGTCCGCGCGCACCAGATAGGTACCTTCGATCTCCAGGTACGGGGCACTGAAGGCAATGCGGTCGGCACGTGCCGGATCGATGGCCAGGAAGGCCAGATCCCAGCCGTCTTCGCCTGCTGCCTCGACCACCGAGGCTGCGGCATCGTGGCAGGTGAAGCGAGCCTGCACCCCCATCCGTTGCGCCAATGCGGTAGCCAGTTCCAGTGAGGGGCCGCGCGGTGAGCGCGCATCGCCCTGTGCCAGCACCGGGTTGCCCAGGTTGATCGCCACGCGCAGGAAACCGTGCGGTGCCAGCGTACTTCGGTGGTCGGCCAGGGACATGCGGGACTCCACGGGGCAGGGGAGACCCAGCATGCCAACAACGGTGTCCGCGTGGCGTGGAATCAGCCGCGCGCGGCGAAGGTGCCGTGGAAGCCCAGTGGTACCGCATAGGGCAGCCAGGCCTGTGCCAGCGGACCGTCGTCCAGGTGGCGGGCATCGAGCACCGCCAGGCCGCTGCGCTTGTTCACCGGGTCAAGCAGGGTGCCGATCAGCCAGCCATCATCGGCGTTGCGGCTGCCCGGGCGCGGTACGAACACATGCTCTTCGGCCATGATGTCCGGGCCATAGTTCCACAGCTGGCGGCGCCCGTGCTCGATGTCGAACGCGGCCACGGCGTTGAAGTACGGCGCATTGGCCGTGCCGTCGATGGTCGGCGCATACAGCCGTGCGCCACGTGTGTTCGCCGAGCGCGGGTCGAACAACGGGAACTCCACTGCGCTGATGCCCAACATCTGCCAGCGGGCCTGGCCACGACGCAGGTCCAGATGCAGCTCGACCAGGCTGGCGCCACTGTTGGCCGCGTGTGCGCCATCACCGGCCATCGCTTCCTTCATCGGCGAGCGCGCCTCATTGATGTCGTCGTGGCGCACTGCGCGCAGCACGATGCCGCCATTGCGGGTGAACGCGTCGCCGAAGTGGTAGATCGCCGCGAACGGGGCTTCGAACCACTGCGCCTTGTCCGGCGCATCCTTGGCGACCACCGCGATGCGTACGGGACGCTGCGGTGCGAACTGCATGCGCTCGAAGAAGCTGCCGCCTGCGCCGGTGAAATCGAACGGCATCATCACGAACACCAGGTGCTGGTCGGTCATCGCGAAGGCATGCAGGTAGCCATGCTCGGGTGTTTCGATCACATTGGCGCTGCGCAGCTGGCCGTTCGCACCGATGTGCCAGACCAGCAGGCCATGGCCCCCCATCAGGCTGATCGAGCCGAAGTTCCAGAGGCTGCCGTCGCGGTCGCGCAGCGGGTGCGCCGAGAACGGCAGTGCAGCGAGGTCCGGACGCCAGGTCACCGGACCCAGTGTCTGCAGCGAATCGGGATCCACTTCGAACGCCGAGCCGGACTCGCACAGCGCGAACAGGCGGCCATTGATCATGGTTACCGAGGTGTTTGCCACGTTGGCATCGTCGTTGTTTCGAACTGCCAGCGCACCGGGAACGCTGGTGCCGGCAGCCGGATACTGGAAGCGGCCGGCCTTCTGTTCACGGGTGAATTTCGGCGTGGCGACCATACGCCCGTGATGGGTCAGGCTGCCGTCACCATTGAAGCGCCAGCCATGCACCATGCCGTCGCCGTCGAACCAGTGGTCATAGCGGAAGCCATCGCGCTCGGTCCACGCCGGGCCGTTGCGGTACAGCGTACCGGCCAGGCCTGACGGCAGCTTTCCCTGCAACTGCACGGTGGCCGGGCCGAGGCTTTCGCTGCCGACGCTGCGCCAGCCGAGCAGCCACGGGTGTTCCTGCATGCCCTGCGCGAACCGCGTCGGGTCGCCGGCGAAGGCGGGAGCGACGCGCAGCGCGGTAGCGCCCAGGGCCAGACAGGCACTGCTGCTGAGCAGGGTACGAAGGAAGCGGCGACGGTCCATGGTGGCCTCGGGTATGGATGCGGAATCAGCGCAGGGTGATGTCGATGGCGGTGCCGGCGGCCGGCACCTCGACGCGCGCCTCGTCGAAGGTCGGCTTGCGCATCACCTGCGGGTTGTTGCTGAAGCCGTAGCCTTCCACCGGCATCCCGACCAGGTTGGTGTCGAGCTTGCCGTTGTCGTTCTCGTCGTGGGTGAGCAGCACGGCATAGCTGCCGGCCGGCACGCCCTTGAACGTGAAGTGGGCGCTGTCGCCGCTGGGCGCCGCCTGCTGGGCCTGCACGGGCTTGGCCTTGCCGTCCCAGGCGGCGGCGTTGCCGACCAACGCAACGCGCAGGGTGCCGGTCTGCGCGCGGACGTCGTGCACGGTCACGGCCAGGTCGGCGGCGTGGGCACTGCCGGCCAAGGCCAGGGCAGTCAGTGCGGTGCTGAGCAGGGCGGTGCGGATCATGGCAGTGGCTCCGGAGGTGTGTGTGGCGGTGTGGAGCCAGTCTGCGTGGGGCGCTGCACCGGGTTCAGGGCCAGTGGTCATCGATTCGACGTGCCAGAAGTCACTTTCTGCGCCGGACCCATTGCCGCCGGCGTGCGCGGCCGTCAGCATCTGGCCATGCCCAGCCTGTTCCGCCATCTGTTGCGTCCGCTCAGCCTTGCCGGCCTGATCACCGTGCTGGTGGTCGGCCTGTCGTTCGGAGTGCAGCGCAGTGGCGCCGGGCTCAGCCTGCTGTTGCTTGCTGTGTTCCTGCTGCTGTTCGTGGTGCACGGCTGGGCGTCGATGCTATCCCGCGTGCGCGCCGCCGCTGCGGTGTTGCAGGCGCTGCTGGCGGTTGTGCTGGTTGCGCTGCAGCCGCGTACCGGTACCGCCCCGGTGCTGCTGGTGGTGCTGGTTGCACAGCTGGCCGAACACTGGCCGCCGCGCTTCGTGCTGGGCGTTGCGCTGCTGGCCAACCTGGCGGTGTATGCCGTGCTGCGCCACAGCGGCTTCAGCCAGCCGCTGCTGGTGGTGTTGCTGTATGGCGGTTTCCAGGCCTTCGCCGCGCTGACCGCGCACTATGCGCGCAGCACGGCGCTGGCCCGCGATGATCTTGCACGGGTCAATGCCGACCTGCTGGCCACCCGCGCGCTGCTGGCTGACAGTGCACGCGATGCCGAGCGCCTGCGCCTGGCCCGCGAACTGCATGATGTGGCCGGGCACAAGCTCACCGCGATGCGGCTCAACCTGCGCGTCCTGGCCGCTGACCCTGCGCTGGCCGGCCGCGAAGGGCTGGTGCTGGCCGAACAGTTGTCCGGCGAGTTGCTGGCCGACATCCGCCAGGTGGTGCAGTCGATGCGCGATGATCGCGGCCTCGATCTGGCCACCGCGCTGCATGCGCTGGCCGCACCCTTCCCACGACCGAAGCTGCAGCTGCAGATCGGCGACGGGGTGCGCGTGGCTGACCCGCTGATGGCCGAGACCGTGCTGCGCCTGGTACAGGAAGCGCTGACCAATGCCGCCCGGCATGGCAACGCAGACACCGTATGGCTGACGATCAACGAGGAGGATTCCCGGTTGCGTATCGACATCCGTGACGACGGCCAGCGCGCCGAACGTATCCGCGAGGGCAACGGCATCGCCGGCATGCGTGAGCGCCTGGCCGCAGTGCGTGGCCAGTTGGAACTGGCCCGCACCGCACAGGGCGGCATGCACCTGACCGCCTGGGTGCCGGCATGAACGGCAGCGCGATCCGTGTTGCCCTGGCCGACGACCAGGCGCTGGTCCGCGCCGGGCTGCGTGCGTTGTTGCAGGGGTTGGGCGTGGACGTGGCGCTGGAGGCCGAGGAGGGCCAGGCGTTGCTGGACGCGCTGGATACGCAGCGCGTGGACGTGGTGCTCAGTGACATCCGCATGCCAGGGCTGGATGGGATCGAGGCACTGCGCCAGCTGCGCGCGCGCGGCGATGCCACGCCGTGGCTGCTGCTGACCACCTTCGATGAAAGTGATCTGCTGCTGCGCGCCAGCGAGGCCGGCGCACAGGGCTTCCTGCTCAAGGATGCCGCGCCGGCCGACCTGCGCGAGGCCATCGAACGCGTTGCTGCGGGCGAGACCCTGCTGCTGCCGGTCAGTACCGATCCGGTGCGCGCGCGTTACCGCTTCCACGACGAAGCGCCGCCCACCGATACCTTCGGCGAACGTGAAGTGGCAATCCTGCGCCTGCTGGCCGGGGGCTACAGCAACAAGGAGATCGCGCGCAGCCTGTTCCTGGCCGAGGGCACGGTGAAGAACTACGTGTCCGCCATACTCGACAAGCTGGGCACCCGCGATCGCACCCGTGCAGTGCTGAAGGCGATTACCCTGCGCATCATCTGAGTGGACGTGGCAAGGAATGTCAGTGAACCCGATCCTGCATGTGGAAATCCCGGCCAGTGACCTGGACCGGGCCATCACGTTCTACCAGCGATGGCTGCAGGTTGCGGTGGACGAACCCATCGTGCTGCACGACTGCCGGATGGCCTATCTACCGTTTTCCGATGAGGCCGCCGGTGCCAGCATTGCGCTGGTGCACGGCGCGGACTATCTGCCTTCCGAGCAGGGCGCGCGCATCTACATCGGCGTTGATGATCTGGATGCCAGCCTCGAGCGTGCGCTGCAGGCCGGAGCCGAGCTGCGCTTCGGCCCGGCCGATGCCGGCGATTGGCGCGTGGCCGAGATCCGTGACAGCGAAGGCAACCGTATCGCATTGCAGGCGCGCACAGCGCCGTAACGTCAACGCTGCGGTGCGCGCATTTGTAGAGTCGAGCTTGCTCGACTGATTTTGACGTCGCCGTAGATGCATCAGTCGAGAAAGCTCGACTCTACAGCGTCGCGGCGCGCGAGCGCTGCAGCCAGTCGTTGATCGCTGGATCCAGCCGCGGGTCGTCCGGAAGCTGGATGCCGAAGCGCTGCTCCAGCACGTCGCGCACATCACCCACATCATGCAGCGGGCGCTTGTCCGGTGCCTGTCCGGGGCGGTACTCGGTGTAGTTGCCGCTGCCGATGGTGCGGCGCCAGTCCGGCCCGGTCAGCGACGCGCGCAACTGGCCGGGGAAACTGGAATCGGGATGGGTACATACGTACCAGTTGCCCACCACGTTGTCGATCGGCGCCGGCGCCTGCAGATCGAAGCGGTACATCACCCGCCAGCCGTCGCTGGATTCGGCCGACAGCATGAAATCACCGCCGTCTTCCAACCGCTGCAACAGATAGCGTTCGTGCGGGGTGGCCTGCGGCTGCGGGTCATGCAGGCGCAGCGGTACGGTCGGGGTCAGGCTGCCAAAACCGGCATCCACCAGCCAGTCATCGCCGTCCACGTGCACGCGCAGCAGCAGATGGGTACGCGCGGTCAATTCGCCGTCCTGGGCGGCCAGCAGTACGCGCGCGCTCAATGGCTGGGCATCGAAGCCCAAGGCCTGCAGCAGCGCCAGCAACCCGCCATTGAGTTCGAAGCAGTAACCACCGCGGCGCTCGTCAAGCAGCTTGCGCTGCACGCTGTCCAGGTCGATCGGCACCGCGTCGCGCAGCAGGCAGCTGAGGGTTTCGAAGGGCAGCAGTGCGTTGTGGCGCTGCTGCAGCAGGGTCAGGCCGGCCAGGGTCCGCGGTGGCGGCGCATCCAGCTGCAGGCGCTGCAGGTAGCGGGGGACATCGAGCGTCGTCATGGGGGCACCGGGCGGGGAGGGGATGTCCACTGTGCTCCCCCAACCGGGGTTGAGGTCAAGCGCGGTGGCGCGGAATAGCGTCAATTGGCGCCGGCTTGAGAGAGGAGGGCTCTGGCTTCTTTGCCTCGGGGATCGGAATCAAAAGAAACTCATTACGCTCATTAGGCTGGATAACTTTTCCAACTGCGTCGTAGCTCTGCAGAGGGAACAGGGATACGCGCGTTGTGAAAGCGCCCATTACTGCGACCGGAACCCCCAGAACAATTCCCGCCCAAGAGCCATGCATGGCGGAAAGCAGGCCTTCAACCCAAAGCACGCTGCCGAACAGATAGAAGATCATGCCAGTAGCAGCGGCAGCGTATCGCCAGCGGCGCTCTCGCTTGGGCATGTGAAATTCAATGCCGGCGCCATCCATGCTGCGTCGTGCCAGTGTGCTTATGCCCCTGATATGGCGCCATTTTATGCTTGGCGAGTAGCAGCGCATGAGGTTGAAGTAGGCCCGGCGCTCCTCGCGCCCGACCAGGAGGCCATAGCGCCCTCGAAATGCCTCCTGCAACGTGGACTCCTTTACCCAGCATGCTTCCAGATCATCCTCTGAATGATCCGCGATCTTCAGCAAGTACTCGCGATCCCGATGCTTTGACTCTCTCCAGCGGTGGAAACTGTCCATAGGAGGTCCGAAGAACCAGCGCACGATAGTTGCGAGGACAACTATGACAGTACCGATCCCGACAGGGATGCCAAGCGTCTGAATCTGATTCAGTACCGTGCTGCTAAGCATGGCTGCAGTTGCTCCAAGGTAGTTGTGTGAAACGTAGCTCTATCAGTCGGGATTCTCAGGAGATGAGAAATGGAGGTGTTCTCTGTCATCGCATCGTCGCTTGTTGCCGGTACAAGAAGCGAGATTGGATCCGCGAAGAAGAAAATTAGACCTAAAGTTTCTTCGCATACGGCCGATACAGGTGCGTCCTTCCGCCTGGAGTCTGTCATGTCGGCCGTTGTCCCCCACCTCCGGTCCCTGCGCACGCGTCTTGCCACGTTGCGCTCGGCGTCCCCCGGCCTGCTGCTGTGGCTGCAACCACACCGGCTCAGCGTGGCCAACAAGCTCAAGGCGACCCTGTGGGTCTGTGGCCTGGGGCTGGTGGCGATCGCCGCTGTCTACGCCTGGACTGGCCATGCCAACGCCCTGGCCGCGCGCAGCCAGGCCAGCTACCAGCGCGGCAGCGATCTGGCTGCCAGCCTGTCCACGCGGGTGGCCGAAGCGCGCCGCCTGCAGACCCAGTATGCACGCAGTTTCGATGATGCTGACCGCAGCCAGTTGCTGGCAACACAGAAGGCCCTGCAGGCTGACCTGCAGGCGCTTCGCGCGATGCCGATGGACGCCGGCCGGCGCATGGCGCTGCAGGTGCTGACTGAATCGGCCGACGCGTTCTCGCAGGGTGTCGCCGCCCTGTTCGAACGGGTCGACGAGATGGGCCGCGGTGAGGCCGGCCTCGCTGCACAGCTGCAGCAGGCCGCCGAAACCCTGCAGGCGCAGGTGGATGCGCTGCAGCGGCCGTCGCTGGCGCTGTCCCTGCAGAAGATGCGAAGGCAGGAGGCCCTGCTGCTGCTCGACGGTGATTCCACCCACGCCGACCGCGCCAGCGAGGAAAAGCTGCCGTTCGACCTCGCGCTGGCGGGCCTGCCCGCGGATGCGCAGGACGCCCTGCGCACCGGGATGGAGGGCTATCAAGGCGCCCTGCTGGGGTATACCGCTGCCCGCGTCGGCCTGGATGTGGAAGCGCAGTCGCTGCTGGATACCGCCGCGGGCGTAGCGCCGGCGCTTGCCGCTTTCCAGCAGGCGCAGGTGGCAGCGCTGGCCAGGGCGCAGGCGCGCCAGCAGGCCGGCGCGCGCACGATGAGCGTGCTGTTCGCATTGACCCTGCTGCTGGTGGCCGGTGTGCTGATCACCAGCCTGGTGCTGGTGCTGCGTGCGGTGCGCCAGCCGATCCAGGACACCCTGCGTTTCGCCAGCGACATCGCCGACGACCGCCTCGACACCACCCTGCGCGTCTACAACGCCAACGATGAGATCGGCCAGCTTGCCCAGCGCCTGGTCGACATGCAGCAGCGCCTGCGCGCGCGCATCGAGACCGAACGTGCTGTGGCGCGCGGCAACACCCGGGTGCGCCAGGCGCTGGACAGTGCGCAGACCGGGCTGATGGTGGTCGATGCCGAAGGCCTGGTGGCGTACGCCAATCCGGCGCTGCTGGAGCAGCTTGAACTCCAGGTTGAAGATCTGGTGGGGAGCGATGCGGTGCGCCTTCATCCGGCACTGGTAAGCCTGGCCGGCGTGCGACAACGCGAAGAACGCGAGATCGACCATTGCGGTGTCCGCTATCAGCTGATCGCCAATCCCATTGTCGACGAGGAGCATTTCCTCGGCGTGGCGGTGGAATGGCGCAGTCGCGCGCTGGAAACCCTGCTGGAAACCGAAGTGGCAGCCCTGGTCGACGCGGCCGCGCACGGTGACCTGCACGGTCGCATCGCGCTGGAGGGGAAGCAGGGCTTTGTGCGTACGCTGTCGACCAGCATCAATCGCCTGTTGACCACCTTCGAGACCAACCTTGGCGATCTGCAGGCGCTTCTGGCCGCGCTGGCCCGCGGTGACCTCAGCGTGCGCATGGAAGGTGAACTGCAGGGCGTGTTCGCGCGCATGCGCGATGATGCCAACGCCACCGTCGCGCAACTGGGCCGCATCGTCACCCGCATCCAGCAGGCCACGTCCAGCCTCGACACCGGTGTTGGTGAGATCGTCGCCGGTCACCATGATCTGTCGCAGCGTACCGAACAGCAGGCGGCCAACCTGGAAGAGACGGCAGCGTCGATGCACGAGCTGACCGACACTGTTGGCCGCAATGCCGATGCCGCGGGCCGTGCGGATGCGCTGGTCAAGGGCGCGGCGGCAGTGGCCCAGCGCGGCGGCGAGGCGGTCGGCCAGGTGGTGGCAACCATGCATGGCATCAGCGAAGCCTCACGGCGGATCGGTGACATCACCCAGCTGATTGATGGCATCGCCTTCCAGACCAACATTCTCGCGCTCAACGCGGCGGTGGAAGCGGCGCGTGCCGGAGAGCAGGGCCGCAGCTTCGCCGTCGTGGCTGCCGAAGTGCGCCTGCTGGCTCAGCGCAGCGCGGAGGCGGCCAAGCAGATCAAGGGATTGATCGAGGATTCGGTGGCGCGTGTGGGCCAGGGCAACCAGCAGGCCGAACAGGCCGGCACCACGATGGGCGAGATTGTCGGCAGCGTGCAGCAGCTGGCGGATCTGCTGGCCGGGATCCGCAGCGCGTCGCAGGACCAGCATGCCGGCATCGCCCAGGTGAACCAGACCATCGTGCAGATGGAGGCCAGTACCCAGCGCAACGCCAGTCTGGTGGAAGAGGCGGGGGCCTCGACCGCGCAGATGCAGGCGCAGGTACATGCCCTGGCAGAAGCCGTGGGCGCGTTCCGTCTGCAGTCGATGCCACAGGCGCGCGCTGCGGCCTGATCCCGCTCCGGTAGTGCCGGCCGCTGGCCGGCACCGTCGATGATCATGCCGGCCAGCGGCCGGCACTACCCTTGTGGCTCAGTACACGTCGCGCCGGTAGCGCCCGGTCTCCAGCAGCGTTTCCACAACCTCATCGCCCAGCGCGGCGCGCAGCACCTGGTCCACGCCTTCGGCCATGCCCTGCAGCGAGCCGCACACGTGGATCACCGCACCGCGCTGCATCCACTCGCGCAGCGCATCGACGGCAGCACCCAGGCGATCCTGCACGTAGCCACCCTCACCATCGCGCGAGAACGCCAGGTCCACCCGCGCGAGATGGCCATCGGCCTGCCACGCTTCGATCTCGTCGGCGAACAGGAAGTCGTGCACGCGCTGGCGCTCACCGAACAGCAGCCAGTGCCCGTGCTCGCCTGCATGGGCAGCTTCGCGCAACAGGCTGCGCAGACCCGCGATGCCGGTGCCATTGCCGATCAGCACCATCGGCACACCGCCAATGCGATGGAAACCGGGGTTGCGATGCACACGGGCCACGATGCTGGCTCCGACCGGGGCATGCAGCGCCAGCCAGCCCGAGCCCAGCCCGGCTCGACCCGACAGGTCATGCACCAGGCGCACCACCAGTTCCACCACTTCATCACTCGTGGAGGAGGCGATGGAGTATTCGCGTCCGGGCAGCGTTGGCAATCCGGACAGCCACAGGCAGGCATCCTGCACCGCCAGCGCGGCGTCGGCCTCGGGCAGCTCGCGTTCACTGGCCAGCGCCAGCAGGGTGCGTGGGTGGCCGTCCACCAGCAGCGGCTGCAGCGGATCCAACCCATGTGCCTTCAACACGGCGCTGGCGTGCCGTGCGTTGTGCCGCGGCGCGATATGCAGGATGTCGCCCGCCTGCCACTGCACGTCGGCCGGTGGCGCAAGACGGATGCGCCAGATGGCACCACCGATGCTGCCCGGATTGAGCCGGTCGCGGCCGAGCAGCCGCCACTCATGCATCTGCGTGGCCGCCGGCAGTACGCTGTCATCGGTGACGATGCCGGTCAGCGCGCCCAGCTGCAGCTGCCATTGGCGCAAGGCCGCTACCGAGGCGGCATCGACTTCGACGCGGTCGAACAACGGGCGCGCGCCGTTGCCGAGCAGCCAGCCATCAACCTGGCGACCGAAGCCGCAGTAGTGCGGGTACTGTCGGTCACCCAGCGCCAGCAGTCCAAACTGCAGGCCTGACAGGTCGAGTGTCTGTGCCATCAGCCGTCGTGCAGCGCCTCGCGCCGCATCCGGTGGCTCGCCGTCGCCGAAGGTGCTCAGTACCCACAGCACCTGCGCGGTGCGTGCCAGCTGCGCGGCATCAACGCGGGCCAGTGGCAGCACCTGCACCGCATGACCGGACGCCTGCAGCTGCGCGGCGGCCCGCCATGCCAGTTGTTCTCCCAGTCCACTCTGGCTGGCATGCACCACCAGCCACGGCGTACCACCGCCATCGGCAGGCGTTGCTGGCAGCGACTGGCGCAGGTCACGCGCGGCGCGCTGGCTGCGGCGGCGGTCCAGGTAGAGCATCCAGCCGGTGATGAAGAACAGGCTCATGCCCAGGCTGCTGAGCATCACCACGACACGCCCGGGCACGCCGAAGTAGCTGCCCGAGTGCAGCGCGAACACGCTGGTGGCCAGCTGCGCGCCGGCGCCCTGGCGCGCATAGGGGCGGGCATCGAGCGTGGCCCCCGTGCCTGGGTCCAGCTGCAGCAGATCATGCGCGCGGTCATGCTGGCCGCCGCGCTGCGACGGATCACCGGCCATCACCCGCACGTTCAGTGCCTGCCCCGGCTTCTCCGGCAGGCGCAGGTCGATGTAGCCGGTGCGCACGCCGGGCAGTGCGTACAGCGTGGCTTCGATGCGTTCCAGGTTCAGGGCGGCGTCGGTGGCGACCTTGTGCCTGGCGGCCGGTGCGACGCCCAGCAGGGTGTTGGCGGCACTGCGATACCAGTCGAACGACCACCACAGGCCGGTCAGCGCACTCATCAGGTAGATCAACAGCACCCAGGTGCCGACCACCGAGTGCAGGCTCCACAGGAAGCCACGGCCGCTGCGTTTCCATTCCACCGCCAGCCAGCTGCGCCAGTGCCACCAGCGCCGCGGCCAGCGCAGGTAGAGCCCGGACAGGGTGAAGAACAGCAGCGCGATGGCACAACTGCCGGTGATCCATTTGCCGCGCTCGCCGGCGGCGAGGTGGCGATGCAGGTCCTCGACGAAATCGAACAACGCCTGCCCGCGCAGGGCGCTGAAGCGCTCGCCGGTGTACGGATCGAAGTAGACCCAGTGTTCCTTGCCGCCGGCGAAGCGCGCCACCGAGGGCCGTTGCCCGGTGGCATCCACGCGCAGGCGTTGCAGGGGGCGATCACTGCCGGCCTGCAGCAGCGGCACCAGTTCGCTGAGTTCAAGCGGAAGCTGGCCGTCGGCATGGTGCTCGGCGATCTCGGCGAAGCCGGGATTGGCCGCCCGCAGCAGTTCATCCTCGAAGGACAGCACGGCGCCGCTGAGGCCCATCACGGCCAGCACGGCACCGGCGGTGATGCCCAGCAGCCAGTGCAGTTGGAACAGGACGTTCTTGAACATCGAAGGAGGAGGGCCTGGAAGGCTGCCGCCCGCATCCTGCGCAACAGCAAATGAGAATTAGTCGCGGAATTCTCCGTGGCGCCCCGGCTGCGGTCAAGCAGGGGATATCGGCCGGGCGGCGCCCGGCACCCGCGGTAGTGCCGGCCGCTGGCCGGCAACCTCAGAAGCAACAGCCGAAGCAACAGCCGAAGCAACAGCGGGTTTCCTGTGAGGAGGCGGGGTGGGTCCGGTTGCGGGGGACGGCGTGAATACGTCCATGTAGCCTCGGTCGCGCCATCCATGGCGCTCACGCCCCCTCAACCGGACCCACCCCGCCTTCGACAGTTTCCTGCGATCTGTCGGAAATACTTTTGGGGTCAGATCCGTTTTCCGCAGGAAAACGGATCTGACCCCGGAATTTCATTCGATATCTGACAGATGTGTCGACCAAGGTCGACACCTACCAACAGCCGCGAAGATCTGTCAGAGGTGGGGCGGTGTCGGAGTGCGGGGTGTCAGCCGCATGGATGCGGCTGCCAAGCTTACAGGGATGTACTTGCAGCGTCCCCGCACTCCGATACCGTCCCGCCATCCCACGGAATGCCCGCTTTGGCTTTGGCTGTTGCCGTTGCATTGAGCAGGGTGCAGGGCTGCAAGCCCTGCAAAAAACACCCTCACTTCACCCAGCTGTCGATCTCGCCGTGGGCGAACGGCCCCAGCTTCGCCTTCACCAGCCGGCCCTGTGCATCGAACAGCACGCTGTAGGGCAGCAGGCCCTGCGTATTGCCCAGCTGCACGCTGGCATCGCGTGGCCCGGGTGTCTCGATCACGATCGGGTAATCCACCGGTACCCGCTGCAGGAAACCGCGCACGTCTTCCGGCGTATCCAGCGCCAGGCCAAGAACCTGCACACCGTTATCGCCCTGGGTGTGGGCAAAGCGCGCCAGTTCAGGCATTTCTTCAACGCAGGGCGCGCACCAGCTGGCCCAGACATTGATCAACAGCGGGCGGCCGGTAGCGTGCTGGCGCAGGTCCAGCGGTCGGCCTTCAAGATCGGGCAGCGACAGCGCGGGCAGGCTGTCGCCGACCTGCAGGGCGGGTGCCACCGCCGCCACCGCAGGCGCCGCTGGCATGGCCTCAGGCGCAGCCGGCGCGGGAGCCAATCGATGCCCGGCCCACAGGCCGAGGCCGGCGGCCAGCACCGCTGTCCACAGCAGCGCTGGCCGTTGCCATTTCATCGTGCGGTGCGCAGCAGCGCTTCCTCGACCACCGCCTGGGTCAGCAGGGTCGGCAGCACGGTCGGCGGTGCGCCGGGGCCGTACACCACGTACAGCGGCACGCCCACGGCCTTGTGCTCTTCCAGGAACGTGGTGATCTGCGGATCGACGTTGGTGTAGTCACCGCGCATGTACACCGCGTTGGTGCGCTTGAGCAGTTCCTTGAACTCTGGGCGCGACAGCACGGCGCGCTCGTTGGCCTTGCAGCTCACGCACCAGTCGGCGGTCATGTTCACGAACACCACGCGGTTGTCGGCGCGCAGGCGATCCAGCAGCTGCGGCGAGTATTCGACCACGTTGTCAGTGGCCGCCTGTGCGGCACGCGCCGGCGCTGCCAGCTGGGTCACGCCCCAGGCCGGAACCAGTGCACCGATCGCCAGCAGCACGCCGAGCAGGGTGACGGCGCGCGAGCCGGTCCAGCGGTTGCGTTCAAACAGCCACAGACCGAAGGCCAGCAGCAGCAGGCCACCCAGCACCAGCGCCATGCCGTCCACGCCGCGCTGCTTGCCCAGCACCCACAGCAGCCACAGCACGGTGGCATACATCGGGAAGGCCAGCACGTGCTTGAGCGTTTCCATCCACGGGCCCGGCTTGGGCAGGCGGCGCGCCAGTGCCGGCACGAAGCCGATCAGCAGGAACGGCAGGGCCAGGCCCAGGCCGAGGAACAGGAACACGGTCATCGCCTTCAGCGGCGGGGCAATGAACGCGTAGGCAATCGCGCCGCCCATGAACGGGCCGACGCAGGCACTGCCGACCACGCAGGCCAGCGCACCGGTGAAGAAATCACCGGCCGGGCCACTGCGGCTGGCCAGCGACTGGCCGAGGTTGCCGATGCCGCCGCCCAGTGTGAACACGCCGGACAGGCTCAGGCCCACCGCGAACATGATGTAGGCCAGCGCCGCCACCACGCCCGGGTGCTGCAGCTGGAAGCCGATGCCGACGGCGTTGCCGATCGCGCGCAGGCCAACCATCAACGCACCGATCACCGCGAACGCGACCAGTACGCCCAGCGTGTACCAGAGGGCATGGCTGCGCGCGCGCTGCGGGCTTTCGCCACTCTGCGCCAGGCTCAGGACCTTCAGCGACAGGATCGGCAGCACGCAGGGCATCAGGTTCAGTACCAGGCCACCGGCCAGCGCCAGCAGCAGGACCCATACGAACGAACGGTCCGGATTCGGCGTGGTCACCGGCGGTCGCGTGCGCAGCGCGTTGTCACCCTGTGCATCGGCGGCGAACTCACTGCTGGCGGTGCCGTCACCTGCAGCAGGGGTCGTTGCATCCGTATTGGGCACGGTTGGCAGCAGGCGCAGCGGTGCGCCGTTGGCGGCTTCGCGTGGTGCGCCGTTGGCAGCGGGCAGCGGGCTGATCACTTCATTGCGCGGTGGCGCCTGGTCGGCGCTGCTGCTGACCTTCCCGGCCGGAATGGACAGCTTCACCCGGCGGGTCATCGGCGGGTAGCAGATGCCATCGGTCTGGCAACCCTGGAAGGTCACCACCAGAGTGCTGTCGACCGCATCGGCGATGGAGCGGCGCAGCGGCAGCGGCACTTCCACCTGGTTGAAGTAGACCGAGACATCGCCGAAGTGTTCGTCGCGATGCGACTGTGCGGCAGGCCAGCGCAGCTTGTCGGCCAGCACCCCGGTGCTGCCGTCCAGCTTCACCGAAGTGCGGTCGCGATACAGGTAGTAGCCCGGCGCCGGGCTGAAGCGCAGCAGCAGGGTATTGCCGTCGCTGGCGATGGCGTCGAAGCCGAACGCCTGCTCCGACGGCAGCGGCAGCGCCTGGCCGTTGCTGGCCGCCCCCGGTAGGCGCAGGCCACCGCTGTTGCCGGCACCGGCCAGCGGGTTGTTGAACGGGCTTGCGGCACCGGCACGCGCGGCAGGCACCGCGGCCGCCGCACCGGCACCGGGCAGGGTGACCTGCACCACGCGCTTCTGCGGCGGGTAGCAGACACCGGCATCGGCGCAGCCCTGGTAACGCACTTCCAGGCTGATGGTGCCGGCGGCGTCGGTCGGCGTGCCGGGCAGGGTGGCCTGCAGGCGTTCGCGATAGGTTTCGACTTCGCCGAAGAAATCGTCGTGGTGCTTGTCGCCCTTGGGCATCTGCAGCGCGCCGGCATTGAAGGCCGGATCCGCCTTGACGCTGGTGCGGTGGCGATACAGGTAATAGCCCGGTGCGATCTTGAACTGCAGTTGCACCTGGCCACGCTCGGCGGCGGTCGCGGTCAGTGCGAACGCCTGGTCCACCGGCAACAGGTCTTTCTCATCCAGGGCGAACGCCGGCAGCGAGAGCCACAACAGGGCGCACAAGGCGGCGCCACGCGCAAACAGAGTCTTCAATCAGTGTCCTCCCGGGTCTGTGCCCGGATCCAGTCCAGATACGCCGGCAGGCCGGCCCGGGTTTCGACCGCAATGCACTCCGGGAGTTCATACGGATGCAGTTCGACGATCCGGGCAATCGCGTCATCGACGCGACTCGCGGTGGTCTTCACCAGCAGCTGCAGCTCGGCGTCGGTGGTCACCTCGCCCTGCCAGCGGTAGGTCGACTGCGCGCCATTGAGGCGGGTCACGCACGCGGCCAGGCGCTCGCCGACCAGCGCGTGCGCGATGCGCTCGGCACTGGCCCGGTCCGGGCAGGTGGTCAACAGCAGCAGGACGGGATCGATGGTCGACATGACCGTCGAGTATAGGGCCGCCGCCGGGTCAGGGCCCGGCGGCGGCAGTGGACCGCTGCGTTGCGCGGTCAGTTGGCCAGCTGGCAGGAGGTCGGCTTGGCCGAGGTGAACAGGCCAGGGGTCGCCCACTCGGGGTGGTCGATGAACGGGTTGCGGTTGCCCTGGAAGCTGTAGATCACGTCGTTGCGGGCACGCTCGGCATCATCCGGCGGATCGGACAGGTGCCAGTCGATCAGCGTCGAGAGCAGGCCCATGTAGGCCGGCGAACTGCTGGTCTTGACGATCCTGCTGCGGTCGTCGGTCAGCTCCAGGTCCGGCTCGGACTGGCCGGTGGCCGCATCCTTGCCGCCCTCGTAGCGGATCGCCATGTACATCACCGCACGTGCCATGTCGCCCTTGCGCTTGCCCCACACCTCGAAGGTGCCGGTGTTGCCGTCCGGCGTGCGCACCCAGTTGGAGTTGCCCGGGTAGCCGCCGCTGCCGCCGCCCTGGCCGTTGTTGGCCTCGGTGGCACGTTCGCCGCAGTTGGCGTCGCACTTGCCGAACGGCTTGTTGCCACGGTCGGCGTTCCACTGCGCGTCGGTCAGGTACAGCATGTGGGTGTCGGTGTACGGCGCGTACGGCAGGCCCTTGTCGCCGGTGGTGCTGGCAAAGCCCAGCGAGTTCGGCCAGGTGTGCTCGCGGTTGTACTTCAGGCCGCCGCCGCTGCCGGCGCGGTCGGTCACCTTGGCGTAGCTGCGGTTGCGGTACGCATCCAGGATCCTGCCGCTGTTGTTCGGATCCTCGTCGGCGATTTCCAGGATGGTCCAGGTGCTGGTGCCCGAGCCGCTGTACGGGTAGGCGGTGTGGCCCTTGATGGTGGCGTGCAGCGAGCAGCGCAGCTGGCTGGGGCTGCTGGTATTGACCTTGGAGTAGTAACCGGCCGGCACGCCCGGGTTGCCCGGGTCCGGATTGCCGCCGGTGCTGGCCACGGTGAAGGCGATGCGGCTGTCGGCGGCGGGGTGCGCCCCCTGCAGGTCGGAGATGCGCGCGGCGCGGATGTCGAAGCGGCAGGCTTCACCGGCCACCAGCGCGGTGTTGGTGGACAGCTTCACGCTGCGGCCGCTGGCCGGGTAGGTCAGCGGCACGCTGCCGGAGGTGCCGCAGCTCAGGGCGAAGGCGCCGCTGGCCAGGTTCACCGTCTCGCTGAACACCACTTCCAGGTCGGCGGCGGCCGGGAAGGTGCTGCTGCCCTGCGCCGGGGTGGTGGTGGAGACCGACGGCGGCGTGTTCGGGCCCGGGGTGCCACCCCCGCTGAAGGTCTGGCCGTTGTTGCAGCTGCCAAACGTCTGCTTGGCCGATTCGGCCCAGGTGAAGTGGGCGTACTGGCTGCCGCTGCCGGTCAGCTGCAGCGAGGTGCCGGGGGCCGTGCTGTTGGTCTCGGCCACCGGAATGTTCTGGCTGGTCATGCCGGCGGCAGGGCCACCGGAGGCGGTGATGGCGCCCTCGTAGCTGAGGAACTGGACCACCTTGCCGCTGGCATCGACCAGGGCGATGCCGTCGTTCGGGCCGTTCTGCAGGCCGTTGGTCGGGTAGCTGACCACGGCCAGGGTGGCGCTGCCGCAACCCGCGGCGGTGCCGGCCGGGACCGGATTGTTGGCGTAGACCGTGGCGGCCGAAGGATTGCTGCCGTTGTAGAGATAGAGGCGGTAGCCGGAAAGGTCCTCGCCCGCGGTAGCGACCACTTCGATGGCTTCGCCGACGTCACCGGCGGCGGTGCTGTCGTCGTAGTGCAGTTCGTTGATGAAGACCTCGGCCTGGGCCGGCGCGGCGGCCAGCGCCAGCAGGCAGGCGGCGGCAAGCGGGGACAGCAATCGCATCGACTACTCCTTGTGATTGGGAATGCGCGGCCGAGCCTAAGGCCGATCCAGTGACACTTTGTCGTAAATGAACGTCAGATATCTGACAGTGCGACGCGAGTCACCAAAAGTCGAGGATTCCAGAGACAGGGTTGCCGCGTTGCACCGGCATCCAGGCCTTCACATGGGCGCAGATCGAGTGGGCCCGGGGCAGTGAAATTTTTTCCGCGAGCGGCCTTGAAAGGTCCGGGGCCAGCTCCATCTCTGTCCTGCTCCCGATTCATCGGGCTTTTTCGCGAGCAATGCTGGCAGTCACCTGGGGTGAGTGCTAACATCGCCAGACTTTTTCAGACCAATCAATAACTTAAGAGGTCTCTCATGAGCATCAAGCCGCTGCACGACCGCGTTGTGGTCAAGCCGATCGAAGCCGACGAAATCTCCGCCGGTGGCATCGTCATTCCGGATTCGGCCAAGGAAAAGTCCACCAAGGGTGAAGTCGTGGCCGTCGGCCCGGGCAAGCCGCTGGACAACGGCAGCGTGCGCGCTCCGTCGCTGAAGGTCGGCGACAAGGTCATCTACGGCCAGTACGCCGGCAGCTCGTACAAGAGCGAAGGCGTCGAGTACAAGGTCCTGCGCGAAGACGACGTGCTCGCCGTCATCGGCTGAGCCTCGGCGCGACCTGTTTCAACCTGATCCCCAAATCCCAGCCGCCGGGCATCGTCCGGCGCTACCAATGAGGTAATTGTAATGGCTGCCAAGGATATTCGTTTCGGTGAAGACGCCCGTTCGCGCATGGTGCGCGGCGTCAACGTTCTCGCCAATGCCGTCAAGGCCACCCTGGGCCCGAAGGGCCGCAACGTCGTGCTGGAAAAGAGCTTCGGCGCACCGACCATCACCAAGGACGGCGTCTCCGTCGCCAAGGAAATCGAACTGGCTGACAAGTTCGAGAACATGGGTGCGCAGATGGTGAAGGAAGTTGCTTCCCGCACCAACGACGACGCTGGCGACGGCACCACCACCGCCACCGTGCTGGCCCAGGCCCTGATCCGCGAAGGCGCCAAGGCCGTGGCCGCCGGCATGAACCCGATGGACCTCAAGCGTGGTATCGACAAGGCCGTCGTGGCCGCCGTTGCCGAGCTGAAGACCATCTCCAAGCCGACCGCCGACGACAAGGCGATTGCCCAGGTCGGTACCATCTCGGCCAACTCGGACGAGTCGATCGGCCAGATCATCGCTGACGCGATGAAGGAAGTCGGCAAGGAAGGCGTGATCACCGTTGAAGAAGGCTCGGGCCTGGACAACGAGCTGGACGTGGTCAAGGGCATGCAGTTCGACCGCGGCTACCTGTCCCCGTACTTCATCAACAACCAGCAGTCGCAGACCGCTGACCTGGATGACCCGTTCATCCTGCTGCACGACAAGAAGATCTCCAACGTCCGTGACCTGCTGCCGGTGCTGGAAGGCGTCGCCAAGGCCGGCAAGCCGCTGCTGATCGTTGCCGAAGAAGTTGAAGGCGAAGCGCTGGCGACCCTGGTGGTCAACACCATCCGTGGCATCGTCAAGGTCGTGGCCGTCAAGGCGCCGGGCTTCGGCGACCGTCGCAAGGCGATGCTGGAAGACATGGCCGTGCTGACCGGCGGCACCGTGATTTCCGAAGAAGTGGGCCTGTCGCTGGAAAAGGCCACCATCAAGGACCTGGGCCGCGCCAAGAAGGTGCAGGTCTCCAAGGAAAACACCACCATCATCGATGGCGTGGGTGACAAGGCTGCCGTCGACGCACGCGTCGGCCAGATCAAGACCCAGATCCAGGACACCTCCTCGGATTACGACCGCGAGAAGCTGCAGGAACGCGTGGCCAAGCTGGCCGGTGGCGTTGCCGTGATCAAGGTCGGTGCTTCGACCGAAATCGAGATGAAGGAAAAGAAGGATCGCGTCGACGACGCCCTGCACGCTACCCGTGCAGCCGTTGAAGAAGGCGTGGTTCCGGGCGGCGGCGTGGCCCTGGTCCGTGCGGTCACCGCACTGGCCGGCCTGAAGGGTGCCAACGAAGACCAGAACCACGGCATCCAGATCGCCCTGCGCGCGATGGAAGCCCCGCTGCGCGAAATCGTGGCCAACGCCGGTGAAGAACCGTCGGTCATCATCAACAAGGTCAAGGAAGGCACCGGCAGCTTCGGCTACAACGCCGCCACCGGCGAGTTCGGCGACATGCTGCAGTTCGGCATCCTGGACCCGACCAAGGTGACCCGTTCGGCGCTGCAGAACGCGGCCTCGATCGCTGGCCTGATGATCACCACCGAAGCCATGGTTGCCGAAGCTCCGAAGAAGGACGAGCCGGCCATGGGCGGCGCCGGTGGCATGGGCGGCATGGGTGGCATGGGCGGCATGGACTTCTAAGTCCCCCGCGTTCACCCCGCAATGAAAAACCCCGCCGCAAGGCGGGGTTTTTTTGTGGCCGGTTGGAATCGAAATAGTAGATCCACGCCATGCATGGATGCCGCTGCCAGGTGCAAATCTACCCGCAGCCCTCGCGCCGCTGCAGCCACAGGTGGGCCACCAGCAGGGCCAGCGCGCCGCCAGCGATCATGCCCTGTACCCACGGCAGACCCGTGATCGGCGCAAGCAGCAGGCCCGCCACCATGCCGATCAGACTGGCGCCGACGGCCACCCGCTGACGTCGCTGCCGATGTGCGGCCTGGCGATGGCGTGCAGCGATGCGCAGACGCCGTGCATCCGGCCGCATTACGGCCTCGGCAATGGCATCGATCTCTGGGCGATTCATCCTGCGTCCTGCTTGGGGAGTGTGCCTGCATCCTGGGTCATCATCAGTGCCGCGCGCAACCAGGCCATGAATGCGGGTACTGCCGCGTTGGATTCGCCGTCCGAATGGGTCACCGCGTAGTAGGCGAAGGCCTGGGGCCAGGGCTGGTCGATCACCACCTGCAGCCGGCCACTGGCCAGCTCTTCGGCGGCATGGATGTCGCGCACCAGGGCGACGCCTTGCCCGGCCACCGCCGCGCGGATCAACAACAGGTCGTCATCGAAGGCAGGGCCGCGCTCCAGTCGTTCATCGACGGGCAGATCCAGTGCCTGGAACCACAGCCGCCAGTCGCTGCGGTCGGCGTCCTGCAACAGGGGCAGCTGCAGGCAATCCTGCACCGAGCTCACCGTCGGTGCGCCGGCCAACAATGCCGGACTGGCCACCGGCAGCAGCACCGGTGCCATCAGGTGCTCAGCATGCAGCCCCGGGTAACGCCCGAGACCGTGGCGGATGGCGATGTCCACCCCCTCGCGGCGCAGGTCGACCAACGCCGCGCTCGAGTCCAGCTGCACGTCCACCTGCGGATGCAACGCACTGAACCGGCCCAGTCGCGGCGCCAACCACTGTGCGGCGAAGCTCGGTGCCGCGCTGATGCGTAGCGTGCGTCGCGTTTCCCAGCGCTCCAGGGTCTGCAGGCTGTGCGAGATCTGCTCGAAGGCCTGCAGCAGTTCCGGGTATACGCGAGCGCCTGCGACGCTGAGCACCACGCCATGCCGGGTGCGGTCGAACAGGTTCACACCCAGCCGTTCCTGCAGCTGCCGCAATTGCTGGCTGATCGCACCAGGTGTCACCCCCATCGCTTCGGCGGCAGCGGTCAGGCTGCCATGGCGGCCGGTTTCAACGAAGGCCCGCAGGCCCAGCAGCGGCAGCACCGCACCCATGTCCATTCTCCTGTAGCCGCGTCGGCACGCGCCGCGCTGCGACAGCATATCGAGCGTGCCGCAGGCTGTCGCGCGCCTGCCGCTCACGTTGAGCTGCGCTCAACTTCCCATGCAGGAGACATCGTTTCCTTCCCGCGCCAGCGCTTCCTAGACTGCCTGCACGGCTGCTGCAGCGCCCGTTCCCGCATCGCCCGGCCACCTTCAACGGCCGGTGCATGCCGTCGCTCCCTGCGTCCAGGATTCCCATGAACGAACCTTCGCTGCACCTGTACTCCGACAGTTCTCCCAATGGCTTCAAGGCCACAATCGCACTGGAAGAACTGGGTCTTCCCTATCACGTTCACCACGTCCACATCGCCGATGGTGAACATCGCCATCCCGACTTCCTGCGGCTCAACCCGCATGGCCGCATTCCCGTGCTGGAAGATCGCGCGCGCGGCATCGTTGTCTTCGAGTCGGCGGCGATCCTGATGTATTTGGCCGAACAGGGCAATGCGTTGCTGCCTTCCGAACCGGCTGCGCGCTGGGAGACGCTGACCTGGCTGATGTTCCATGCCGCCAGCGTCGGCCCGATCCTCGGCCAGCGCGTGCACTTCGAGCATTTCGCGCAACGGCCCGATTCCGCGGCAATCGAACGCTACCGCCGCCTGAGCGACGAGCTGTTCGGCGTACTCGACCAGCGCCTGCAGGGACGCGAGTGGTTGGCTGGCGATCACTACTCGATTGCCGACATCGCCCACTTCGGCTGGCTGCACATCGCTCGCATCATCGACATCGATTTTTCGCGGCATCGCCATCTGGATGCGTGGTACGCACGGGTTGCCGCACGCCCTGCGGTACAGCGCGGCGTGCAGCTGCCCGAGCCGGCCACCGGACCGTAAGGAGGCGACGCATATGAACGATTCCATTGCAGTGCCGGGCGCGTCGGCGCCGGTCTTTGCCACGCACCCGGGCTACCAGCGCATGTTCCGCGCCGACGCGCTGACCCTGGGCATCTACCTGCCGCTGCGCTTCTACCAGGGCGACATGGCCGTGCTGCAGGGCCAGGCGCGGCTGGTGGAGGAGATCGACCGCCATGGCTTCGCTGCGGTATGGGTGCGTGACGTACCGCTGTTCGATCCGATGTTCGGTGATGCAGGCCAGTTGTTCGACCCGTTCACCTACCTTGCGTGGCTGGCAGCGCGCACACAGCGCGTGGCCCTGGCCACCGGCAGCGTGGTGCTGCCACTGCGCCATCCGATCGATCTGGCCAAGGCCGCGGCGTCGATCGATCAGCTGTCCGGTGGTCGGCTGGTGATGGGTGTGGCGTCCGGTGATCGACCACTGGAGTTCCCGGCCTATGGACTGGAGCACGCGGCGCGCGGAGAGCGTTTCGCCACCGCAATGAACGAGATGCGCCGTTGGCTGCAACCGGGCACGGATGGGCGGATGACACATGCCGGTGCCGGGCAGGGCGTGCAGTTGCTGCCGCCCACGGTCAGTGGCCGCGTTCCGCTGATCGTCACCGGTGGCGCACGCCAGCCACTGGAATGGATCGGCCAGCATGCCGATGGCTGGCTGACCTACCCAGAGGCCACCCATGACAACGCTGGTCCGCAGCGGCTGGCCGCGAAGATCGGCGCTTGGCGCGCGCTGATTCCGGACGGCGGCTTCCGTCCGCACATGACCAACGAATGGATCGACCTGGTGGACGATCCGGATCATCCACGCATGCCGTTGCGGGGTGGCTTCACCCTGCGCACCGGCCGCAAGGGTCTGATCGATCTGCTGCAGGCCTGGCAGCGGGCCGGCGTCAACCATGCCGCACTGGGGATCCAGTTCGCCGAGCGGCCTGCCGGCGAGGTGCTGCAGGAGCTGGCCGAGGAGGTACTGCCGTTGTTCCCGTCGCATCCCGGGCCGGCGGCGAAGGTGATGGACTGGTAGCCACGCCGAAGGGGATGGCATATGATTAGGCGCCTAATCATATCGGTATGGATGATGATCGAAGCCAAGCACCATGCCCTGATGGATGAGGCGCAGCGACGCGGCCACGCCAACGTCGCGCAGCTGCGCCTGTGCTTCCAGCTGCTGTCGTTGTCGTCGTCCATCGACCACGATTGCGCCACCCGGCTGGCGCCACACGGGCTCAGTGAGGGTCGCTTCATCGTGCT
The DNA here is from genome assembly GCF_004346925.1 of Stenotrophomonas sp. ASS1. Lineage (NCBI taxonomy): Bacteria > Pseudomonadati > Pseudomonadota > Gammaproteobacteria > Lysobacterales > Lysobacteraceae > Stenotrophomonas > Stenotrophomonas oleivorans. The sequence goes on along the minus strand of NZ_CP031167.1, from coordinate 4,055,531 downwards.
GTTCCTGCTGCATGGGGCCGGTGGCACGCTACCGCCCCACGAGCTGGCCGAACGCGCAGGCGTCACCCGCGCCACCATCAGCGGCCTGCTCGATGGCCTGCAGCGCGAAGAACTGCTGCAGCGTCGCAGCGATGCTGAGGATGGCCGTCGCCTGCAGATCGTATTGACCGCACGGGGAAAACGCTTGGCCGAGACACTGTTTGACCAGCACACACAGTGGATCGGTGGCCTGTTCAATGGTCTGGATACCGATGAACAGCGGCAGCTGTCGCGGTTGCTGCACAAGGTCTGGCAGCACACCGATGCTGGACGAGAGTCTGCAGCATGAGCCCGGCGATTGCGGCGCAACGCCTGCATGAACTCAACACCGGTCGCGTTGCCACCGCCCATCTGGCCGAATGCCTGGCAGTGGATTTCGCCGCGTTGCTGCAGGTGGTGGCGCCTGCGCTTGCACCGGAAGCGCTGCAACGCATGCGGGATGCCTCAGGCAAGGGCATCACGCTGCGCATGGCCTTGGCCGCGCAACTGCTGCGTGAGGCGGGGCAGGGCGCGGCTGAGTTCTGGCAGGATCACAGCTCCGATACCGTGCGTGGCTGGGCCTGCTATCTGGTCGGCAGCGATGCCCGCGCAACGTTGGCAGAGACGCTGCAGCAGATGCGCACGCTGGCCGATGACCCACACTTCGGTGTGCGCGAATGGGCGTGGCTGGCGCTACGCACGGACATCGTTGCCGCGCCGATGCAGGCGCTTGAGTACCTGCAACCCTGGACACAGGAAACATCGCCGTACCTGCGCCGCTTCGCCTGTGAAGCGCTGCGCCCACGCGGTGTCTGGGCCACGCATATCGCACTGTTCAAGCAGCATCCGGAACTTGCGTTACCCATGTTGGAAGCACTGGCTGACGACCCGGAACGCTATGTGCAGGATTCGGTCGGCAACTGGCTCAATGACGCCGGCAAGACTCAGCCGCAGTGGCTGCGCCAGCTGTGCACGCGTTGGCAGCACGAGCGCCACAGCGACGCCAACGCCTACATCCGCAAACGCGCATTGCGCTCGTTCCGGTAGTGCCGACCGCTGGCCGGCAACCCCGCAACCTCGTAAACCTCAAGGAAGAACCACCATGTCGCACACCTTCATCGAGCTCTACACCGCCACACCTGCCTGGACCGCACTCCCACCCGAGCAGCGGAATACCTTCTTCGCCCGTATTGGCGCTGGCATGCAGCAGTTCGATCCAGCCCGCATCACGCCGCTGGCGATGGGCCGCATTGCCACGGGCGTACCGCACGGCAGCGATGAGCAGTTCTATGCGGTCTGGCGCTGTGCAAGCCGCGAGGAGGTCGATGCGCTGGTGGCCGGCATCGCCGCGACCGGCTGGCATGCGTACTTCACCACCACCCATGCGGTAGGCGCGATGGACAGCATGGCCCAGCACCTGGCCGACCTGGCCGCCCTGTAGCGGGGCGGCAGACGCCGGCAGATCCCGGGCCTCGGCATGGGAGGCACATGCGCCTGTCACCCAGACACGGTAAACAGTGCATTGCCATGTCCATCCGCAGGGAAGTCGATCATGCAGAGCACGCTCCAGGTCACGCTGTTCGGCCCTCTTGGCGACAGCCCGGCGTTGCAGTTGCCGGGCTTGGAGGGGCCGTCGGTGGCCATTCCGGAATCGGTCCTGCGGCGGTTGGTTTCCGACCTCTACACCGCGCGTTCCCTGCTCAACCCCGAGCAGCTGGACGAAGCCAGGCAGGAGCTGGACCGCGTGCTGGAGCGCTGGGCCGACATCCATGAGGGCCTGCTGCTGGATGTGGAAGTGCATGGTAAATGAGCAACTTCGCGTGGCTGCCGCCGCGTAGGCATGGCTGGTGCGCACCTCGCTGAACCGCGCCCCCAGTTGCGGATGAAACATTTTGCACTGCGCAAAAGCTGTGCTATCAATAGATCCCATGAACGCAGCCCCCACCAGCTTTTACTGGTATTACTTTCCGAAGCCACTGGCGGAGGAAGGACTGCGCTCACCCTGAAGAAAGCTTCAGACGCATTCCCGAAAGCCGCCAGCGAACCTGGCGGCTTTTTTCATGCCGCCACGCTGGGGACCCCCAACGTTCCGGAGATCTCCCGCAATGCCCCCGCACACCGACGACCTGCGTATCCGCACCATCGAACCGCTGACACCGCCTGCCCAGCTGCTGGCGATGCTGCCCTGTGACGATGAAGCCTCCGACACCGTCAGCGCCTCGCGCGCGGCCCTGCACCAGATCCTGCATGGCCGTGACGACCGCCTGGCGGTGGTGGTTGGCCCGTGCTCGATCCACGACCCGAAGGCCGCCATCGAGTACGCCCAGCGCCTGAAGCCGCTGCGCGACGCACTGGCCGGCGAACTGGAAATCGTCATGCGCGTGTACTTCGAGAAGCCGCGCACCACGGTGGGCTGGAAGGGCCTGATCAACGATCCGGACCTGGACGGCAGCTTCAAGATCGACAAGGGCCTGCGCATCGCCCGCGGCCTGCTGCGCGACATCAACAAGCTGGGCCTGCCGGCCGGTGTCGAGTTCCTCGACGTGATCTCGCCGCAGTACATCGCCGACCTGGTGGCATGGGGTGCGATCGGCGCACGCACTACCGAAAGCCAGGTGCATCGCGAGCTGGCCTCGGGGCTGTCGTGCCCGGTCGGCTTCAAGAACGGCACCGATGGCAACGTGAAGATTGCGGCCGATGCCGTGGGTGCGGCATCCAACCCGCATCACTTCCTCTCGGTCACCAAGCAGGGTGGCACCGCCATCGTGTCGACCACCGGCAACCCGGACTGCCATGTGATCCTGCGCGGCGGCAAGCAGCCGAACTACGACGCCGGCAGTGTCGCCGAGGCCTGCCAGGTGCTGGCCAAGGCCAAGCTGCCGACGCGCCTGATGATCGACGCAAGCCATGCCAACAGCCTGAAGAACCCGGAGAACCAGCCGAAGGTGATCGACGACATCGCCGTTCAGCTGGAAGACGGCGAACAGCGCATCGTTGGCGTGATGATCGAGAGCCATCTGGTCGGCGGCCGCCAGGAACTGGTGGAAGGCCAGCCGCTGGTCTATGGGCAGAGCATCACCGATGGCTGCATCGACTGGGACACCACCGTCACGGTGCTGGAGCGACTGGCTGCGGCCGTGCGCGCCCGTCGCGACGTGAAGGTATCCGAAGCAGCTTGATGGAAGCCGCCTGAGTGCGGCACGTGTGTGGATGGCGGCCAGCGCCTGCGGGGGTGCGGCCGCGATCAGGGCCGGTCGGAGTTGGAGACCGGCCCATCTGCACCGGCGATGCGCCTGGCGCTGCGCATGAGCGACAGCGCCAGGTACATCGCCGGGGTGGCAGTAGATCCACGCCATGCGTGGACGATTCGCCGTCCCCGGCAATGACGGCTACGACCCGCTGGAGGCCACATTTGTCGCGGGCCCGTCGGGTCGCACCCGGCACGCCAAGTGGTCCAGTCCGCACAGTGCGATGATCCGCCTTGGACACGTAGAGTCGAGCTTGCTCGACTGCGGAAAAACGTGCACCAACGGCAGTCGAGCAAGCTCGACTCTACTCAAGGTCCGCAGTAGATCCACGCCATGCATGGATGTGGGCCACAATGCGATCACTTCTCCTTGCGGCTGCCGCCATGAAAGAACTGATCATCCCTGAAGCTGCCCAACGCGACGAATCTTCGGTCGAGATGATTCACGTGTGGATCGCTGAGCGCGGGCTGCATGCATCATTGAAAGTGGGGCTGTACGAGGATCGCCCCGACATCCGCGAAGAACGTGCCTGGGGGCGAATTCTTGCCGATGTTGCCCAGCACGTTGCCGACGCGCTGGTGACCAGTGAGGGCATGGACCGTGACGTGGTGGTCGAGGCCATCAAGGCAGCCTTCAACGAGGAGCTGCAGGCGCCATCCAGCGGCCGGTCCGGCGGGTTCGTCGTGCGGCATTGACGGTAGATCCACGCCACGCGTGGATGAATTCCCCGCCCCACGTTCACGGCTTCGCCCGAATCCTCGCCAAGGCCAGATACATCGCCGGGGTCGTGTACAGCGTCAACCACTGGCTGACCAGCAAGCCGCCGACAATCGCAATGCCCAGCGGTTGCCGCAGCTCCCAGCCTTCGCCGTTGGCCAGCATCAGCGGCAGCGTGCCCAGCAGCGCTGCCAGCGAGGTCATCAGGATCGGCCGCAGGCGCAACCGTGCGGCTTCCATCACTGAATCCTGCGCGCTCAGCCCGCGCCGCTCGCCGGCCAGTGCGAAATCCACCAGCAGGATGGTGTTCTTCATCACCACGCCCACCAGCAGGAACAGGCCGAGCAGGGCGATCAGGTTCAGTTCGTTGCCGAACAGCCACAGCGCCAGCAGCGCACCGACACCGGCCGAAGGCAGGGTGGACAGGATCACCAGCGGCTGCAGGAAGCTCTCGTAGAGGATGCCCAGCACCAGGTAGACCGCCAGCGTGGCGCCCAGCACCAGCCATAGCTGGCGCGCGCGCAGCTGATCCAGCCCGCCGGCTTCACCGGACAGTTTTCCCTGGACCGAACGCGGCAGCATCAGTTTCGACATCGCACCATCGATCGCCTGTGTGGCCTGTTCCAATCCTACGCCCGGTGCCAGCGCGAACTCGATCCAGATCGAGGCGAACTGCTCGCTGTGGTACACCCGGTCCGGTGCCATGCCATAGCGCCAGCTGGCGATGCTCGACAGCGGAATGCGCTGGCCGTTGCCATCGATCACCTGCAGGCGTGACAGCGTGCCCGGGTCCTGGGTGTGCTTCGGGTCCAGCTCCATCACCACGCGGTACTGGTTGAGGCTGTCGTACAGCGTGGCGACCTGGCGCTGGCTGAAGGAGTTGTTGAGCATGTTGGCGACGGTGCGCAGGTCGACGCCGTGGCGCGCGGCTGCTTCGCGGTCGATGTCCAGCATCACCTGGCGCATGCCTGCTTCTCCCTGTGCTTCCACGTCCACCAGTTCGGGCAGGCCACGCAGGGCGGCAGCCACCTTCGGTGCCCATTCGCGCAGGGGCGCTGTATCGGCTGAAAGCAGCTGGAACTCGTACTTGCCGCTGCTGCCGGCGCCCTCCAGGCGGATGTCCTGGTCCACCCACAGATAGAGATTGCCGCCGGGCAGCTTGGGCAGCCGCGCGCGCAGGCGGTCGATCACCTGCTGGCTGGACACCTTGCGCTCGGCCAGCGGCTTCATCTTGATCATGATGAAGGCGTTGTTGACCCCGTTGCTGCCACCGATGTAGCCGATGATGTCCTCGATGGCCGGATCGGACAGCAACAGCTTCCTGTACGCATCGATCTTCGGTTGCATGGCCTGGAAGGACAGGCCGTCATCGCCGCGCGCGAAGCCACGCAGCTGCGCGGTGTCCTGCTTGGGCACGATGCCCTTGGGCACCTGTTGGAACAACCAGGCGTTGAGGGCGATCACGGCCACGAACGCCAGCAATGGCCAGCGCAGCCGGTGCAGGCTGGCCTGAAGCGTGCGCAGGTAGGCGCTGCGCAGGCGCTCGAACAGCGCATTGCTGCCCCGCTGCCAGCGCGAGGGTTGCTGCGCGGCATCCACGAACAATCGTGCACACAGCATCGGCACCAGGCTCAGCGCGACCAGCACGGAGACCGTCATGGCCGCCACCAGGGTCAACGAGAATTCGCGGAACAGGCGTTCGACGAAGTCGTCCAGGAACAGGATGGAGACGAACACCACGGCCAGTGCAACGTTCATCGACAGCAGCGTGGCACCGACTTCCGATGCACCCCGTACTGCCGCCTGCCAGCGGTCGGCGCCCAGTTCGCGATGGCGGGCGATGTTCTCCAGCACCACGATGGCATCGTCCACCACCAGCACGGCGGCGACGATCAGCGCCATCAATGAAAGCGTATTGAGTGAGAAGCCCATCAGCGCGATCAGCGCCAGCGTGCCGAACAGCACCACCGGAATCGCCACGCTGGGCACCAGCGCTGCACGCCAGTGGCCGAGGAAGCCGAGCACCACCAGCACCACCAGCACGATCGCCAGCACCAGCGTGAGCTCTGCTTCGTGCAGGGTGGCGCGGATCACCGGCGAGCGGTCCATCACCAGCCGCATGTCCACGCCGGAGGGCAACAGCGCATGCAGTTGCGGCAGCTGCGCCTGGATGGCATCAACGGTGGCGATGATGTTGGCGCCGGGTTGGCGGCTGACGATCAGCAGCACGGCGGGGCGTTCGTTGTGGAAGCCGCTGGCGTAACGGTCTTCCACGCCATCGGCAACGGCGGCGACATCGCCCAGCCGCAGCGTGCGGTCGTCGCTGACCTTCAATGCCAGTTCGCGGTACTGCGCGGCCTGGCGCAGCTGCAGCGGCGCTTCCAGCTGCCACTGCTGGCGGTCATCGCCCACGGCACCCAGCGGGCGCATGGCGTTGGCGCGGCCGATGGCCTGGGCCACGTCCTCCAGTGCCAGGCCTGCATGGTTCAGCGCATTCGGGTCCAGCGATACACGCACGGCGGGCAAGGCGCTGCCGCCCACCTGCACTTCGCCCACGCCCGGCACCTGCGACAGCTTCTGCGCCAGCACGGTGGAGGCCAGGTCATACAGCTGGCCTGGCGAACGCGTGTCCGAGGTCAGTGCCAGCGCCAGGATCGGTGCCTGTGAGGGATTGACCTTGCGGTACTGCGGCATGCCGGGCATGCCACTGGGCAACTGCCCGCGTGCAAGATTGATGGCGGCCTGCACTTCACGCGCTGCCTCATCGATGTCGCGGCCGAGTACGAACTTCAGTTCGATCTGGGTCTGGCCCTGGGTGCTGGCCGAGTCGATGCGTGAGATGCCGGGCAGGCTGCCCAATGCGCGCTCCAGCGGCGTGGCGACGGTGGCTGCCATCGACTCGGGCGAGGCGCCGGGCAGGCTGGCGCTGACTTCGATGGCCGGGTAGTCGACCTGCGGCAGTGGCGCCACCGGCAACAGGCGCAATGCCAGCAGGCCGGCCAGCACCAGCGCCACCGCCAGCAGGATCGTCGCTACCGGGCGCTGCACGCAGGCCTGCGCCAGGCGCGCGATGGGGTTCACGCGCGCGCCTCGTCAACCGCCACCGGGGACGCTGCACGGCCACGCTGCAGGCGGTCGAAGGCCAGGTAGATCACCGGCGTGGTGAACAGGGTCAGCACCTGGCTGACCAGCAGTCCGCCCACCATCACCCAGCCCAGTGGCTGCCGCAGTTCGGCGCCGGAACCGCTGGCCAGCATCAGCGGCACCGCGCCGAACAGTGCAGCCAGCGTGGTCATCAGGATCGGCCGGAAGCGCAGCAGCGCGGCCTGATGAATCGCCTCGCGCGGTGACATGCCGCGTGTGCGCTGCGCGTCCAGCGCGAAGTCGATCATCATGATCGCGTTCTTCTTCACCAGCCCGATCAGCAGCACGATGCCGATCACCGCGATCAGGTCCAGGCTGCGTCCGCTCAGCCACAGTGCGGCCAATGCACCCACGGTGGCCGAGGGCAGGGTGGAGAGGATGGTGATCGGATGGATGAAGCTCTCGTAGAGCACGCCCAGCACGATGTACATCACCACCACGGCCGCCAGGATCAGCCACAGCGTGGACGACAGCGAGCTGCTGAAGGCCGCTGCGGCACCCTGCAGGCGAAGTTCGATGCTCTGCGGCAGGTTCACCTGTGCGCGCGCGGCGTGCACGGCATCCACCGCTTCGCCCAGCGAAGCACCCGGGGCAAGATTGAACGACAGCGTGGCCGCCGGGAACTGGCCCACGTGATTGCGCAGCAGTGCGGACGGACCCACCTCTACCCGCGCTACCGAACCCAGCGGTACGGTCTGCCCGGCGCTGTTGCGCACGCGCAGGCCGGTGATGGCTTCCGGTCCCGGCTGGCGCGCCGGATCGGCTTCCAGCACCACCCGGTATTGGCTGGCCTGGGTGAAGATGGTCGAGATCTGGCGCTGCCCATAGGCGTCGTACAGCGCATCGGCTACTGCTTCCACGCTTACGCCCAGGCGCGCCGCCGCATCGCGGTCGATCGCTACGCGTGCCTGCCGACCCTGCATCTGCAGATCGCTGGCGACATCGCGCAGTGCCGGTTGCTGGCGTAGCGCCTGCAGCAGCTTCGGGGTCCAGCGTTCCAGTGTTTCAAGATCCGGCGTGGTCAGGGTGAACTGGTACTGGGTGCGGCTGATGCGGTCTTCGATGCCCAGCTCCTGCACCGGCTGCAGGTACAGGGTGATGCCGGGGATCCTCGACACGCGCTGTTGCAGGCGTGCCATCACCACGGCGGCGCCGTCGCGGTCGCCGTGCGGTTTCAACTCGATCAGCAGGCGGCCGGTATTGAGCGTGGCATTGTTGCCGTCCACGCCGATGTAGGACGAGACGCTGGCCACCGCCTCGTCGGCTTCGATGGCCGCCGCCAGCGCCTGCTGGCGCTCGCGCATGGCCTGGAATGAGATCGCCTGCGGCGCTTCGCTGATGCCCTGCACCAGGCCGGCATCCTGCACCGGGAAGAAACCCTTGGGCACGGCGAAGTACAGCGCCACGGTCAGTGCGAGGGTGGCAACGGTGGCCAGCAACATCAGCGGCTGGCGCTGCAGCACCCAGCGCAGCTGGCGGTCGTAGAGGCCGATGACGCGGTCGAAGACATCGGGCGCATGTGCAGTCTTCGCGTGCGGCTTCAGGAACCGCGCGCACAGCATCGGCGTCAGCGTCAGCGAGACCACCAGCGAAATGCCGATGGCTACAGCCAGTGTCACTGCGAACTCATGGAACAGTGCACCCACCAGGTCGGCCATGAACAGCAGCGGGATCAGCACCGCGATCAGCGAAACAGTCAGCGACACCAGGGTGAAGCCGATCTCGGCTGCGCCTTTCAGCGCTGCATCGCGGGGGCTTTCGCCTTCCTCCAGATGGCGGGCGATGTTCTCCAGCATCACGATGGCATCGTCCACCACGAAGCCGGTGGCGATGGTCAGCGCCATCAGCGTGAGGTTGTTGAGCGAATAGCAGGCCAGCAGCATCACCGCGAAGGTGCCGATGAGCGACAGCGGCACCGCGACGCTGGGAATGAGCGTGGCCGGCAGATTGCGCAGGAACACCCAGGTGACCAGCACCACCAGGCCGATGGCCAGTACCAGTTCCTTCTGCACGCCGCGCACCGACGCGCGGATCGATTCGGTACGGTCGCTCATTACATTCATCTGCACACCGGCGGGCAGCGTGGCCTGCAGCTGCGGCAGCAGCGTACGCACCTGCTCGACCACGGCGATCACGTTGGCGCCGGGCTGACGCTGGATGTTCACCAGCACTGCCGGGGTGGTGCCGCTCCAGGCGGCCAGCTGCCGGTTCTCGGCGCCATCGGTAATGGTGGCTACATCGCCCAGCCGCAGCGGCGCGCCGTCGCGCCAGGCCAGTACCAGGGCACGGTACTCATCCACGCTGCGCATCTGATCGTTGGCATCGAGCATCACCGCGCGGATCGGGCCATCGAAACTGCCCTTGGGCAGGTTGACGTTGGCGGCGGCGATGGCGGTGCGGATGTGGTCCATGCCCAGGTTGTTGGCGGCCAGCGCCGCTGGATTGACCTGGATGCGCACCGCCGGGCGCTGGCCACCGGCCAGGCTGACCAGGCCGACGCCGGGCAACTGCGCCAGGCGCTGGGCGATGCGCGTATCCACCAGATCGTGCACCTGCGGCAGCGACAGGCCTTGCGAGGTCACCGCCAAGGTCAGGATGGGGGTGTCGGCCGGGTTGACCTTGCGGTACACCGGCGGCACAGGCAGGTCCCCGGGCAGGAAGCTGCCCGCCGCGTTGATGGCGGCCTGCACGTCCTGCTCGGCCACACCCAGCGACACCTCCAGCCCGAACTGCAGGGTAATGACCGAGGCGCCACCGGAACTGGTCGACGACAGTTGTTTCAGGCCGGGAATCTGGCCGAGCTGGCGCTCCAGCGGTGCGGTGATGGTGCGTGTGGTCAGTTCGGGGCTGGCCCCCGGATACAGCGTGGTGATCTGGATGATCGGGTAATCGACCTGCGGCAGCGCCGCCACCGGCAGCAGGCGATAGGCCAGCACGCCGGACAGCAGCAGCGCCACCATCAGGAGAGTCGTTGCGACCGGGCGCAGGATGAACGGGCGCGAGAGGTTCATGCGCCGGCCTTGGTCGCGGCCTCCTCGGTGATGATCTCCACCGCCGTGCCATCTTCCAGCCCGTCGATGCCTTCGATCACCACCTTGTCCCCTGCGGCCAGCCCGGAGCGCACGGCCACGCGTCCATCATCGGCTGGACCGAGCACCACGGTGCGGCGTTGTGCCTTGCTGTCCTTGTCGACGATATGCACGTAGTTGCCCTGGCTGCCGAACTGCACGGCGGCATCGGGAATCAGCAGCGCGGGCTGCTCGCCCAGCTGCAGGCGGACGTTGACGAACTGGTTGGGGAACAGCGCCAGATCGTGGTTGTCGAAGTGCGCACGCAGTTTCAACGTGCCGGTGGTGGTATCGATGCGGTTGTCGACGCTGGACAGCGAGCCGCGGGCCAGCTGCCGGCGTTCTTCGCGGTCCCAGGTTTCCACCGCCAGTGCCGGTTGCGCCTGCACGGCATCGAGCAGCGCAGGCAGCTCGGGTTCGGGCACGGTGAACAGCACGCTGATCGGCGCGGTCTGCGCCAGCGTCACCAGGCCTTCGGCATCGCTGGCGCGCACCAGGTTGCCCACGTCCAACCGGCGCAGCCCGACGCGGCCACTGACCGGCGCGGTGATGCGGGTGTACTGCAGCTGCAGGCGCGCTTCATCAACAGACGCCTGATCGCTGAGGCGGCGGCCCTGCAGCTGGCGCACCTTGCTCTGCTGGTCGCTCAGTTCCTGCCCGGACACGTAGTTCTGCTTCTGCAGTTCGCGGTAGCGCTGCAGCTGGCGCTCGGCGTTTTCCAGCTCGGCCAGATTCTGCTGCTGGGTACCCTGCGCCTGTGCCAGCTTCACTTCATACGGGCGCGGGTCGATCTGCGCCAGCAGATCGCCGGCCTTCACCTGCTGGCCTTCCTGGAAATGCAGCCGTAGCAGTTCGCCATCCACGCGGCTGCGTACCACCACGCTGTGCAGCGGGGTGACCGTACCGACCGCCTTCAGGCGCAGCACCAGCGGCTCGGCGCTGGCGCGTGCCACGCGTACCGGCACCGTCTTGCCCGGCGCATCGTCGCTGCTGCCGGCGCCATTCCGGGGCCACAGCCACCACGCCAGAACGGCGACGAGGGCGATGGCCAGCACCGCCCACAACAGGCGGGCACGACGGAAGCGGGAATTTTCGGCGACAGACATGGGGCATCCTGCGCCCTGCGCGCGCAGGGACATGCGGGCCCGTCGGCGCGTTCACGGCACCACGGGCAGCGGGGAGGGAGTTGTCTGGCGGGGCCGCGGGCGCGGCGTGGCTGGATGCCGTCGCGGCAGCGACGGGGTGACAATGGTAGCCAATCACCCCGGCCAATGCCGCATGACCATGGTCATGCAACGCATTCGGTAGTGCCGGCCGCTGGCCGGCAACCTGCCGGAATCTGCGGGCGCGTGCCGTGTTGCCGGCCAGCGGCCGGCACTATCGTCAAACAATCAATGCACTTCGTCGTGATAGACGAACTTCGGCATTTCCCAGCGGTAGTGGATCGCCAGCAGGCGCAGCGCGAAGCCGCCGCCGAGGCAGCACAGGATCGCGGTGGCGTCGGCCACGCCCCAGTGCAGCAGCAACAGGTAGGCCGCGCCGGTCAGCAGCGCGATGATCGCGTACAGCTCCTTCTGGAAGATCAGCGGCACCTCGTTGCAGAGAATGTCGCGCAGCACGCCGCCGAACGCGCCGGTCAGCATGCCGGCGATCAGCACGATCGGCATGGCATGGCCGGCCTCGCGCGCGATCGAGCAGCCGATCAGGGTGAAGGCGATCAGGCCCAGGCCATCGAGCACCAGGAAGGTGCGGCGGAAGTGGTGCATCCAGCGCGCCACCCAGGTGGCGATCAGCGCCGCGCACACGGTGAAGCCCAGGTACTCGGGATGCTTCACCCAGCCCAGCGGGTAGTGGCCGAGCAGGATGTCGCGCAGCGAACCGCCCCCGAGGGCGGTGACGCAGGCGATCATGACCACCCCGAACAGGTCCATGCGGCGACGGCCGGCGGACAGCGCGCCGGTCATGGCTTCGGCGGAAATGGCGATCAGGTAGATGATGGACAGCAGCATGGGACAGGCTCCGGGCGCGGTGGGGCCGGCCATGCGCGACTACCGCCACTGCCTGCGCAATGACGGGATGACGATGACCGGTGCCGCTCCCGCTGTCCTTTTGCCTGAGAGTTCAGCGGCGTTGGCCGCGTGCCCCTTCGGCGGATCGTCCCGGGCGTGCCCGGTGACCTCTCTCCAGCTCGGCGAGTCGAATGCATGGTTGGTGGGATTCCAGCCCACCGGCCTGAGCGATCATGGGAGCCTGCGCCTTCGGCGGGCGCCAGCGCGGCGCCTCTCTCCTGCATTCGGGCGCCAGTATATCCGCTGCAGTGCAGCACGGCATAATCCGGGCATGGCCCCGTCCCTCCGCCCGTGGTTCCTGTACCTGCTCGAATGCCGCGATGGCAGCTACTACGCCGGCATCAGCACCGATGTGGAGGCGCGTTTCGCCGCCCACCAGGCCGGCAAGGGCGCGCGCTACACCCGGGCACGGCCGCCACTGCGCGTGCTGGCCGTGCGCGAGTACCCGGACCGGGCCGCCGCCTCGCGGGCCGAGTGGCAGCTCAAGCAGCAGCCGCGCGAACGCAAGCTGGCCTGGCTGCAGGCGCCGGTCCTGTAGATCCACGCCATGCGTGGATGGTGTGCTGGGCCATGCCATCATCGCCACATCCATCGACACAGGAAGCGGTCCGATGAAATCCTGCTGGATGCTGATGTTGACGTTCTGTATCACCCTGTCGGCCTGCGCCCAGACTCCGCCACCGCTGCAGCACGGGCAGATCGGCAGCGCCGCCGAACTGGCCGCACAGCGCGGCCCGGACACGCCCGAGCCCATCCACCTGCGCCGCGACCAGGTGCCGCCCGATCTGGTCGACCTGATCCCGCTGGCCGAAAAATGGGGCATCGGCGATGACCTGCTGCGCGATGAGATGCAGGAACATGCCACCGACGCGGAAAAGCGCGCGATAGCTGATGCGCTGAAGCATCGGCATGCGCGCATCTCCGCCTGGCTCGACAGTTTCCCGCAGGGCCAGCCGATGACCGACGAAGCGGCCGCGTTCCTGTACATGCAGCTGAGCGTCGACGAAATGGGCCTGATGCAGTAGATCCACGCCATGCGTGGATGCGGCTTGCCCATGCCATGATCGCCCCGCGCCCAGAGCTGGAGACCCGGATGTCCACGATTGCCCTGCTGTTCGCTCTTTCCGCAGCAACGAGCCCTGCCGCCGACCCGGCCACCATCGCGGCCATCGAAGCCACCTGCCACGATTACGTCGACGGCCAGCTGGAGGCCGACCCGCAGCGCGTCGCCCGCTCCCTGCACCCGGACCTGGCCAAGCGCGCGGTGCTCGGCGATACACCCGACGAACGCCTGGGCCTGCGCCGCATGTCGAAGGAAGAGCTGGTCGCGTTGACGAAGCAGGGCGCGCTGAAGACCCCGAAGGATCAATGGGACCGCCGCTGCACGGTGCTGGACGTGACCGGCAACGCCGCCTCGGTGCGGCTGGAAACCCCGTGGTTCGTCGACTACTTCCACATGGGCCGCTTCGACCAGCGCTGGGTCATCGTCAACGCACTGTGGTACGCGAAACCAAAGGCGCAGTGAGCGATGGGTGCGGCGGGGAAAGCGTGGCTGTCAGTCATCGTGGTGGTCGCCGGCATCGCACTGCTGCCTGGCCTGTTGTACCTGCTCGGACTGGCGCTGGTGGAAGGCCGGCCGAAGCCGGCGGACCGCGTGCCCAGTGGTGTGGCTGCGTGCAGTAGTGAACCACGGGCGGGATACCAGCCGATGAACCCCTGGCGCTTCGCCGCGCAGTTCTTCGACAAGGACGTGATGCAGAAGAAGGTGCCTGAAGTGGAGCGGGAGGCTTACTGGATTGCCCGACGCCACCTGTGGCGGCAGCCTCGGCACTGCATGCCGCGCTGGCATCTGAGCAGCACCGCATTGACGATCTGGATCACCCGGCATTGGAGTGCCGCACAGATTGCCGACACCGCGAGGAAGGAGGATTTCTGCCGCACCTGGTCGAAACGGCGGGTGCCAGGTGGCCCGATGAACCGGTAGATCCACGCCATGCGTGGATGGTGTTGACGGGGTCAGAGCCCTTTCCTGCGGAAAGGGATCCGACCGCGCAGCAGCCGGCCAGCGGCCGGCACTACCGTCGGGGTCGCCGGTCTTCCTGATCATCACCGAAGATGATGCGCGCGCTGCGCTGGTAGCTCCAGTACGCCACGGCCCAGTTCAGCAGCACCACGATGCGGTTGCGGAAGCCGATCAGGAAGAACACGTGTGCGGCCAGCCAGAACCACCAGGCGAGGACGCCCGAGAGTTGCAGCCGGCCCAGGTGCACGATCGCGGCCATGCGGCCGATGGTGGCGAGGTTGCCGAAGTCGGCGTACTTGAACGGCCCCGGTGCGGCCTTGCCATGCAGACGCGCGCGGATCACCTCGGCCACGTACTTGCCCATCTGCTTGGCGGCGGGCGCGACGCCGGGCACCGGCTTGCCATTGGCCTGGTTCAGTGCGGCCAGGTCACCGGCCACGAACAGCTCGGGGTGCCCAGGCAGGGTGAGGTCGGGTTGCACCTGCACGCGTCCAGCGCGGTCCAGTGGCACCTCCAGCGTGCGCGCCAGCGGTGAAGCGGCCACGCCGGCGGCCCACACCACGGTGCGGGCCGGTACGAACTGATCGCCGAGCTTGAAACCCTGGCTGTCGATGTCGCTCACCGGGGTACCGGTCAGCACCTCCACACCCAGTTTTTCCAGTTGCCGCCTTGCCTTCAGCGAAAGCACTTCCGGGAACGAAGACAACACGCGCGGGCCGGCTTCGACCAGCCGCACCTTGGCGCTGGCCGGATCGATATGGCGGAACTCGTTGCGCAGCGTATGCCGCGCGATTTCGGCCAAGGTACCGGCCAGTTCAACACCGGTGGGGCCGCCGCCGACCACGGCAAAGCTCAACCACGCCGCTTTCTTCGCCGGGTCCGGCTCGGCCTCGGCGCGCTCGAACGCCAGCAGCAGCTTGCGGCGCAGTGCGATGGCATCGTCCAGCGTCTTCAGCCCGGGCGCATCATCGGCCCATTGGTCGTTGCCGAAGTAGGCGTGGGTGGCGCCGGTAGCCAGCAGCAGGCTGTCGTAGTCCAGCGTGCTGCCATCGGCCATGCGGATCTGCCGGGCCTGCTTGTCGATGGTCACCACTTCGCCCAGGCGGACTTCCACATTGCGCTGGTGGCCGAGGATGTGGCGCAGCGGCGCGGCGATGTCCGGCGCGGACAGGCCGGCGGTGGCCACCTGGTACAGCAGTGGCTGGAACAGATGGTGGTTGCGGCGGTCGACCAGGGTGATGCGTATGCGCTCGCGGGCCAGGGCACGGGTGGCCCAGAGACCGGCAAAACCGCCGCCGACAACAACCAGGTGGGGAACGCGCTCGCGACTCATCGACTCACTCCAGTGGGGGCATTGGGGGAAGCGCCTGGCATCTTCGCACGATGGCGCCCTGTCACGTCAGCGCCCGCGTGGATCGGCGATACTCGGGTTCAGGCAACCGCCCGCGAGGAGTCCATGAGCGAACCGGAAAAGCGCATCGCCCTGTTGATCGACGCCGACAACGCGCCGGCCTCGAAGATCGACGAGGTCCTGGCCGAAGTCGCCCGCTACGGCGTGGCCAACGTGCGCCGCGCCTATGGCAACTGGAAGAGCCCGCGGTTGAAGGGTTGGGAGGCCGTGCTGCACGAATATGCGATCCGCCCGATCCAGCAGTTCGCCTACAGCAAAGGCAAGAACGCGTCGGACATGGCGATGGTGATCGATGCCATGGACCTGCTGTACGCGCGCAATCTGGATGGCTTCGCCATCGTGTCCAGCGATGCCGACTTCACCCCGATGGTGATGCGCCTGCTGACCGATGGCGTGAAGGTCTATGGCTTCGGCGAGAAGAAAACGCCGGAACCGTTCGTCAATGCGTGTTCGAAGTTCACCTATCTGGAAGCGCTGGGCCAGACCCATGCCAGCGTGCAGGATACCGAACAGTCATCGAACGAACAGGCACCGAACGAGCCAGTGGCCAACGACGATGCGCGTCCACGCAAGAGCGGCGCGGAAATGCGCAGCGATACGCGGCTGGTGAAGATGCTGCGCCGTGCGGTGTCCTCGGCCGAGGGCGAGGATGGCTGGTCGCACCTTGGCCCGGTCGGCAGCCAGATCGGCAACCAGGCCTCGTTCGATCCGCGCAACTACGGTTACGGCAAGCTCAGTGACCTGCTGGCAGCGATCGGCCTGTTCGAGCTGAAGAAGGACGGCAAGTCCTCCTACGTGCGCGCGCTGCCGAAGAAAAACCGGTAGTGCCGGCCGCTGGCCGGAAAGGAACCGGTAGTGCCGGCCGCTGGCCGGCAAGCCCCAGATGCCAGATCCCGCATCCGCCACCCACACACCCACTCCGATCAGGCGTATCGTTGCCGCTCGCATTGCCAGCAAGGAAAAAACCCGCATGTTGAAGATCTGGGGCCGCCGCAATTCCAGCAACGTCCGCAAGGTGCTGTGGTGCGCCGAGGAAATCGGCCTGCCGTATGAGTCCATCGAAGTCGGTGGCAGCCACGGCGGCACGCAGACGCCGGAGTACCTGGCGATGAATCCCAACAGCCTGGTGCCGGTGATCGAAGACCATGGCCTGCCGCTGTGGGAATCGAATACCATCGTGCGCTATCTGAGTGCGCGCTACGCGCTGGGCACGCTGTACGCCGAAGACCCGATGGAACGCGCCCAGGCCGAGAAGTGGATGGACTGGAGCACCTCGCGCATGGCGCCGCTGTACACCGACCTGATCTGGGGCATCATGCGCACCGCCCCAGCTGACCGCGACGAAGCGCGCATCAATGCCGCCATCGTGCGTGCCGGTGACTACCTGGCGATGGCCGATGCCACGTTGGCCAGACAGCCGTGGCTGTCGGGCGAGACGTTCGCGATGGGTGACATCCCGCTGGGCTCGCTGATCTATGCCTGGTTCGAACTGCCCATCCAGCGCCCGGAACTGCCGCACCTGGCCGACTGGTACGCCCGCCTGCGCGAACGCCCGGCCTACCAGCGCGGCGTGATGTCGCCGCTGACCTGAGGGGTAGCGCCGGGCCATGCCCGGCGAGCGTGGTATGCGGAGGACCGCCGGGCATGGCCCGGCGCTAGCGTTCGTCTGCCTCAATACAGTTCCGTCGGGTCCATACGGACCGACGGTAGAGTCGAGCTTGCTCGACTGTGTCTGGCGCACGGCAGTCGAGCAAGCTCGACTCTACGCAGCATTGGGCAGCGCCCTCAATACAGATCCGTCGGATCCACATCCAGCGACCAGCGCACCTTGCGTGCCTCCGGCAGCGCATACAGCTGCGGCACCAGCTGGGCCAGCACGCCATGCAGCGGTGGCCGCTGCAGCGCGGACAGCAGCAGCTGCGTGCGCTGGTAGCCGGCACGCCGCGGCATCGGCGCCGGCATCGGCCCGTAGGCCTCGACCACATTCTGTTCCCCCAGCAGTTGCCGCGCCGCCAGCAGGAACGCATTGGCATGCTCGACCTGCTGTGCCTCGGCGCGCATCAGTGCCAGATGCGCGAACGGCGGGAATCCGGCGGCCTGGCGCTGGTTCAACTCGGCCTGCGCGAACGGGTGGTAGCCACCGCTCACCAGGGTTTCCAGCAGCGGATGCCCGGGGTGATGGGTCTGCAGCCAGACCTCACCAGGATCACGCGCGCGTCCCGCACGGCCGGCCACTTGGATCAACTGCTGCGCCAGTTTCTCGCTGGCGCGGAAGTCCGCGGAGAACAAACCTTCGTCGATGCCCACCACCACCACCAATGTCAGCTTCGGCAGGTCGTGGCCCTTGGCCAGGATCTGCGTGCCGACCAGGATGCCGGGTTGGTCGCCCAGCCTCGCCAGCTGCTGTTCCAGTGCGTCGCGTCGTGAGGTGGTGCCGCGGTCGATGCGCACCACCGGAAAATCGGCGAAGGCGGCGGTGAGGTGCTCTTCCAGGCGTTCGGTACCGATGCCCTGTGGCTGCAGCGCCAGGCTGCCGCAGGCCGGGCATGCCAGCGGCGCCGGTTGCCGCGCACCGCAGTGGTGGCATTGCAGGCGACGGCCGCCACCATGCACGGTCATCGGCGCATCGCAGCGCTGGCACGGCGCGGTCCATCCGCAGTCGTGGCACAGCAGCACCGGTGCGTAGCCACGGCGGTTCTTGAACACCAGCACCTGCTGGCCACGCTGCAGGTGCTCGCCGATGCCGGCCAGAACATCGGCCGAGAGGCCATCGTGCAATGGCCGTTTGCGCACATCAAGGATGCGCACGCGCGGTGGTCGTGCATCGCCGGCACGCTGCTTCAGGCGCAGGTGGGCGTAGCGCCCGGCATAGGCGTTGTGCAGTGTTTCCAGCGAGGGCGTGGCACTGCCGAGCAGCACGGGAATGCCGAGCGCCTTGGCGCGCACCAGGGCGAAATCGCGCGCGTGGTAGCGGATGCCGTCCTGCTGCTTGTAGCTGCCGTCATGTTCCTCGTCGATGATCAGCAGACCGGCCTGCGGCAGCGGCGTGAACACTGCCGAGCGGGTGCCGACAATGACCCGTGCTTCACCACGTGAGGCGGCTGCCCAGACGCGGGCGCGCTCGTTGTCGTTCAAGCCCGAATGCAGCGCATGCACGGCGATGCCGAGGCGGCCGCGGAAGCGTGCCAGGGTCTGCGGAGTCAGGCCGATTTCCGGCACCAGCACCAGCGCCTGCCTGCCCTGTGCCAGGCAATGGATGATCGCCTGCAGGTAGACCTCGGTCTTGCCGCTGCCGGTCACGCCATCCAGCAGGAAAGGCTGGAAGCCGTCGGCGGCGTTGATCGCAGTCACGGCCGCGGCCTGGTCCGGGTTGAGCGTGGGCCCGGGCAGCGGCTGCGCATGCTGCGGTGCCACCGTCATCGCCACGCGCTCGGCCAGTGCACGCTTGGCCAGACTGCGTGCGGCGGTGCGCCAGTCCTCCATGCGTTCGCCCAGTACGTCTTCATCCACCACGGCCTCGGCCAGCAGTTCGGCCAGCTGCCGCGGGCGGCTGCCGGCGCGCAGCTTCCCGCGCTGGGCATGGCCTTCGGGTGTCAGTTGCCAGCCCCAGTGATGGGTGTCGGGCAGGGCCTCGCCGTGGCGCAGCGGGCCGGGCAGGGCGGTGCTGAGTACTTCGCCCAACGGCGCGTGGGTGTAGCGCGCCAGCCACTGCAGGCTCTGCCACAGCTCACCCTGCAGCAGCGGCTGCGGGTCGCACCAAGCCAACGCCTGGCGGAGTCCCTGGCCGTCGTCGGTCTGGCCGTGTCCCACCACCACACCGACCAGCTCACGGTTGCCGAACGGCACCTTCAGGCGGCAGCCGACCGCAACCGTGGGGGCCACGCCCTCCGGCGACAGGTAGTCGAACAGGCGGGGCAGGGGGACGGGCAGGGCGACCTGCAGGGTCGGAATCGGTGAAAGCATCGGGCCAGTGTACCGGGCCATGCGCGCGCGAATGGCGGAGTGGGCGGCGGCGGGGCCGGGTCCGTTGAATCATAAATGTCACCTAAATATCGGTGTCCATTGGAGATTCAGTCTTATCCACATGTTCTGTGGATAACGCTGTGCGTTACCGGTCGGCGGGCGCGCAGGAGGCCGATGGCGACGGCCTCACGCTCGGGTTGGTCAAAAAATCGCCATACTTTAAAATCCATAAGAATCAATTACTTAAGTGTGAAACAATGCTGAAACAGAGTGAATTCAGCTGGATGCCACAGTTTCCTGCGCAGGCAGCGTGGTGCTGTGCACAACCTGCAGCACGAAGTGCCTGTGGGCGCAAGTCCTACGGGCGCCGATGGCCTGCCGCTATCATGCGGGCAGACCTTTGGAGTGATCGATGACGGCTGTGCCCGCCCCTGTTTCCTCGACCGCGGCCGGCGCGCTGTCGGCGTTCCTGCGAGGTGTTGAACGCCGCGCCCTGGTGGTGGCTGAACTGCAGTGCGGCGATGCTGCCCGGGCCGAACAGACCCTGGTGGCGGTGATGCGCGCGTTTGCGGCGGTCGCCAGTGACCTGCCGATGGCGCAGTGGCCAACCCGCTTCTGGACCCTGCTGGGCCAGCGCCAGGCGCTGCGTGAGCCGGTGGGCGGCCAGTGGGAGCCGCCGCTTGCCGCCTTGGGCCAGATGGGACCGTTGCCGCGCCTGGCGCTGTTGCTGCGGGTGGGCGGCAGCCTGGATGAAGGTATCGCCACGCGCGTGCTCGACCAGGACGAAGCCGGCTACCAGCAGCTGCTGGCCGATGCCTGCCCGCGTGACGCGCACGGCCAGCCCGACGCCTCGGCCTGGCGCCAGCTGGCCGAACAGGTGCAGCTGCGCATCCGCGATCTGCCCGTCAAACGCCTGCAGCAGCTGCAACAGCCGGCCGCACCGACGAACAGCAGTGAAGCGCCGACCTCCAGCTGGCGCACCCCGCAGCGCGACGAGCGGGCTGCAGCCACTGGCAAGCGCCGCCGCGCCAATGCCAAGCCGCGCTGGCGCGGTCCGTTGATCCTGCTGATAACCGTGGTGGTACTGCTGGCCGCCGCGCTGGGCTGGCGCCATTGGCAGGGACATTCGTTCGGCAGCGACGCACCGCTGCCGGAAGGCGTGGTTGGTGAGGCGGGTCCCGTCACGGTGGAAGCACTGCCGCCGAGCAAGGTCAATGCCACGCCGGACGCGACCCCTGCGCAGGCGACGGACGACGCCACGATGCTGGCCGACCGCGACTATCCGCTGGTGGCCGATGCCGATCTGTATGCATGGACCGCCGCGGGCGGCCCGCTGCCGGTGGACGAGTCGCAATCCAAGCCGAGCCGGCCGGAGCCGGCCAGCGCCACGCTGGAAACCGCTGCTGCCGATGAATAAGACCGTATTCGCCAGCCTGCTGCTGGCCCTGCCGTTGTCGCTGTCCGCCGCGCCGCAGACTTTGAACGTGCCGCTGCCGCCGCCAGTGCCGGGCAGTTCACCGGCGGCCCCGGCCAGCACAGGTACGACGCCCGCTACGTTCGCCCAGCTCGATGCCCAGCAGCAGCGCCAGCGCCGCGCCGACTACGCCGCATGGCGGGCATTGCCGGAGGGCGAGCGTGAGCGGATCCGTCAGGCCGCTGCGCGATTCAATGCGTTGCCGGCCGACCAGCAGCAGCGCCTGCGGCAGCAGTTCCAGGCGCAGGACCAGGCCTTCCGCGAAGGCTGGCGGCTGGGCCCGCAGGTGGGCCTGGAGTTCCCCAAGCTGCACGGCCTGTTCGGCTTCGTGCCGCCGGAACAGCGCGAGGCCGCGCTGGCCGTGCTGCGCCAGCTCAGCCCGGCGCAGCTGGCCCAACTGACCCTGGTGGCACAGCGCACGCCACCGCAGGAGCGCGACAAGGTCCGCGGCGCGTTCCTCGCGGTGCCGCCGGCCGAGCGCGATACCTGGCTCAAGCGCCAGGCCGGGCAGTAGAAAGAAAAGGGGACGGAGGGGATTAAGTCGTGTTCGGCACAGTCGGGCTTGAAACGACTTAATCCCCTCCGTCCCCTTTTTCTGTTCGTAACGTGATCGCAACGCGTGATGCCGGGGCCTGCCGGAACCCAGCATTCACGCCATGTCATGGGAATGCGCGCGCTGCACGCGTAAGATGGCGGCCCGCAACCCGGTGCCTGTGGCCTTCGCGCGCAACCGTAGTTCGCGTCAAGCACCTTATGTCTACTGCAACCTCCACGCCGCGCTTCAGCAAGGAAGTCGGCGCTACCGGTCTGCTCGCCCTGCCGCTTGTGCTCGGGCATGTGTCCACCGGTCTGATCTCCTTCGTCGACAATGTCATTGCCGGCCACCACGCCACGGCGACCCTGGCCGCGGTGACCATCGGCACCGCCCTGCTGTGGCTGCCGATGCTGATCCCGATCGGCACCCTGATCTCACTCACCGCCTCGGTGTCGCAGCTGCATGGCGCTGGCCGCGAGCGCGAGATCGGCCCGCTGTTCCGCCAGGCACTGTGGCTGGCGCTGGGCCTGGGCCTGATCATGTTCACCTTCCTCACCGTGGTGCCGCCGCTGCTGCCTGCGTTCGGCATCGCGCCGGACATCGTGCCGGGGGCCACCGCGTTCCTGCATGCGGTGCGCTGGGGCGGACCTGCGCTGACCCTGTACTTCTGCATGCGCTATCTCAGCGAGGGCATGCACTGGACGCTGCCGACCATGCTGCTCGGCTTCGGTGGCCTGCTGGTGCTGGCACCGATGGGCTACGTGCTGGCCAACGGCAAGCTCGGCTTCCCGGAAATGGGCGCCGAGGGCCTGGGCATCGCTTCGGCGGTGATGATGTGGCTGCAGGCGATCGCCTTCGCCACCTACCTGTGGTTCACCAAGCGCTTTGCCCACCTGCAGCTGTTCTCGCACTTCGAAGGACCGCGCTGGAAGGCGATCTGGGACCTGCTGCGCACCGGCCTGCCGATCGGCATCACCGTGCTGATGGAGGGCGGCCTGTTCATCGTCACCGCGCTGCTGATCGGCCGCCTTGGTGCCAATGAAGCGGCCGCGCACCAGATTGCGATCAACGTCGCCCAGCTGTGCTTCATGATCCCGATGGGCGTGGCCGAGGCCACCACCGTGCGCGTCGGGCATGCGGTCGGCCGTGGCGATGGCTTCGGCGTGCGGCGCGCGGCCTGGGCCGGCTACGCGATCATCATGGGTACGCAGACGTTGTCGGCAGCGGTGCTGCTGTTCGGCCATGACGCCATCGTCGGTGTCTACACCAACGACCTGGCGGTGGCCGGCCTGGCCTCCACCCTGCTGCTGTACGCGGCCACCTTCCAGTTCCCGGATGGCATCCAGGTGCTGTCGGCCGGCGCGCTGCGCGGGCTGAAGGACACCCGCGTGCCGATGTTCATCGCCATGTTCGCGTACTGGGGCCTGGGCATGCCGCTCGGCGCCGGGCTCGGCCTGGGCCTGGGCATGGGCCCGCAGGGCATGTGGATCGGCCTGATCGTCGGCCTGACCGCCGCCGCCATCCTGATGGGCTGGCGCCTGCGTCGCAGCAGCCTGCGCATCGGCCAGTCGGCACTGTCCTGATCCGCCCCGCCCGCCGCGATGACCCGTGGCGGGCGATCCCCTGACTTGTGTCCGATGCCGCATCACACGGCACCGGCTATGCTGGCACCACGGCAAGAAGCCATCCGGAGCGTTCCATGAATCAACCCGTGCCCCCGCTGCCCCCGGCGCGTCGCAACCCCGTCGCCAGTTTCTTCATCGGGCTGTGGGACGTCATGAACTTCACCCGCCGGTTGATCCTCAACCTGGTGTTCTTCGGCCTGCTGTTCCTGCTGCTGGTGATGTTCGTCATCGCCGCCGGCATGGGCGCCGGTGCCAGCAAATCGCTGCAGGACCGCACGACCCTGGTGATCGCGCCGGAAGGCCGCCTGGTCGAGCAGTTCAGCGCTGACCCGGTCAGCCGCGCGCTGGCCAAGGCGGTGGGCGACAACGGTGCCGAAGAGATCCAGCTGCGCGACCTGCTGCGGGTGATCGAGTCGGCCAAGGAAGACAAGAAGATCGAGCGCGTGGTGCTGGAGCTGGACAAGCTGCAGCCGTCGGGCTTCGCTTCGCTGCGTGAAGTGGCCGCGGCACTGCAGGACCTGCGTGCGTCCGGCAAGCAGCTGGTGGCCTACAGCGAGAGCATGGGCCAGTCGCAGTACCTGCTGGCCGCACAGGCCGACGAGGTCTACCTGGACCCGATGGGGTCGGTGGTGCTCGAGGGCCTGGGCCGCTATCGCCAGTACTTCCGCACCGGCCTGCAGGACAAGCTGGGTGTGGACGTGCACCTGTTCAAGGTGGGCGAGTACAAGTCCGCCGCCGAACCCTACGTGCTCGACGCCGCTTCGCCGGCCTCCAAGGAAGCCGACCTGTTCTGGATGAACGACGTGTGGCAGCGCTACCTGGGCGACATCGCCAAGGCCCGCCGCCTGGATCCGGCACAGCTGGCTGCCGGCATCGACACGCTGCCGGAAGGCATCGCCGCTGCCGGTGGCGACCTGGCCAAGTTCGCCCTGCAGCAGAAGCTGGTGACGTCGCTGAAGACCCGCGAGGAATTCGAGGATCTGATGATCGAGCGCGGCGTGGCTGACGACGATGCCGACGGTGGTTTCCGCAACATCGACTTCGGCTCCTACCTGGGCCAGCTCGATGCGCGCCGCAACCCGGTCGACAGCCGTCCGCAGGTGGCGGTGGTGGTGGCCGCCGGCGAGATCAGCGGTGGCGACCTGCCGGCCGGCCGCATCGGTGGCGAATCGACCTCGGCGCTGCTGCGTGCCGCGCGTGACGACGAGAACGTGAAGGCCGTGGTGCTGCGCGTGGATTCGCCGGGTGGTGAAGTGTTCGCCTCCGAGCAGATCCGCCGCGAAGTGGTGGCCCTGCAGGCCGCCGGCAAGCCGGTGGTGGTGTCGATGGGCGACCTGGCCGCCTCCGGTGGCTACTGGATCAGCATGAATGCCGATCGCATCTATGCCGATCCGTCGACCATCACCGGTTCGATCGGCATCTTCGGCATGGTGCCGAACTTCAGCCGCGCGCTGGACAAGATCGGCGTGCACACCGACGGTGTCGGCACCACCCGTTTCGCCGGTGCGTTCGATGTCACCCGCCCGATGGATCCGGCCGTGGGCCAGGTCATCCAGTCGGTGATCAACAAGGGTTACGCCGACTTCACCGGCCGCGTCGCCGACGCCCGCAAGAAGCCGGTCGAGGCCGTCGACGAAGTGGCCCGTGGACGCGTGTGGAGCGGTGCGCAGGCCAAGGAACGTGGCCTGGTCGATGCCTTCGGTGGCCTGAAGGATGCGGTGGCCGATGCCGCCAGCCGCGCCAAGCTGGGCAAGGCTGATGCCTACCGCGTGCGTTACATCGAGAAGGCGGCAACGCCGTTCGCGCAGTTCGTCAGCGGTTTCGCCGGCAGCCGTGCAGGTGCCTGGATGCTGTCCGACTCGGGCATGGCGCGGATGGTGCTGTCGCGCACGATGCCCGAAGTGGATACGCAGCTGCGCTTTGTCGAGAACGCGGCCCGCGAGAAGGGCAACGGCACGCCGGTGAAGGCGCTGGCGTACTGCTTCTGCGGGTTCTGATCGGAAGCCATCCACGCACGGCGTGGATCTACTGGAAGCGCCCGGCCTCGGCCGGGCGTTTTCGTCTGCGGGGTTACTGCGTCGCGTCGGCCTCGGCCTTGCGCTCACGCGCGGCGGCATCGTCCACGGTCTTCTGTACGCCCTTGGCGCGGTTCAGCGGTTCGTTGATTGCGCGCGACATCGCCCGGGGCACCGGTGGCTTTTCCGGGTTCGGCGCCGGTGGGCGCTGGCAGCCCGCCAGCAGCGCGGTGGTCAGCAGGGACGTGGACAGGATCAGGATGCGCATGGCGGCACTCCGTGATGGGCGTGCGGGCAGTGTCGCATCCTCGGCAGGGGGCGGCCGTGAGCGCGTATCCTTGCCGCATCGAAACACAGCGGGCGCGGCCCGGGAGAACACATGACCCAGCAACGGTGGCGCCTGGACGGCCAGACCGCCCTGATCACCGGCGCCAGCGCCGGCATCGGCCTGGCCATCGCGCATGAACTGGCTGGCTTCGGCGCCGATCTGATGATCGTCGGCCGTGACATCGACATGCTGGAGACCGCGCGCGACGAACTGCTGGACGTGTATCCACAGATGCAGGTGCATGCGCTGGCCGCCGATGTCTCAGACGACGAGGACCGCCGCCAGATCCTGGACTGGGTGGAGGATCATAGTGATGGCCTGCACATCCTGGTCAACAACGCCGGCGGCAATGTCACCAAGGCGGCCACGGAGTATTCCGAGGACGAATGGCGGAAGATCTTCGAGACCAACCTGTTCTCGGCCTTCGAGCTGTCGCGCTATGCACATCCGTTGCTGGCACGCCACGCGTCGTCATCCATCGTCAACGTCGGCAGCGTGTCCGGCCTGACCCATGTGCGCAGCGGCGTGGTCTACGGCATGACCAAGGCGGCGATGCACCAGATGACCCGCAACCTGGCCGTCGAGTGGGCCGAGGATGGCATCCGGGTCAACGCGGTGGCGCCGTGGTACATCCGCACGCGGCGCACGTCCGGTCCGTTGGCGGACCCGGACTACTACGAGGAAGTGATCAACCGCACGCCGATGCGTCGTGTCGGCGAGCCGGAGGAAGTGGCCGCAGCCGTGGGCTTCCTGTGCCTGCCGGCGGCCAGCTATGTGACCGGCGAGTGCATCGCGGTGGACGGCGGTTTCCTGCGCTACGGGTTCTGATCTTTCAGCAGGTAGTGCCGGCCGCTGGCCGGCAACTGCAACCATCTGAAGATCCTGTGGTTGCCGGCCAGCGGCCGGCACTACCGGTGGGTCTCACCCTGGTACCGGGCAGTTGCTGGCCTCCAGCACGCCCTGCAGCCGTTCGCGTTCACCGCGCACGGTATCGCGGTTCTCCGGCGCGGCGAAGCGCTCACGGCCGCGGGCATCGCGGAAGCGCTGCTGCCAACCACCGCAGCGCTGCGCTTCGGGAAGCGCTTCGCAGTGGTCGCGCACCACTTCACAGCTGGCGGCATTCACCGGCGTCACTCCGCCAAGGCCCTGTACCGTCATCAGCTCGCAGCGGCCGGGCGCGGCTTCGTACTCGTACAGGTAGCCGCCGCCCTGGCTGTCGGTGCACTGGAAGATCGGAGGAAGCGGCGGCTTCGGTGGACCGTCACCTGCGGCGGCGCGGGCCTCGGCATCGCGGCGCAGCGTCGCGCTGTCGAGGATCTGGTCGTCTCCTGCGTGTTCGACCATGCCTGCTTCCATGATCGTGCGTCCTTCGTCCGCGCGTCGCGGTTTTGCTGGGGCCGCAGGGGCAACAGCCGGTCCGGCCGGCACCGGCGCGGGTGTTTCAACGGGCGCGGATGCAGGTTCGGCGG
Source organism: Stenotrophomonas sp. ASS1 (assembly GCF_004346925.1). Taxonomy (NCBI): domain Bacteria; kingdom Pseudomonadati; phylum Pseudomonadota; class Gammaproteobacteria; order Lysobacterales; family Lysobacteraceae; genus Stenotrophomonas; species Stenotrophomonas oleivorans. The sequence continues at coordinate 4,028,424 of NZ_CP031167.1, read as the reverse complement.
CTACAGGCGCAGCGGCGGCCGCCTGCGAGTTGGCCGGGTCGGGGATGCGCAGCACCTGCTGCTTGCTGCCGGTGGCGCACGGCGTGCGCTGCAGGGTAGGGACGTCACTGCTGCTGGAGGTACAGCGGTAGATCACGCCCTCTTCGGCCAACGCGCTTCCGGGCAGCAGGACCAGGAGCAGCCAGATCACTCGGTTCATGCGCACAGCGTACAGGCTGCGACGGCGTGCTGCGCTCAGCGTTCGCAATCGCGCGACAGGCGCGCATCGATACCGCGCTGTTCGTTGCTGATGGCGGTGCGTTCACTCTGCAGCGCGCTGTTGTAACGGCGATCCAGCTCCCAGCGGCGGTCACTCAGCCGTGCGCAGACTTCCTGTGGTGGCAACGCATGGCAGCTGTCGCGGACCAGCACGCTGCCGGCCGGCACCTGCACGTCCATGCCGATCGAGGGGCGGCGATAACCCGTGCCTTCGCCGATCGGCGTGCCGATGGCCGGGCGTGGTCCGGGATAGGCTGGACCACGATGGCCGTGCGGCAGCCAGACACTGGTCCACAGCGGCACCCAGCGCGGATTGCCTTCGTTGTTGTCGCTGGTATAGCGCCGTCCGTCCTCGCTCACGCACTCGTACATCGGCTGCGGCGGCTGGATGTAGACGTGGCGGACTTCGCGCTCGCGGATGACCGGGGTTTCGCTGGGCGGCGGAGGCGTGGCATCACTGCGCACCACCCGTGGAGCGGGATCGCGCGGGCGCTGCAGGTCGCGCACCTGCTGGCGGCCGCTGTTGCACGGCCTGTCCTGCAGGGCGACGGCACCGTTGCTGGCAACGCAGCGGTAGACACGCACGTCCTCGGCCGCGGGTGCCGTCCACGGCAGCAGCAGACACAGGCTCAAGGTGGCGCGCAGCAGGGTCATGGCGGCAGGGTGCGTGATTGTCCGCAGCAGCGCAATCGCCGGCTCAGGAGCGCAGCACGTTGCCGCTGAGCGCGTCGCGGATCGGGGTGGGCTGGGCCAGGCCGCCGGTCTGCCCATCGAGGATGCCGTCGAGCAGGCGCAGCAGGCGCGGGTCCAGTTCTTCGCGGCTGCGCGCTGGTGGTTCGCCGGCCAGGTTGGCACTGGTGGAGACCAGCGGGCCGCCCCAGGCGCGGCAGAGTTCGGCCACCAGCGGGTGCGCGCTGATGCGCACCGCGATACCGCTGTGTTCGCCGGTGACCCAGGGCTGCGCGCGCGGGCCGGCAGGCAGGATCCAGGTGTTGGCACCGGGCCAGCTGGCCAGCACCGCGCGCTGGCGGGCGTCGGGCAGCGCCTGCAGCCGCACCCAGCCTTCCAGCTGCGCCAGTTCGGCCGCGACCAGGATCATGCCTTTCTCGATCGGGCGCTGCTTCAGCCGCAGCACCATGTGCACCGCAGCTTCGTGCGAGGGATCACAGCCCAGGCCCCAGACCGCTTCGGTCGGGTAGGCGATCACGCCGCCCGCGCGGAGCGTGGCGACAGCAGAGTCCAGGGTGAGTTCTTTCATGGCGGCGACCGGCCCGGCGTGGGCCTTCATTATCCCCATGCCGCGTGCAGAAGGGGTGGACCCTGGCACCCGGTAGTGCCGGCCGCTGGCCGGCATCTGATGCATCTGGGGTTGCCGGCCAGCGGCCGGCACTACCCCTCATCCACGCATGGCGTGGATCTACTTCTTTGCAGCGGCCTTCTTCGCCGGGGCTTTCTTCGCAGCAGCCTTCTTCACCGCTTTCTTTGCCGGGGCCTTCTTGGCAGGCGCTTTCTTTGCAGCGGCCTTCTTCGGCGCCGCTTCCTTCTTCACCGCGGCCTTCTTTGCCGGGGCCTTCTTCGCGGCAGCCTTCTTGGCGCCGAAGCCCTTGCGCACCGGCTTGCCGGTTTCTTCCATCAGCTGCTGCACTTCGGCCAGGGTAAGCGAGGCCGGCTCGCGATCCTTGGGGATCTTGCCGTTCATCTTGCCGTCGCTGATGTACGGGCCGAAACGGCCGTTCAGCACCTGGATGTCGCTGCCCTCGAACTCCTTGATGATCCGGTTGCGCGCGATCTCTTCCTTCTCTTCGACCAGGAACACGGCGCGGGCCAGGTCGATGGTGTACGGGTCGTCTTCCTTCTTCAGCGAGGCATAGGTGCTGCCGCGCTTGGCGAACGGGCCGAAACGGCCGATGCCGACGCTGACCGGCTCGCCCTTGTCCTCACCCAGCGCGCGCGGCATCAGGAACAGCTCCAGCGCGTCTTCCAGGGAGATGGTGTGCATCGACTGGCCGGGGCGCAGCGAGGCGAACTTCGGCTTCTCCTCGGCGTCCTCGGCGGTGCTGCCGATGGCAGCGTAAGGCCCGAAGCGGCCGAGGCGTACGCTGACCGGCTTGCCGGTCTTCGGGTCGGTGCCGAGCTCGCGCGCGCCACTGGCCTCGGCACGGTCGACCGATTCCTTCTTGTCTTCCACCAGCTCCTTGAACGGCTCCCAGAAGCGGGCCATCAGCGGGATCCACTCTTCTTCGCCACGCGAGACGGCGTCGAGCTCGTCTTCCAGCTTGGCGGTGAAGTCGTAGTCCACGTACCGGGTGAAGTGGCTGGACAGGAACTTGGACACCGCGCGGCCCACATCGGATGGGCGGAAGCTGCGGCCTTCCATTTCCACGTATTTGCGGAACAGCAGGGTCTGGATGATCGAGGCGTAGGTCGAGGGACGGCCGATGCCGTACTCTTCCAGCGCCTTCACCAGCGCCGCTTCGGTGTAGCGCGGCGGCGGCTGGGTGAAATGCTGTTCGGCCTGGATGCGTTCCAGCGGCACGCGGTCGCCGGGCTTCATTGCCGGCAGCTTGCGGCCTTCGTCCTCGTCTTCGGCGCTCTTGTTGTCCTTGCCTTCTTCGTACACGGCCAGGAAGCCGGGCACCACCACGGTGGTGCCGCTGGCGCGGAACACGTGTTCGCTGCCGGCGGACAGATCGACGCTGACGGTGTTGAGAGTGGCCGGAATCATCTGGCAGGCCACCGCACGCTTCCAGATCAGCTCGTACAGCTTGCGCTCGTCATCGGTCAGGTAGCGCGCCACCTGCGCAGGCGTGCGCAGCGCCGAGGTCGGGCGCACCGCTTCGTGCGCTTCCTGGGCGTTCTTCGACTTGGTCTGGTAGGTGTTCGGCTGGTCCGGCAGCGAGGCGATGCCGTAGTCGCGGGCGATCACGTCGCGGATCTCGGCCAGCGCGTCCTGCGACAGGTTCACCGAGTCGGTACGCATGTACGAGATCAGGCCGACGGTGCCTTCGTCACCGATCGCCACGCCTTCATACAGCTTCTGCGCCACCTGCATGGTCTTGCGGGTGGTGAAGCCGAGCTTGCGCGAGGCTTCCTGCTGCAGGGTGGAGGTGGTGAACGGCGGCGCCGGGCGGCGCTTGCGCTCCTTGCTGGCCACATCGGTGACATGCAGCGAGCCCTGCGCGGCCTGCTGGATGCGCAGGCGGGCGGCCTCGGCGGTGTCGCCGTCGGTGATGGTGAACTGTTCGAACTTCTGCCCGTCCAGCTTGATCAGCTTGGCGTTGAAGTGCTGCGACGGGTGCGCGCACTCGGCGGCGATCGACCAGTATTCGCGGGCGATGAAGGCTTCGATCTCTTCCTCGCGCTCGACGATCATGCGCAGCGCCGGGCTCTGCACGCGGCCGGCGGACAGGCCGCGCTGGACCTTGCGCCACAGCACCGGCGACAGGTTGAAACCGACCAGGTAATCCAGCGCGCGGCGCGCCTGCTGGGCGTCGACCAGGTCGCTGGCGATCGCGCGCGGCTGGCTGATCGCTTCCTTGATGGCGCGCGGGGTGATCTCGGTGAACACCACGCGCTGCATCGGCTTGTCCTTGACCAGCCCGCGTTCCTTCAGGATCTCGGCGATGTGCCAGCTGATCGCTTCACCCTCGCGATCCGGGTCGGTCGCCAGCAGGATGTCGTCGGCGCCCTTGGCGGCCTTGGCGATCGCATCGACATGCTTTTCGTTCTTGTCGATCACGTCGTAGTGCATGGCGAACCCGTTGTCCGGGTCGACTGCGCCTTCCTTCGGGATCAGGTCGCGCACGTGCCCATACGAGGCCAGGACCGTGTAGTCCTTGCCGAGGTATTTGTTGATCGTCTTGGCCTTGGCCGGCGATTCGACGATGAGCAGGTGCTTGGGCATGTCAGGAAAGGTCTGTGGGCGGACCGGGGGAGAGGGGCCGCTAGGGTGGAGCAAACGGCCGCATTAGTGAAGCGGCCACGGGCAAATCCATAAACTGAACGCCCGGTAATGTGCCGGGCGTTCAGGTTTCACCTTATTAGAGGAATCACGCCCGGCCAGCCCATGTCAAGCAGCCAGGCGTGAGGATGGCCGTTCATGAGGCCATCTTGGCGATGAAGCCAACCGCGAACACCATGAGCGCCAGGCCCACCAGCGACAGCAGGCCGGTCAGTACGAGCACCAGCACGGTCACCGTGCCCAGCTCCCGGCGCTGCAGCTGCGGCTGGTCGGTGTAGGCCCAGCGGTCGACCACCAGGGTGTCGCAGATCATGTCGTGCAGGCCCTGCTTGCGCTCGGTGAAGGCGGCCATCAGGAAACCGATGCCGAGGGTGAAGGTGCTGAGCACCGCGGCCCAGTAGCGACCAAATGCGCGGGCCTTGGTCAGGCGCTCGCCATTGCTGCGCACGACCTTGATGCCGACCGCCATCTTGCCCAGCGTGGCACCGCCCTGCGAGGCATGGAACCAGGTGTAGTACGCCATGCCGATGGCCAGGTTGATCAGGGCACTGGCCAGCTGGGCCACGATTTCGATGGCCGATTCGCCGCTGCCCACCGCACCCATGCTGGCACCAAGCACCACACCGAGGATGGCGCCGATGATGCCGCCGGGGATGGCCAGCACGAAGTAGTCGATCATGTAGGCCGCCACGCGCTTCCAGAAGCCCGCGTAGACCACTTCGCCGCCCATCACCGGCTGGGCATGGCCGCCGCCGCCGAGCGCCGCAGGGGCGCTGTAGGGCGAACTGCTGAGGGCGCCGGTGCCCGGCAGTGGCGCCGTACCGTTGTCGATGGCGGCATAGTCGCCACGCAGGTCGAAGCCGCCACTGCCGGTGGCCGTGCTGGCGTCGGCCAGTGTCTGCAGTCCCAGTTCGTCGACCACCTGGCGCAGCGCAGCCCACTGCGCCATGCCTTCGCGCCAGACCAGGGTGTCCAGGTTCAGCTGGCCGCGCTGGAAGCGCTGGCGGATCTCCTGGACCGGCAGCGGGCCCTGGCGTTGCTGTCCTTCGGCGTAGTACCACTCAGTCATTGCATGTTCCCTGTTGAATCATCCTTGGAGGTGCTGGCGTGCGCGTGGTTCAGCCGCGGCACGTCGGCGGCAGGTACTTGTCGTTGCTTTCGCCACTGCATTCCCAGCGGCCGCTGTCGCGATCGTATTCCAGCCACAGCAGGTCGCCATCAAGGCTCTTGCCGGGCAACGCCAGGGTGGCTTCGATGCCGCAGTGGCCATTGTTGAAGCGACCGATGTTCACCGCCGACAGCCCTGCATGGGCGAAGTCACCCGGGGCCGGGAAGCCGGCGTCGTTGGCACCGGGGCAACGGCCTTCGTCATCGGCGAAATGCTGCACCTGGTCCTTCAACGGCTGCAGCGCGGTCACTGCGCCGGCGACCTTGGCGCGCACGGTGTAGTCGTTGTAGGCGGGCAGCGCGATGGCAGCCAGGATGGCCACGATCGGGACCAGCACCAGCAGCAGGCCGCCGCCGATGATGGCGGTCAGGGCGCAGCCGGACAGCTTCTTCTTCGGCGCCGGCAGGGCGGTGGCCGATGCACTGGTGGTGTAGGGCGTGGACGGCGGCAGCACCGGCGGCTGCGGCGGAGGCGGTGCCACCGGTTCCGGATCGGGCTCGGGTTCCACCGGCGGTGCGGCAGCGTCCAGCGCCGGCACGATCAGGCCGAGTTCGTCGACCACGGTGCGCAACGGCTGCCATTGCGGCAGGCCGTCGCGCCAGACCAGGGTGTCCAGGGAGATCTGGTTGTTGCGGAACAACTCGACCAACTGTTCCGCCGGCAGCGGACCCTGCTGCCGGTTGCCTTCTGCATGGAACCACTCGCTCACGGGGACGCTCCTGAATGCGCTATGCCCCCAAGTGTACGGTCAGTGCAGGGGTTCTGGCTCGTCCATGAACATCTGCGTCTCCATCCAGGCGTACGCCGCCTCGGAGCCGGGCTGGTTGAACAGCACCATCAGCACGACCCACTTCAGGTCGTCCAGGTCCAGTTCGTCCTGGTCCAGGGCCATGGCCCGGTCCAGCACCAGCTCGCGCTGGTCGGCGTCGAGGATGCCGTGCTGTTCCAGGTACAGCAGGAAACCACGGCATTCCACGTCCAGCTTGTCCAGCTCGGGGCCGTGGTAGACGCGCACGGGGCCATCGACCCGTGCCTGGGCCACGCTCGGCCGCTGCGCGGCCAGGGCATCGAGCCAGTCGAATGCCTTGTTGATCTCGGTTGGGCTGAAACCGGCCTGGATCAGGCCGTTCTGGAGCGAATCGCGGTCACGGATCAGGTCCGCATCTTCGCTGAAATAGTGTTCAAACAGGTACAGCAGTACGTCCAGGATGCTCTCTTTCATTGCCCCTCGGCCTGCGTCGCGCGACGCTGTGGAGGTGAAGAAACTAGGGAGTTCGACAGTAGCGGCCGTGTACGCACACCACGATTCCCGCCAGTTCCATGGCCAGCAGCATGGAGGACACCTGGGGCGCCGTCAATCCACAGCGCGTGATCAGTGAATCCATACCGCTTGGGTTGTGGTCCAGGGCCCGCCACAAGCACTGGTAGTCAGGGTCGTCGGCCCAGCGCGCCGGCAGGAGTACCGGCGGTGCCTGTTCAGTGGGGGTGGCGAGCCGTGATTGCAAGCCCGGCAGCTGCTGGCGAAGGGCGGGCGCCAGCAGTTCAAGGACCTCCTCCGGGCGCTCGACCAGTGCGGCACCCTCGCGGATCAACCGGTGGCAGCCCGCGGCGCGTGGGTTGAGTACCGAACCGGGCAGGGCACAGACCTCGCGGCCGGCCTCGGCGGCCAGGCGTGCGGTGATCAATGCGCCGGAGCGCTGGGCGGCCTCGACCACCACCGTCGCCAGCGCCAGCCCGGCCACCAGGCGGTTGCGGGCTGGAAAGTGACCGGGGCGTGCCGGTGTGCCCGGCAGGTACTCGCTGAGCACCGCGCCTTCGGCGGCGATCCGGGCCTGCAGCCGGGCATGGTTGTCCGGGTAGGTCCGGTCCGGGCCGGTGCCGATCACCGCCACGGTGCAGCCTCCGGCGTCCAGCGTGGCCTGGTGGGCGGCCGCGTCGATGCCTGCCGCCAGGCCGCTGGTCACCGCCAGCCCGGCTTCGACGAAGCAGCCGGCAAACCGGGCGGCCAGGGCGCGTCCGCCCGGCGTCGGCGAGCGGCTGCCGACCAGCGCCACCGACGGGCGCCAGGCCAGGCTGGGGTCGCCGGCGATGAACAGCGCCAGGGGTGGGTTGGGGACATCCAGCAGGGGCGGGGGGAATGCCGGATCGGTGAAGGCCAGCAGGTGCTGGTTGTCGTCTTCCAGCCAGCGCCGTGCCACGGCCCAGGCCCGGGTGTCCGGGCATTCCAGCGCGGCGCACTGCTCGGGCGTGCAGCCGTGCGCGCGCCAGTTCGCGGCGCCCTGCGCGATCGCAATCTCCGCGCTGCCTGCGGCCTGCAGCAGGGCCCGCCGTGGCGCCAGCGCGCCGCCTGCCATCAACAGGCGCAGCAGCGCCTCGTCAGCTTGGTTGGTCATCCCCCCACTATCGAGCGCATACAACAAAGGCGCCCTAGGGCGCCTTCGCATGTGGCTGTCAGGTTTTGCCGGAGGTGCCTGCCGGCCAGCGGCCGGCACTACCTGCAGTGGCCGGGCAACCCGGGACTGGTTACTTCGCGTCCGGGTGCAGTGCGTTGAACCCCACACGTACCGGCTTCACGCCCTGCATCACCAGCGCGTAGCTGACGTTGTCGAAGGTACGGAACACCATGGCATGCGCGGCGTATTCGTCCGGCAGCGAGACCCGGCCGGCGCCGGTGCTGAGCGAATCGTCCATGCGCGACGAGGTGGGGTACTTCATGCGGTGCGCCACGTGGCGGCCCGGGCGCCACAGCGAGAACACGGTGCCGTTGTCCACGCCCTGGGCGCGACCTGCGGAAATCGCGATCACATCGCGCGGGCCAGCGGCGGTGAACATGTCGGTGACGGCCAGCACGCGCACATCGACGCCCTCGACACCGGCGGCCGGGACATGGGGGACGAACTGCAGGTCGTACGGCTTGGCCTCGACCGGGACCAGGCGGTCGCCGGCACGCACCTCGCGGCCGCCTTCGTTCTTGTCCAGCACCAGGGTGGACGCCTCGACCTTGCCGCCGGCGACATGTGTGATGGTGCCGGTGGCGACCTGGGCCAGCTCATAGCCGAGTATGCCGCGGCGGTGGTTGGGGGCGTTGTAGGCCCGCCACAGGTTGCCGCTGCCGGGGGTGACGTCGCCGTTGGCGGTCAGGTCCTCGGTCGGCTTGGGCTGGGCGTAGCGCACGGTCGGGCGGACCACGGCCCAGCGCTGGCCCAGCTGGGCGTCGGCCAGGCGCACGTAGACCGCACTGCCGCTGGTGACGCGCAGGCGTTCTTCTTCCAGGCCGGCCACGTAGGGTAGCTGCTCGATGCTGTCGACCACGCTCAGCTGCTTCAGGAACGGCTCGACCTGGGCCAGCGGAATGGCATCGATCGGGGCTTCCTGGCGCGGGCCGGGCTTGGCAGCGACGGTCACCCGGTCCAGATAGGCCAGGCTGAGCACGTCACCGGGATAGATCAGGTGCGGATTGGCGATCTGCGGATTGGCCTGCCAGATCTCCGGCCACAGCCACGGCTTCTGCAGGAAACGTGCGGCGATATCCCACAACGTATCCCCTTTTCGGACCACATAGGTGTCCGGGTGCCCGCCATTCACTTCCACGGCGGTAGCATAGGCAGCCACGGTCAGCATCGCCGCGGCGACGACCGTACGAAAACGAAGCAACATAGGTGTGAAGCCCTGATTCCCCAACAGGTCCGCGCACTATAGTCCAGAAACCGGGGCGCAAGGCAAGCGTTGGAGCTAGAATCTGCGACGTATGCCGGCGTGCCGGCCCCCTATCCGGAAACAGCCATGGCCCTTCTTCCCATTCTCGAGTTCCCCGATCCGCGCCTGCGTACCAAGGCTGCGTTGATCGAAGCCGCCGAAGTCACCACGCCGGCCTTCCAGGAACTGATCGACAACATGTTCCTGACCATGTACGACGCCCCGGGCATTGGCCTGGCCGCCACCCAGGTGGACGTGCACAAGCGCTTCATGGTCATCGACGTCAGCGAAGAAAAGAATGAACCGCATGTGTTCATCAACCCGGAAATCGTCGCCAAGGACGGAGGCCGGGTGTATCAGGAGGGCTGCCTGTCGGTTCCGGGCATCTTCGCCGACGTGACCCGCGCCGATACCATCACCGTGAAGTACCTGGACCGCAACGGCCAGGAACAGCAGCTGGAAGCCGGCGAAGTGCTGGCCACCTGCATCCAGCACGAGATGGATCACCTGGACGGCAAGCTGTTCATCGACTATCTGTCGCCGCTCAAGCGCGAGATGGTGCGCAAGAAGCTGGCCAAGCAGCGCAAGCACGTGGCGTGATCGCCAATCCGGGCCGCCCTTCGGGTGGCCCGTGCCTGCGCGACGCGCGCGGGCTGTACGGCGCCGGCCGACGGCGCCGTTTTCTTTCCTGCACGAATCCATCCTGCAAGTGGGGTAGCCATGAGGATTGTCTTTGCCGGTACGCCGGAATTCGCGGTGTCGTCGCTGCGCGCGGCTGCGCGCCACCATGAGGTCGTGGCCGTCTACACCCAGCCTGATCGTCCGGCCGGCCGTGGCCGTGGCCTGGCGCCGTCGCCGGTCAAGCTTGAAGCCGTGGCCCGTGGCATTCCGGTCTACCAGCCCGAATCGCTGAAGGATGAAGCCGCCCAGCAGCAGCTGCGCGACCTGCAGCCGGACCTGATGGTGGTGGTGGCCTATGGCCTGATCCTGCCGAAGGCGGTGCTGGCCATTCCGACCCACGGCTGCTGGAACGTGCACGCCTCGCTGCTGCCGCGCTGGCGCGGCGCCGCGCCGATCCAGCGCGCGATCCAGGCCGGCGATGCGAAGACCGGCGTCTGCCTGATGCAGATGGAGGCCGGCCTGGATACCGGCCCGGTGCTGCTGCACCAGGAGCTGCCGATCGCGGCCACCGATACCGGTGGTCAGCTGCATGACAAGCTGGCGGAACTGGGCGCGCAGGTGCTGTCCGACGGCCTGGGCCTGCTGCGGGCCGGCATCAAGCCGATCGCGCGGCCGCAGCCGGAGCAGGGCGTGACCTACGCGCACAAGCTGGACAAGGCCGAGGCCCGTCTGGACTGGGCGCTGGATGCAGGGGCGCTGGCACGCACCGTGCGCGCCTTCAATCCGTGGCCGATCGCCGAGGCGACGCTGGCTGGCGAGCGGGTGCGCATCCATGGCGCGGTGGCGCTGGATGAGGCCCACGGCCAGGCGCCGGGCACGGTGCTGGCGGCCAGCCGCGATGGCATCGACATCGCCTGTGGCCAGGGCGCACTGCGCCTGCGTGTGCTGCAGCGGGAAGGTGGCAAGGCGATTACTGCGGCCGACTACCTCAACGCCCGCCGCGATCTGCGCGTGGGGGCATAAGCGGTGTCGAAGCAGAACGATTTCTCCGTCGCCAAGGCGGCGCCGGGCGCGGCCACGCGCATGCTGGCCGCACGTGTGCTGGCACAGGTGTTCACCCGTGGCCGTTCGCTGAAGGCCGAACTGGCCTGGGCGCTGCCGAAGCTGGCCGACAGCCGCGACCGCGCGCTGCTGGAAGCCCTGTGTTTCGCCGTCCTGCGCCGCCGCAGCACCTATGACGCGGCGCTGCAGTCGTGGATGCAGAAGCCGCTGTCGGCGCGTGATGCCGATCTGCGCACGCTGCTGATGGTCGGGTTCGCCCAGCTGGACGTGCTGGAGCTGCCGGCGCACGCGGCGCTGTCGGCCACCGTCGATGCCGCGCGTGCACTGGGCCGTGAGCGCCAGGCGGGCCTGGTCAATGCGATCCTGCGCCGCGCGCAGCGCGAAGGTTTCCCGGAGCAGCCAGCGCGCGATGCCTTCCCGGAATGGCTGGCCGATGCGGTGCAACGCGATTGGCCGGCACAGGCCGACGCGATCTTCAGCGCCAGCCTGCAACCGGCGCCCCTGTGGCTGCGCGCCAACCGCCAGCAGGGCGGTCGTGACAAGGCACTGGCCGCGCTGGCCGAAGCCGGCATTGCTGCAGAAGCCAGTCCGCTCAGTGCCGACGCGTTGCGCCTGGCCTCTCCGGCTGCCGTGAATCAGCTGCCCGGCTTCGCCGAGGGCGCGATCTCGGTGCAGGACCTGTCGGCGCAGTGTGCCGCCGATGCGCTGGCCCCGATGGCCGGTGCCCGCGTGCTGGACGCTTGTGCGGCACCCGGCGGCAAGTCGGCGCATCTGCTCGAGCGCGACCCCAGCCTGCGCCTGCTGGCGCTGGATATCGACGCGCGCCGCCTGGCCCGTGCACGCGATACCTACACCCGTACCGGCGTGGGCGAGCATGCGCAGACCCTGGCGGCAGATGCCAGTGATCCGGGTGCCTGGTGGGATGGCGTGCCGTTCGACGCGATCCTGCTTGATGCGCCGTGCTCGGCGACCGGCGTGATCCGCCGCCAGCCGGATGTGATGTTCCACCGTCGCGCCGAAGACATCGATGCACTGGTCGGCGTGCAGGCGCGCCTGCTGGAAGCCTGCTGGTCGATGCTGCGCCCGGGCGGCGTGCTGTTGTATGCCACCTGTTCGATCCTGCGCGCCGAGAACATCGATCAGGTGCGCGCATTCCTGAAGTGGCATCCGGATGCCGTGGCGCAGCCGCTGGGCGATGCATTCGGCGTGGATTGCGAAGGGGTGGCGCGCCAGCGGCTGCCGGGTGAAAACGATGCTGACGGTTTCTTCTACGCGCGTCTGTTAAAAGCAGCCTGACCCCCGCTGCCGTTTCGAGTCCCATGCTGAAAACCCACGCGTCGCGCCAGACGTGGTTGTTGGTGGTGATGGCCCTGCTGGTGCTGGGGGCCGGCCTGGGCCTCCGTGATCCATGGCCCTCGGATGAGCCACGTTTCGCGCTGGTGGCCAAGCAGATGGTCGACAGTGGCTACTGGTTGTTCCCGCATCGCGGCCCCGAGCTCTATTCGGACAAGCCGCCGATGCTGATGTGGTTGCAGGCGGCGATGTACAGCCTGGTCGGCCACTGGCGGGTGGCGTTCCTGCTGCCCTCGCTGCTGGCCGCGCTGGGCACGCTGTGGTGCGTGGTCGATCTCGGCCGCCGCCTGTGGACGCGGCAGGTGGGGCTGTACGCGGGCTGGGCACTGCTGTTCGCGCTGCACTTCACCTTCCAGGCGAAGAAGGCGCAGATCGATCCGCTGGTGGTGCTGTTCATCACCCTGGCCAACTACGGCCTGCTGCGCCATCTGCTGCTGGGTCCGTCCTGGCGCTGGTGGTGGCTGGGCTGGTTCTTTGCCGGCATTGGTGTGATCACCAAGGGCGTAGGCGTGCTGGCGCTGATGATGATCGCGCCGGCGGCAGTCGCATCCGTGCTGCACTGGCCGCGGGTACGCCTGCACGTGCGCGACCTGCGTTTCTGGCTGGCACCGTTGGCCTTCCTGCTGGCGGTGTCGTTGTGGCTGGCGCCGATGCTGCTGGCAGGCTTCGCCACCGGTTCGGAGCCGTACCGCGCCTACATGGACGACATCCTGTTCCGGCAGACTGCGCGGCGCTATACGCAGTCCTGGGACCATCACCAGCCGTGGTGGTACTTCCTGGCGATCATGCCGTCGATGTGGGTTCCTGCGTTCCTGCTGCTGCCCTGGGCGCTTCCGGCCTGGTTCCGGCGGCTGCGCCGGCGCGATGCGCGCTACCTGCTGCCGTTGGCCTGGTGGCTGCTGGTCGTGCTGTTCTTCTCGCTTCCGCACGGCAAGCGCGACGTCTACATCCTGCCGGCATTGCCGATGTTCTGCCTGGCGTTGGCGCCGTTGCTGCCCGGGCTGCTGAGGCGGCGCGATGTGCAGCGCGTGCTGGGCGCATTCACCGCGTTGCTGGCACTGGCGCTGGGGCTGGTCGGTGCGCTGGCGCTGCTGGGTGATTCGGATTTCGAAGTGCGCCTTACCCATGGCCGCGGGTTGCTTCCCGGTGCCACCGATGCGCTGGCCTGGGCGGCGCTGGCGATGGCGGTCTGGTCGGCCTTGAGCCTGTGGGTGTGCGGGCGCCAGCGTCGGCACGTTGCCCTGGTCTCTACCCTGGCAGGAGTCTGGGTGCTGTACAGCCTGGTCGGTTATCCGGTGTTGAACGACTCCAGCTCGGCCCGTGGCCTGATGCGTGAAGTGAGTGCACGCATCGGTCCGCAGGCCGAGCTGGGACTGGTGGCATGGAAAGAGCAGAACCTGCTGATGGCCGATCGCCCGGCGGCCACCTTTGGATTCGAAGCACGTTGGCATCAACAGCTGCAGGCGGCCGTGCGCTGGCAGCGGCTGGTTCCGCAGCAACGCTGGCTGCTGGTGAACGAGGATGCGATGCAGGCCTGCATCGATCGTGCGCGGGCCGAGATGGCGGGCATTTCCAATCGTCGCCGCTGGTGGCTGGTGCCTGCCGATGCGGTCGCCGGCGACTGCCGGCCGTCAGTGGCGGAACTCGAGCACGAGCGCCGCCTGCAGGGGCCCGGCATCACCGATTGAGCGTTCGGGGAGCGTGGCTCAGGTGCTGGCCAGGGCGGCGTGATAGCTGGCCAGCGTGGCGTCGGCGAATGTCTGCAGGCCGAACTCCCGCTGTGCATGGCGGCGTGCTGCGCGGCCCTGTTCCGGCAGCGCATCGCGCTGTGCGTACAGCGCCTGTACCTGGGCGGCGATGGCGTCGATGTCGCGTGTGGCAACCACCCAGCCATCGACGCCTTGTTCGATGTTCTCCGGCAGGCCCGCGTAGTCGCTGACCAGCATCGGCTTGGCGCTGGCCATCATCTCGCGGCAGGCGAAGGAGATCGTCTCGACGTCATGGGACAGTACGAAGCCAGCATCGCCGGCCGCGATCAGGACACGGGTATCGGCCAGCAGGCCGGTGAAGTGCACCTGCGCGGCCACCTCGCCCAGCGCCTGCACCTGTTCGCGCTGCTGCGCGCTGGGCAGGTGGCCGGCCACGGCCATGTGCACATGCGGACGCACCGCATCGGGCAGCCGTGCGATGGCCCGGGCCAGGTCGATCCAGCCCTTGTAATCGTCGGTGCCGGCGTTGCTGACCAGCACCAGCGCCTGTGGATCCTGCGTCCACTGCTGGCGCAGCGCGCTGCCGGTGCCGGCCGGCTGCGGTGAGTAGCGCTCCAGGTCAACGCCATTGCGGACCACGTCGATCGGGCAGCGACGGTACGGGCCCTGTTCCAGCAGGCGCTTGGTGTCGGCCGAGACCGCGATCAGCCGATCGGTGGCCCAGCGTGCGCGCAGCGCATTGCCAAAGGTATTGGTGGGTTTGCTGTTGTGCTTGGTCAGCACGATCGGCGGGCGGCGCATGCCCAGCAGCCCCTGCATCACGAAGCGGTGGTCGCGTGCACCGTTGACATGGATCAGGTCGATGCCTTCATCGTGGACCAGCCTGCGCAGCGCGCGCTGTTCGGCCAGCTGCCGGGGCAGCGTTGGCAGGCCGCTGCCGAACGCAATCGGCAGTGTGCGGGCAATGCCTTCATCGGCCATGGTCCGCAGCAGGCGGCTGTCGGCCGGCGCGGCGACGTGGAGCGTGTGCTGGCCGTGCAGCGCACGCGCCAGCGAGACGATGTACGTGGTGTGGCCGCCACCGTCGCCGTAGTGGAAGTTGGTGTACAGGATTTTCATGGGGGGTCTTCAGGCAACGCCCACGCAGTGTGACACAGCGTGGTCAAGGCCGGTCCGCGGAAGGTGCCGGGTCGGCCACCGCCTGTCCATTGCCCAGCATCCACAGCATGATGGTCTTCTGCCGCACGTAGTTGGCGCGGACGTAGGCGTAGACCAGACCATGCCAGCCGTCGCGGAAGCCGCCACGGAACAGGAAGCCGCGCCAGAACCGCCAGGCCGGCGCCAGCACCAGCTTGCCCAGCGTGGCCCGCTTGCCGCGTGCGAACTCGTGCTCGGCCATCATCCGCGCGTACTTCTCGGTCTTGGCCAGCTGCTGCTGCAATGACCGGTACGGATAGTGGATCAGGTCGCCGCGCAGGGTGCCCACACTGCCGTCGACACTGGCCGCCTCGTGGATCTCGCGCTTGCCGCGCCAGCCGCCGCGGCGGCGGTCGAACAGGCGCATCACCCGGTCCGGGTAGGCATTGCCATGGCGCAGGAACTTCCCGAAGTACTCCGAGAGGCGGGCGAAGCGGTAGCCGGCCTGGCCGCCGAAGCCACCGTCGCGGGCCTGCTCGATGGCCGTGCGCAGTTCGGGGCTGATGCGCTCGTCGGCGTCCAGGCACAGCACCCAGTCGTGGCTGGCCTGCTCGACGCAGAACGCCTTCTGGCTGCGGAAGCCCTCGAACCGGCGCTGCAGCACGCGGGCACCGGCGGACTCGGCGATGGCTACGGTGGCATCGGTGGACTGCGAGTCCACCACCACGATCTCATCGCAGAAGGCCAGCGAGGCCAGGCAGTCGCCGATGCGCCCGGCCTCGTTGAACGCGATAATGCACGCCGAGATGCGAGGCCGTTCGATGGGAGCGGTCGTGGAGGACATGATGGCCGGGTACCTGTTGTTTGCGACGGAGCGCTATGCGCTGCCTATTCTCGCCCCGTTGGCGCAGGCCTTGCACGCGTCAGGGCAGGAGGTGGCGGCCTGGTTCGAGGACGGCGCGGCCGGCAGCAGCCTGCCGGGGGTGCCCAACGTGGGCCTGAAGCAGGCCCTGGCAATGCGTCCGCGGGCGGTGTTCAGCGCGGCCAACTGGGTGCCGACCTTCCTTTCGGGGGCCAAGGTGCAGCTGTTCCATGGCTTCAACGTGGAGAAGCGGGACAGTGCGCGCGGCCACTTCCGGGTGCGCGGCATGTTCGACCTGTACTGCACGCAGGGGCCGGCCACGACCGCACCGTTCCGCGAGATCGCCAGCCTGCAGGGCCACTTCGCCGTGGCCGAGACTGGCTGGCCGAAGCTGGACCCGCTGTTCCGCGATGACGGAGGCGAGAGTTCCGCGCTGCGCGCACCGGCCGGTGACCGCCCGGTGATCCTGTTCGGTTCCACCTTCACCGAGCGGCTCAGCGCGGCTCCGCACCTGCATGCGCAGATCGCCGCTGATATCGCCGCCGGTGACCACTACTGGCTGCTGACCCTGCACCCGAAGTGCCCACCGGAACTGTTCGAACGCTACCGCGCGCTGGCCGGTGCCAATGCCCGCTTCATCGAGCCGGAGCAGGTGATGGCCGCGCAGCGTGCCGCCGATGTGCTGGTGTCGGACACCTCATCGATCGTTTCGGAGTTCATCGTGCAGCACAAGCCGGTGGTGACCTTCCGCAACCGCGTGCCGAAGCCGCACATGATCGACTTCGATGATGCTGCGCAGCTGCAGGCGATGCTGCAGCGCGCGCTGCACCCGGACGCCGCGCTGCAGGCGGAAATCATGCGCTACGCCGATGCCATCCACCCTTACCGCGATGGCCGCTCCAGTGAACGGGTGATCGCGGCCACCGAGGATTTCCTGTCCGGTGAAATGGGTGCGTTGCGGCGCAAGCCATTCGGCAGCTGGGTGCGCGATCTGCAGATCCGCAAGGACCTGGGGTATTGGGGCCCGTCGCAGCGCTGATGCCTCGCTGACCCCGCTCGCGGTAGTGCCGGCCGCTGGCCGGCAACCTCGGGAATGGCGGCAGTTGCCGGCCGGCGATCGGCACGACCTGTAGTGCTTACCAGCGCAGCTTGCGCCGCGCCAGCGCCGCGGCCAGTTGATCCATCACCTGTTGGGCCTGTGCCTGCGGCAGATGATGCAGCGTCAGCGCCACATCACCATGCGCGCCGGCGGTATCCAGCTGCAGGCTGCTGGTGCCCAGCAGTTTGTCCAGCGGCGAGCGTTGCAGGCGCAGGCCCTGCACCTTGTCCAGCTCGGCCCAGCGCCACCAGCGCTTCCACCAGCCGCCGCGCACCGCCACATAGTGTTCGTCCAGGTACCAGCCCATGCGTGCCATCTGCCGGTGCGCGACCAGCAGCGCCACCGGTAGCCACGCCAGCACCAGCAGGCCCCATGGGCCCCAGCGCCAGTACGCGGCCGCAGCCAGCAGCGGCACCAGCACCAGTGCGCCCAGGCACAGCCGCCACCAGCCGCGCTGCGGAATGGACTGCCATTGCAGCGGAGGCCACTGCAGCTGCGGCAGCAGGTGCTGCACCAGCTGCTCACAATGTGTACTGGACGCCAGCGGCGCGAGTTCGCGCAGGGCGCGGTCCTCATCGCGCGCGGGGCCACCGGCGGCACTGTCGATGCGCAGCTGACGCAGCCCGAACCAGCGCTGCAAAGTACCTTCGCGCAGCGTCCAGGCCTGGATGCGCCGGCGCGCCACGCTGCTGCGGGTGCGGCTGAGCAGACCGGCCGATACGGTCAGGCGTCGGTCCTGCTCGCTGAGGGTGAAGCCGTGGTAGCGCAGCAGCGTCAGCACCACCGACAGCACGCGCAGCGCAAGCCAGCCCAGCAGCAGCGCGGCAGCCAGCAGCAGAAACGCGCCGGTCACGCCGGGGTGCAGATGGCTGGCGTAGCCAAAGGCTTCGCGTCCACCGCGCTGGAGGGCATCGTCCATCACCGGCCGTGGCACGGTCTGGAACAGCACGCCGAACGCGGCGATCGCCAGCGCCCAGCCGCGGTTGGAGAGCAGGCCCATGCGTACCACGTCCCAACTCGACAGGCGCAGCAGTACCTGCTCGTTCTCAGTCGCGGTGCTGGCAACCGGGTCGGGCTCGGTGATGCCGGCGGCCTGCGGCGCCTGCCCGCGCTGGCGGACCAGCCGTTCCAGCGCCAGCGCCTGGTCCAGCTTCAGCACCCGCATCTCCGCTTCCGGGCGCACGCCACCGGCTGATTCCAGGCGCAGCTCGGCCACACCAAACAGACGGTGCAGCGGGTTCTGCCGCACCTCCACGTTGTGGATGCGCGCGAACGGAATCTCGCGCCGGTTGCGCGCGAGCAGACCGCTGCGCACGGTGATCGCATCACTGCCGATACGGTAGCGGTAGCTGAGGTACTGCAGCACCGACACCAGTACCAGTGCGGCAATTGCCGTCAGCGGAATCAGCTGCGCCCACATCGGGTCGCGGTCGCCGCGCTGGCCGAACACCAGCAGTGCGACCAGCGGCAGGAAGTAATGGCGCAACTGCATCAACAGTACGAACAACCACGACCACGGATGCAGGCGGTGGTCCTCGCCACCGGCGGGCAGTGCTGCAGGCAGAGGCGGTGGCAGGCTCACAGGGCGTCGGCGTCCTGGTCGAGCTGGTGGGACAGGGTATCGCGCAGGCGCTCGGCATCCGCCTCGTCCAGGCCGCTGACGGTCACTGCGCTCATGCGGGTTCCGGCGGTGTGCACGATCAGCGTGGCCAGGCCGGCACGGCGTTCCAGTGGGCCGCGGCGCAGGTCCAGGTGCTGCACGCGCGAAATGGGGATGCGCGTTTCCAGCTGCCACATCAGGTCGCGGCGCAGGCCCAGCCCTTGGGCATCCAGCCGCCAGCGGGTGCGGACCAGGCGCCGGCGGCCGAGCCAGGCGCCGAAGACGATGCCGATCAGCAGCCCAAGGGCGGCCGTCCACAGGCCGCCGGGCAGGTCGAAGAACCACGCGGCTGCGGCCAGCGGCAGGCCCGGCACAAACAGGCCGCCGAAGGCACCTTCCAGTGCGGCCAGCCGCGCGGCGCGGCGCGGCAGCGACTGCCAGGCATCGGTGGTCGGAGCAGTAAGGGGAACGTCGGTCACGCGGGCTCCGTCAGGTGGCAGGGCGGGCGGTGGCGGCCGTGGCCGCACCGCGCAGACGGTAGCAGGTCGGCTGCGTTACTGGGCAGCCTGGATCAGCGCGTCCACATCCAGCATGTGGCCGGCACGATCAGCCTTGGTGCGCAGGTAGTGCTCGTTCTCGGCGGTGATCTCGCCGGTGACCGGAATGCAGTCCAGCACCTCGATGCCAGCGTTGCGCAGGCGCTGCGCCTTGGTCGGGTTGTTGCTGAGCAGGGCCACGCGCGAAATGCCCAGGCCGCGCAGCATCGCCACCGCGCTGCCGTAGCGCCGTTCGTCGGCGCCGAAGCCGAGCTGTGCATCGGCATCGATGGTGTCCAGGCCGTCATGCTGGTAGCCGTAGGCACGCATCTTGGCCGCGATGCCGGTACCGCGGCCTTCCTGGTCCAGGTACAGCAGCACGCCGCCGCCCAGTTCCTTCAGCTTGCGCAGGCCGCGCCGCAGCTGGTCGCCGCAGTCGCACTTGAGCGAACCGAACAGGTCGCCGGTCAGGCACGAGGAGTGCACGCGTACCGGTACCACCGCCGACAGATCCGGTTCGCCGACGATGATCGCGACCTGGTCACGCTGGGCGACGCCACCACGGAACACCGCGAACGTGGTCATGCCGACATCGCGCAGCGGTACCGGCGAACGCGCCACCAGTTCGTAGTCATGCGCGGCATGTGCTGCGCCCTCGGCCAGGTCGCACAGCGCAACCTCGGCCGCGCCATCGAAGGTGCGGTCTTCGGCGTCCAGGCGCACCGCCACCATCGCCGGCAGCAACAGGCCGAGGCGGGCCAGTTCCACCGCGCCTGCATCGAAGGCGTCACCGGCGCTCCAGCCGTCCGGCATCGGGCCCGGTTCACGCAGGTAGCCCAGCGAGGGCAGGGCATCGAAGGCAACACCGGCCAGCGGCAGGCGCGCACCCTGCGGGGCCTCCACGCCAAGCACGCGGGCGCGGGTGGCGGTCAGGAACAGGTAGTGCCGCTCGCGGGCGGCATTGGCGAAGGCAGCGAAGCTGCTGGCCGTGGCGCTGTCCAGCGCGATCACCGCCAGGCGCTGGCCCTGGCCATCGTGGAGAAGCACCGGGCGACCGGCACGCAGTTCGGCCACCGCGCGCTCGCAGCGGATCGCGGCCGGATCGCCGAACAGGGAAGAAGCAGCAGACATGGCAGGACCGGGGGAGTCGGACATCGCAGTCTCTATGGGGGCGCCGGCGTCGTATTCAACGTGGTGCGGCCGCCGGTCGCAGGGGCCGGATGGGCCTGGGTGCGGCGGCCGTCAGTGCGGATGCTCTTCGGTCGCGTACGGGTCTTCTTCGCCGCTGCCCGGTGGCCGCAGCGTATAGCGCTTGTAGGTCCACTGGTACTGCGCCGGATCGCGGCGGGCAATGCGCTCGATGCCGGCATTGAGCGCGGTGGCGGCCACCTGCGGGTCGGGGTCGGCCACGGCGGCGTCGGTCGGTTCGATGTGCAGGGCGAATTCCATGTCCGGGCCGATGCGCTCGCACCAGCCATACAGCACGGTGGCGCCGGTGCGCTCGGCCAGCCGGTTGACCAGGGTCATGGTCAGCGCCTGCACGCCGAAGAACGGCACGAACACGCCATCGCCGGCCTTGGGCTGCTGGTCGGGCAGGATGCCGGTGGCACCGCCGTCCTTGAGCACCTTGAACAGCTGGCGCACGGCCGGGCCTTCGGCGCGCACCTGCTGTACGTTCTGGCCGCCCCGCACCAGCTGCAGGAAGGCATCGCTGGCCTCGTCCTCCGGTGGCTTGTAGACGATGGCGATCTGCCCGCGCGAGGCCAGCCACTGGTTCAGCAGCTCCCAGTTGCCGAAGTGCGGTGCGGCCACGATCACGCCCTTGCCGCTGGCCAGGGCCGCGTCGTACAGGGCCTCGCCGTGGCGCTGCTTCAGGTGCAGGCGCAGGTTGTCGGCCGGCGCCTGGCTCCACAGGCGCAGGGTCTCGATGGCCTGCAGGGCGGTGGAGCGCAGCAGCTCCCGGTGCAGGCGGTCGCGCGTGGCGCGGTCCAGGTCCGGGTAGGCCAGCTCCAGGTTGCGTCGGGTGACGCGGCTCTCACGGGCGTTGAGACTGATCCAGGTCCAGGACAGGGCACGGGCGATTCCCCGCAGCAGCGGCCAGGGCAGGCGGGCGAACAGGGTGGTGGCGCGGTAGACCAGCCGGGCTTTGCGTTGCGGATTCATCTGCGCCAGTTTAGCCAAGGGCGCTGCTATCGTGGCCGGCCCCGTTCATTGGAGCCCACGATGCTCGTCCTTATCCAGCGTGTCAGCCAGGCTGCCGTCCACGTCGATGACGAAGCGGTCGGCCAGATTGGTCCGGGCCTGCTGGCGCTGGTGGGCATGGAACCGGGCGATACCGAGGCCCAGCTGCGGCGCATGGCCGAGCGCCTGCTGGGCTACCGGGTGTTCGCCGACGAGGCCGGGAAGATGAACCGGTCGCTGCGCGACACCGGCGGCGGCCTGCTGCTGGTCAGCCAGTTCACCCTGGCGGCCGATACCCGTTCGGGCATGCGGCCCAGCTTCACCAGCGCCGCACCGCCGGACGAGGCTGAACGCGGGTTCAATCGATTTGTCGAGATCTGTCGTGAAAATCACGCGCCAGGGGTGGAAACGGGCCGATTTGGTGCCCATATGGTCGTCAGCCTGGTCAATGACGGTCCCGTGACCTTCCTTCTCAGGCCCTGAGCCTGCGGGACCACCGCCCGGCAGGCGGGGCCCCGGGCTGGTATAATGCTACGTTCCCTATTTCTCCCTAGCCGGTGGCGCGAGCACTACATGGCCAACGAACGTCCTGCCCAATCCGAAATCAAGCAACTGATCAGCAAGGGCCTGGAACAGGGCTACCTGACCTACGCCGAAGTCAATGACCATCTGCCGGACGACATGGTCGACCCGGAACAGATCGAAGACATCATCGGCATGATCAACGGCATGGGCATCGATGTCCATGAAGTTGCGCCGGATGTGGAAACCCTGCTTCTCAACGATGGCAACACCGGTAACCGCGAAGTCGATGACACCGCGGCCGAAGAAGCTGCCGCCGCGCTGAGCGCGCTCGACACCGAAGGTGGCCGTACCACCGACCCGGTGCGCATGTACATGCGCGAAATGGGCACCGTCGAGCTGCTGACCCGCGAAGGCGAAATCGCCATCGCCAAGCGCATCGAGGAAGGCCTTTCGCAGGTCCAGGCCGCCCTGGGCCAGTTCCCGGTTTCGGTCGAGTCGCTGCTGACCGACTACGAAGCCCACAAGGAAGGCAAGAAGCGCCTGGCCGAAGTGATCGTTGGCTTCAACGACCTGGCCGACGAAGAGCCGGCGCCGCCGGCGGCTGCTGCCGATGACAGCAGCGATGCCGACGCCGAAGGCGACGAGGACGAGGACGATGATGTCGAGGGTGGCGAGGAAGAAGCCGCACCGACCGGTCCGGATCCGGAGGAAGTCGCTGCGCGCATGCAGGCGCTGAGCGATGCCTTCAACGCCTTCAAGAAGGCGGCGACCAAGGGCGACAAGAAGAACCTGCCGCGCCTGCGCGAAGAGATGTCGGCGGTGTTCGTCACCCTGAAGCTGCCGCTGCCGCTGACCGATGTGCTGACCAAGCAGCTGCGCGACACCATGGCGTCGATCAAGGCCCATGAGCGCCGTGTGCTGAATCTGGCGACCGTCACCGCCCGCATGCCGCGCAAGGACTTCATCCGTTCCTGGGAAGGCAACCAGACCAACCTGGAGTGGGTGGAAGACGCACTGAAGCGCAAGCAGAAGTGGTCGTCGGCCCTGCGTGAAGTGAAGGACCAGATCATCGCGGAACAGCAGGCGACGATCGACATCGAGAAGCTGACCCAGCTGGACCTGGAAGAGCTGAAGGAAATCAGCCGTGCCATGGCCTACGGTGAAGCCAAGGCGCGCAAGGCCAAGAAGGAAATGGTCGAGGCCAACCTGCGCCTGGTGATCTCGATCGCCAAGAAGTACACCAATCGCGGCCTGCAGTTCCTCGACCTGATCCAGGAAGGCAACATCGGCCTGATGAAGGCCGTGGACAAGTTCGAGTACCGCCGCGGTTACAAGTTCTCGACCTACGCCACCTGGTGGATCCGCCAGGCGATCACCCGCTCGATCGCCGACCAGGCGCGCACCATCCGTATTCCGGTGCACATGATCGAGACGATCAACAAGTTGAACCGCATTTCCCGCCAGATGCTCCAGCAGTACGGCCGCGAGGCTACGCCGGAGGAGCTGGCCAAGGAAATGGACATGCCGGAAGACAAGATCCGCAAGGTGATGAAGATCGCCAAGGAGCCGATCTCGATGGAAACCCCGATCGGCGACGACGAGGATTCCCATCTGGGCGACTTCATCGAGGACACCAACGTGGAGTCCCCGATCGAGAACACCACCAACATCAATCTGTCTGAAACCGTGCGCGACGTGCTGGCCGGCCTCACCCCGAGGGAAGCCAAGGTGCTGCGCATGCGCTTCGGTATCGACATGAACACCGACCACACCCTCGAGGAAGTCGGCAAGCAGTTCGACGTGACCCGCGAGCGCATCCGCCAGATCGAAGCGAAGGCCCTGCGCAAGCTGCGTCACCCGAGCCGCTCGGAGCAGCTGCGCAGCTTCCTGGATATCGATTGATTTCCAGCGGCTGTTGAAGCGTTGAGAGAAACCCCGCTTCGGCGGGGTTTTTCTTTGCCCACCATATCCCTGTAAAGCCGAGCCTATGCTTGGCTGAGGCTTATGATTACGTAACAAGTAATGTAACGGAAGGCTCGCGTCGAAGCTGGCTCTTCGTGAATATGTCCATTATTTTCAAACTCATAGGTGCACGGCCGCGCTTGCAGCCCCGCTTTTTTGATGCTAATTACGTAACAAATTTCGTATTACGTAATGCACATGCCACGCGCTCAACGCCCACAGGTACTGGATCTGATCGCTCAGCTGGCCCCCGGCCAGCCGCTACCTGCCGCGGCGCTGGCCGAGCGTCTGGGGGTGGGCCGGATGGCGCTCAGCCGGCTGGTGGCCGCCAGTGGCCCGCAGGTGGTGCGCATGGGCAGCACCCGGGCAACCGCCTATGCGCTGCGGCGGCCCACCCGGGCCGGCAGCGAATGGCCGCTGTACCGGCTGCGCGAAGATGCGACGCTGGAGGAGCTGGGGCGGGTAATTGCGCTGGTAGGAGGCGGCTTCCACGTCGATGCCGGGCCTGACTGTCCGAACCTGCGACGCGCGCCCGAAGGTGACGTTGCCGCCATCTTTCCTGTCTTGCCGTGGTACCTGGATGACCTGCGACCGCAGGGATTTCTTGGTCGCAGCTTCGCCCATGGCCGTGCGCAGGCGCTCGGCCTGCCGAAGGACCTCAAGAGCTGGCAACCGGACGATGTGTTGATGGCCCTGGTAACCGCTGGCGGGACTGAAGCGGGCGACCTGCTGCTCGGTACCGCCGCCGTGGAGGCGGCGATGGAGACGTTGCAGGTGCCGATCGATCGGGTTGCGGCCGACGATCGTCTTGCACAGTATCGCGAGCGTGCGCGTGCTGCGCTGGACGGAGAGGACGTGGGCTCCTCGCCGGGTGGCGAGCAACCCAAGTTCACCGCCACCGTAGAGGCCTACGGCAGGCGCCGCTCGGTCCTGGTCAAGTTCGCGCAGCCTGATGAAGGCGCCGCCGCCCAGCGCTGGAGCGATCTGCTGGTCTGCGAACATCTGGCGCTTGAGGCCCTGCGCGAGTCCGGACAAGCCGCGGCGTCCAGCGAACTGCTGCAGTCGCCCACGCACACCTTCCTGGAAATCGAGCGCTTCGACCGCACGCCCGATCTGCTGGGGCGGCGAGGCCTGGTCTCGCTGCTGTCGCTATCGTCTGCGTTCACCGGCGAGGTCACCCCAGCGTGGCCGGTTGCAGGCGCCGAACTGCGTGATCAAGGCTGGCTGACGGCCGACACCGTGCAGGCGATGGGCCGACGCCATGCGTTCGGGCGGCTGATCGGCAACAGCGACATGCACCACGGCAACATCGCCTTCCACTTCATTGATCGCGGCCCGCTGCCGCTGGCGCCGGTCTACGACATGCTGCCGATGTCGCTGGCGCCGTCAAAGCTGGGCGTGTTGCGCGCGGACGAGCCGCTGTCGCCGGTCGCACCGCTGGGCAGTGGTGATCTGCAGCATCTGCGCTGGGCGGCACCGGTGGCTGAAGCATTCTGGCAGTGCGTGGCTGTTGACGGGCGGATCCAGTCGCCGGCAATGCGGTCGTTGGCGGGGGCGAACGCCGAGCGGGTGCGGGAGATGGGCGCGCGGTTTGGGTGAGCCAGCTGTTGCGCAAGCCTGGGCGCGTCGCGTTGCGCAGCGATGGCTGAGGGTTTTTCAGTGTGTCTTGGCGTCGGCGGGTAGCCGGTTGAGCGCAGGCTCCACTACACTGTAAAGCTGCGCAGGGCCTATAGCTCAACGGTTAGAGCAGGGGACTCATAATCCCTTGGTTCCAGGTTCGAATCCTGGTGGGCCCACCAACCCAGCATGCATGAACGGCTGCTGGTCTGCCTTCAAGGCAACATCTGATCCACACGCAAGGATCGAACATGCCCGACACCCGCGCCCCGGTGGAAGACTTCACCACTGAAATCGAAGACAGCCGGCATCTGTTCGCCTGGTGCCTGGTGCGCTACGGCCAGATTCCCGAAGCGCTGGCAATCGAACAGGCACGCGAACGCTATCCGGACCAGGCCGCCGGCCACGAATACGAGCACGAACTGCTCTTCCACGACGAGCCCTGGCATTGGGCGATGCTGCATGTGCTGGGCGAAGGGTACTGGCACCAGAACCCGGAACTGTTGCAGCCGTCGCTGGAGTACGACACCGAATCGGACGCGCTGTGCCTGGCGCGCGGCGAGCCGATTCCCTTGCTGGATGAGGATGAGTATCTCGGTGCGCTTGCGCACGCGCGCCATATGCATGCGTGGACGTTGATCCATCAGGCAGGGATTGACGAAGAGCAGGCACAGCGGCAGGCGCTTGAGTACTACGCGTACTTTCCGCCGCATCATCGCTGGCGCATGTGCGTCCACGATGCGCGCGCTGCATGGGTCGACGTGATGAGCGTGCTGCACATCAATGACTACTGGAGCCGGCCCGAACTGCAGAGGCCGCCTGAGGCGTACTGGCGCGCGTCACGTGCATTCGCCCTGGCGCAGGGGCTCCAGCTGCCGGAAATTCCGCCTCCCTCATGAGAGGGCGCTGCAAGGGTGGCATGATGCGGCTTCCGCCGATCCGTACGACAAGGAGCCCGCATGAAGCGCAGTGCCCGTATGTTCGTCGCCCTGACTACCCTTGCGGCACTGCCTGCCGCTGCCGAGCCATCCGACTCACCCAAGCGCCCGTCGGTTGACACCCTGCAACGCCTGATCGTCGACAAGGCACCGCAGACGCGCGTAGCAACACCGGACCACGAGCGCATCACCGCACGGCGCATCGATATCGTCGATGACACGGGGGTGATCCGCATGACGCTGTCCGGCAAGACACCGGCACCGATCATCGATGGCCTGCAGTACAAGCGCGCCTTCAACGTTGCCGGCATGGTGCTGTACGACAACCAGGGCAGCGAGCGCGGTGGCTTCGGCACCGCCGATGTCGACGGCGGCATGGCGGTGCTTGCGCTGGACCATCCGGCGATGGATGCGATCGGCTGGCGGGTATCGCCGGACGGCGCGGTGAGTTTTTCGATCAACCAGGCGCCGAAGCTGATCCGCGAGCCTGCGCTGGGCAACAAGCTGATTCCTGGGGTGCAAGCACCGACCCGCATCGGTCTGGTGGTCGGGCCTGACGGCACGCCGGCCATTGCCTTGAACGACAAGGCAGACCGCACGCGACTGCGCCTGACTGTCACTGCGGAAGGCTACGGCGCGATCGAGTTCCTCGATGCGCAGGGCAAGGTGATCCACACATTGGCGCCGGAGGCTGAGCTTCGGCGCTAGCGCGTGCGGGTCGCCGATCGGCGCTTACCCGCGCCGCCCTCTGCCATCAATGCTGTACCGCCCGGCCCCGGTGCAGGCCAGCAGCAGGAAGCCACCGGCCAGCCCCAGGTTCTTCAGGAACATGATCTGTTGGGTCTGGTCGGCGAAGTTGTGATGGAAGATGAAAGCGGTGACCAGGCTGAAACCCACCAGCACGATCGACACCAGCCGGGTCTGGAAGCCAAGCAGGATGCACAGTCCGCTGCCGATCTCGAAGGCGATGGTCGGCCAGAGCAGGATGCCGGGCACGCCCATCGCTTCCATGTAGCCCTGGGTGCCGCTGAGATCACCGAGCTTGCCTAGGCCGGAGATGAGGAACAGCGCCATCAGCAGGATGCGTGCAAGCAGGTAAGCGAGCGAATGGGATGAGTGGCTCACGTCGGTGTCCTCGGAGATGGCCGGCGAAGGCGATCGGAGCCCACCGGCAGTGAAGCCCGTGTCTACGCCAAGGGCAAGGCGCCTTGACAGCTGGCCGTCCGCAGGAGACCTTTCTCCCATGACGATTGATATTGAATCGCTCAGCCTTCGGGAGCTGGGCGCCTTGGTGGTTGCCGCTGAACAGCGGAAACAGCTGATTTCCAGCCGCCGTCCGGCCAGTGCGGTACGGCGGATGTTGAAGGCTGCAGCAGCAGAAGCGGGGTATACCCTCGAAGAGCTGTTCGGCGGAGAGGCGAACGAAGAGGCCGCTCCCCGCCGGAAACCGGCACGGCGCAGAACCGGGAAAGTGGCGGCCAAGTACCGTGATCCGGAGTACAAGCGCCTGACCTGGTCCGGCCGCGGGCGCATGCCGCGCTGGCTGGCGTCCAAGGTGCAGAAGGGCCACAAGGTGACCGACTTCCTGATTCCCGGCCTGGCCCGGCCGACGGCGCGCAAGAGCAGCCCGATCGGCAAGCGCACGGTTTTCAAGAAGGATTGAACCTGCCGCGCTGCTACCCTGCCTGGGTCTTTGAACGAAGGAACACGGGATGGCGCACGATGGCAGCATGACGATCTCATCCAGAGTCCTCTACATCGCGGCAGGCGCGGCGGTGCTGGTCAGCCTGCTGGCCTGGGCGGTGGAATGGAGCGGGATGGCCTATGTCTGCCCGTACTGCCGCGTGCAGCGCACGGTCATCGGCGTGCTGGGCGTGCTGATGCTGTTCGCACGACCGGGCGGCCTCATCGTGCCCTGGTTGTCGTACACCGCAGGCGGCTTCGCGTTCGTGGTCGCGGCGATGCAGCACTTCAACGGCTGGAAGCGCATTTCCGCCGGAGATTTCAGCTTCAACGCGCAGTGGTATATCGACCCGTGGCTGCTGTCAGGTTGCGCGATGCTGATCCTGGTGGCGCAGCTGATGCTGGTGCAGGCCGCATGCCGGCGCAGTCTGCACTGAGGCTTGCCCACGGGCGTGGCGTCAGGCGTTCTGGAACACCGCCAGCTGCGCAGCAAACGCACGCTGGTAGGCGGGGCGCTGCGTTGCACGGCCCACATAGGCCACCACCTGCGGGTACTCATCGAGGAGGCCGCTGCTCTTCAGGCGCAGCAGCACCGAAACCATCATCAGGTCGCCGGCGCCGAACTCGCCCTCCAGCCACAACGCCGATCCCAACCAGGCGGACAGCTGCGCCAGCCGCATACGCACACGCTCATCGAGCATTGGCAGACGCTGCGCATACCAGGGCTGCTCGTGCTCCAGCACCCAGGCCATCGAGCGCTCGACGATGGGCGGCTCCACCGTATTCAATGCAGCGAACACCCACATGATCGCGCGCATGCGTGCATCTGGATCAGCAGGAAGCAGGCCGGCATGCTGCTCGGCCAGGTGCAGCACGATCGCGCCGGATTCGAACAGGACCTGGCCGCCGTCCTGCCAGGTGGGGATCTGCCCGAAGGGGTTGCGGGCCAGGTGCGCGGGCTGCTTCAGCTCGGCAAAGCCGAGCAGCTGCACGTTGTAGGGCACGCCCAGCTCCTCCAGCGCCCAGCGCACGCGCGTGTCACGGGCCAGGCCCTGGCCGCGGTCCGGGGAAGTGGCGAAGGCGGTGAGGATCGGGCACATCGTGGCACTCCTGCAGGTCGAAGGGCCTGCCTTTCCTGTTCCGACGAACGACGGGGCGGGAAATCGACACCCTTCCCGGGACGGCGGGCGATACACTGCCCGCCACCCACCACACCTGTGCCTCCTCATGTGGCAGCGCCGCACTTCCCTGGCCGAACTGCAGCAGCAACGCGATGTGCTGCAGGCTGAGATGGATGCGGACGCCCAGCGATGGGTCTCACAGCTTCCGCCGGATGATCTCGTGGCAGCGCTGATGCCGCAGGCGCGCCGGCTTCAGGAGCTCAATCAGCTGATCCTGCGGGCTACACCGCCGCGTGAGCTGATGAAGCGCCTGAAGGCGCTTGAGCGCCAGTTGCTCGAGCCCGGTACACAGAGCGCAGGCGTGCGGAGGGGACTGGAAGATGAACTGCGCGATCTGCACCTCTATTTCAACAATCCCCGCCGTCGCCCATTGACGGCAAAGGTCATTCTCATCCTGTTTGCCTGCGTTCTGGCCGCCTTGTTCCTGCCGAGGCTGCTTGTGGACCTGCTGATCGCTCTCTAGGCCGGCCTCACCCCGCCCGATGCAGCTTCCGGTACTGATCCGGCGTGCACTGCGCGTGCCGCTTGAACATCTCGGCGAAGGCGCTGACGCCGGAATAGCCCAGCTCCTCGGCGATCCGGCTGATCGGCCGGCGGGTGCACAGCGCCTCGGTGGCGCGCACGAACTTCACCCGTCCACGCCAGTCGCCGAGCGACATGCCCAGCTCGCTGCGTGCCATGCGCTCCAGCTTGCGCACGCTCATATGGTGCCGCTGCGCGATTTCGGCAACCGATTCGGCCACCGACAGGTGTTTCTCCATGTACGCCATCACCTGCTTCAGTGCATCGCTGCTGGCGATCGGCAGGAAGCTGGGCAGTACGGCCGCATTGACGATCTGGTCGATCACCACGGCGGCCATGCGCCGCTGGGCCGGGGTCTGCGGATCGGTCACGCCCTGCCGTGCCAGTTCGTGCAGCAGCTCGCGCAGCAGCGGGCTGACTTCCAGTGCACGGCAGCGATCAGGCAAGCGGCGTGACAAGGCCGGCGACAGATAGGCCGAGCGGTAGGCCAGCTGCGAGCGGTTGCGCGAATAGTGGGCCATTCCCGGTGGAATCCAGATCGCGTAGTGCGGCGGGGACACCATCCATTCGCCGTCGATCTTCATCTCCATCACACCCTGCGCGACGAAGTTGAACTGGC
This sequence comes from Stenotrophomonas sp. ASS1, assembly GCF_004346925.1. Lineage (NCBI taxonomy): Bacteria > Pseudomonadati > Pseudomonadota > Gammaproteobacteria > Lysobacterales > Lysobacteraceae > Stenotrophomonas > Stenotrophomonas oleivorans. The sequence continues at coordinate 3,998,134 of NZ_CP031167.1, read as the reverse complement.
CCCACGGATGGCTGTGCGTCCCCCAGTCCGTGGGCTCCATCGCACCCTGCCGGAAGTAGATCGGGCCGGGCAGCTGGCGGAAGGTGGGGATCGGCTCCATCGGTTGCCGCAAGCCGGGGTCGGTGTGGCGCATTTTCGGGATGTCCTCGATATGCGCCAAGCGTACGCTGGCCATTCCCCTACGTACACCCGCGTTCCGTGAACTATCTTTTCCCGATCCTCGCCTGCCTGCTGTGGGGCGCGAACACCATCGTCACCAAGCTCGCCTCGGACTCGGTCGGCCCCATCGACATCGGCTTCTTCCGCTGGCTGGTCGCGGCGGTGGTCCTGCTGCCGTTGGCGCTGCCACGTCTGCGCGAAAACCTGCCGACCGTGCGCGCCAATCTCGGGCGCTTCCTGGTGCTGGGCTGCCTGGGTGGGGTGATGTACCAGTGCCTGGCCTACTATGCGGCGCACTTCACCTCGGCCACCAACATGGGGGTGATCCAGGCGCTGATTCCGTTGATCGCGCTGGCGCTGTCGCGCGTGTTCATGGGCCATCCGGTGCGAGGCACTTCCATTCTTGGCGCGGTGATCTCCACTGCCGGTGTGGTGGCGGTGGTCTCGCAGGGCGACCTGGCGCGGTTGGCAGCGCAGGGCCTGAACCGCGGCGACGCGATCATGCTGATCGGTGCATTGGCGTTCGCCGCCTACAACGTGCTGATGCAGCGCTGGAAGATTCCGCTGTCGGTGCTGGAGTCGCTGTTCCTGCAGGCCACCGCTGCATCGCTGATCCTGTTGCCGGTACAGCTGCTGGTCGGCACCGGGGTGAATAACCTCACGGCGGTCGGCTGCATCGGCTTCGCCGCCGTGTGCGCTTCGATCCTGGCGCCGCTGACCTGGATGACCGGATTGTCACGCCTGGGCGCTGCGCGCGTCTCTGGCTTCTTCAACCTGGTGCCGATCGTGACCGCCGCGCTGGCTGTACTGCTGCTGGGCGAATCGCTCAGTGGCTGGGTACTGGGCGGTGGCCTGCTGGCGGTGTCCGGCGTGGTGTTCGCCGAGTACAGCGCCAGGCGCGCCGCCGCAGTGCCGAGCGAGCAGCCCGCATAGGGCTTCGGTCATGCGGGATACGTGTCTCCGCTCAGCGCCTGTTCCACCCGCTGTTGCAGCGCGTCTGCATCATGGCCGCGTTTGCCCTGCAGGCTGAGATACAGCGAAAGCGGGTCCACCACATCGCCAATACTGGTGAATGCCGGCGGATAGGCCCAGATCTGCAGCCGTGCGCTCTGAAGGCAGTCCGGGCCGGGCATGGGAAGTGCGCCCAGCAACCGCCACGCATCGATGTGCAGTGCGCGGGTGCCACCGATCGGGGGCGGTGACGTTTCAGCAAGCGCATCGAGGCCTGCCATCGGCGCCGGATGCCCCGCATCGCGGAGTGCCTCGGCGGTCGGGCCCCAGCAGACATCCACTTCCTTCAGGATGGGGGAACGCAGGAACGGCTGTGCCCTGGCCCAGACCTCGTCGCGGTTGCCGGCCAGCTTCAGGAAGCGCTCGCGGCCCCCGGTGGAGCGTTCAACCAGGCCGCGACCGACCAGTTCGGCAGACAGGCGCGACGCCGTCATCGAGGTGTAGCCGGCGACGGCACTGATCTCGCGCGGCGACCACCAGCGCGACTGGCCGCTCAGCAGCACGTGGATCAGTACGGCCTGCGCCGAAGGCAGCAGCGAGATGGCTTTCTTCTCATGATCGGGGTCGTCGCGGAACTCAATGGCCAGGCTCGGCGCGAACAACTGGGTGTGCGGGACCACGAAGTCGATGTGGTTCTCGACCAGGAAGCGGCGCTGGGTCGGCGTGAGATAGGGCGAGACGTACAGCACCAGTGCATTCGCTGCAGAGCGCAGGCAGCGCACATCCTGGATCACACGGGTGCTGGATTCGCCCGGCTCGCGGGCCACGGCGAGCATGGCGGGGGTTTCCCCGTACAGCATCAGCCCGGCGAGGTGGTAGCGCGATGCCATCGCGTGGGGAATGGCATGCAATGAAGCAAGTGGATGCACTGCCGAGGCGAGCCCGGGGAGAATCCTGCGCAGGTACCGCTGCGCGTCAGCGACCAGGTCGGTCAGGCCGGTGCGAACTGCCGTCGTCATCTCGTACTTCCCTTGCGGCGGCATGTCCGGAAGATCGGAACCCGGCCACACCGTCACATTCAGTGGTGAACCTGGAGACGGGTGTGCAGTGTCGGGGCGCGTGGCGATCCATGCGGTCCTGCTCCTTAGCCGTCATGACATCAAGTGTTGCCGGGAACCTTGGAGATTCCGTCGAAAAACGATGGAGATTGGGTGGAGGCGGTGTGCATCGTGGCCGGCGGACTCCCCTTCCGCCGGCCACGAGCACGGACCTGCCCGTCAGAAGCGCTGCGAGTACTTCACGTACACGGTGCGGCCGATATCGAAGCCGCCGTAATAGGGGAAGGAGCTGGACGGCTTGGAGAACATGATCGGGCCTTGGTGGTTGAACACGTTGTTCGAACCCAGCGCCACGGTGCCGTCCCACGGCAGCTTGTAGCTGACCTGGATATCGTGGAAGGCATTGGAACCGACCTTGCGCAGGGCATCCGGCTCACCGTAGGCGTAGCGGTCGGGCAGGGTGCACGGACGGTTCGGTACGCAGTTTTCAACCATGCCGGAGTAGTAGCGCACGGTGTACTGCGTACTGAAGTTGCCGAGCTGCCAGTTCACACCCAGGTTCGAGCGCAGGCGGGAAATTCCCGGCTGGCCGATCCGGCCCATCATGATCGTATCGCCGGCGGAGTTCTGGTTCTCCTCGTCGTACTTGGAGACATAGCTGTTCTGCAGGTCGATGGTGAAGCGGCCGAACGAGAACTCGGGCAGGCGGTAGCGGATACCCAGGTCCCAGCCTTCGGTTTCCATCGAGCCCAGATTGGCCAGACCGTAGAACATGCTGGTGATGTGGCCATCGCCAGCGCGCTTGACGCTGCCACAACGCGAAGCGTTGCCGAGCACGTAGCAGTCACGCAGGATGCGGTCGACGCTGTCCTGGATGATCATGTTGGTGATCTTGTAGCTGTACCAGTCGAGGTTGATGTCCAGCCCGTCCACCCAGCGCGGGCTCCAGACCACGCCCACGGTCTTGCTCTTGGACTCTTCCGGGCGCAGCTTCGGATCGGAGCCGGTGGTGAACTCGTCAGGCGTGGCGCACGGATAGCTGGCGCAGGGCTTCAGGCTCTGGTTCAGCTGCTGGTAGCCCAGCGGGACGCCGGCGGCGTTGCAGGCGGCATTGCCGTTGACGCTGTTGGTGGCGCCGATGCCGCACGGGTCGACATAGGTTTCGAAGCTGGTGCCCAGGCCGCCATACAGATCGGAGATGCTCGGTGCGCGGAAGCCTTCGGCGAAGGTGCCACGGATCATGAGCTCTTCGATCGGACGCCAGGCGAAGCTCGCCTTGGAGTTGGTGGTGCTGCCGAAGTTGCTGTAGTCGGAGTAGCGCGTAGCCAGGTTCACGGTCAGTTCCTTGGCGAACGGCAGGTCGCGCAGGATCGGCACGTTCACTTCGGCGAAGAACTCGTTGAGGCTGTAGTCACCGGCGGTGGTGGATGCGCCCAGTGCAGTGCTCTGGCGCGACTGGGCGAAGGCATCGGGCACGAAGCGGCCTTCTTCCTTGCGGTACTGATACCCCAGGGCGACGGACAGGTCACCGGCAGGCAGTTCGATCACCGGGCCGGAGATGTTGGCGAAGTAGCTGCGGGTCTTGGTGATGCCGGTATCGTTGAACGTCGGGAACAAGAAGCGCTGCAGTTCGGGATCGGAGAGAGAGCCAGCCCCCGCGACCCCGAACGGCAGCAAAGGATTCCAGGCCAGGCAACCCGAGACCGGCGATGCCGCCGTGCCACACCGGGCCACACCGTTGGCATCGAGGTAGGAGGGCCCCAATGCCTGCCGGGAAGCGATCAGGCTCATGTCGCCACGGCCTGTTTTTGTAACTTCATTGCGGTTGAACAACGCGCCGACTTCCCAGTCGTATGTCTTGGTCCCCAGCTCGAAGTAGCCGGACAGACTGGGTGCAACCCGCAGCGACTTCAGCTTGCTTTCGGTCGTGCGCGGCACTTCCCACAGGCGGCGATTGAACGCGATGCCGTGGTCGAGCGGGTTGAATACGCTGGCCGCGTCCAGGGGCGTGCCGAACTTGGTCGACTGGTACGGGTAGCCCGCGATCTGCTGGTCGGTGATGCGCTCGTTGTAGCCGATGTCGGCAGTGAACTTGATCTGGTCGGTCAGCGCGTAGTCCGTGCTCAGGAACAGCGAGCGGCGCTCGATGCCGGTCTGCAGGTGCATCTGGTCGTTGCCGTTGGCGAACTCGGCCGGCGTGATCGGGTGGTAGTCGTTCGGGTTCTTCGGATCGCCGCCACGATTGAGGGTCTTGAATACGGCATCACCGGTATTGCACTTGTAGAGCGCCGGGTCGCACCACGAACCGTTCTGGCTGATGTTGCTCCAGTCCGCGCCCGGGTAGTTGGGGCCGGCGCCACCGTACCGGGAGAACTCCCGGTCGCGGGCAAACACCGGGTCTGACTTCTGGTATTCCAGTGCGAGCGTGTACCCGCCACGCTCCCCACGGGCGCCGGTGACCAGCGAGAATGTGCTGTCCTTGCCATCGCCCTGGCTGAACTGCCCGTGCTGCATGGACACTTCCAGGCCTTCGTAGTTCTTGCGGGTGATGATGTTGACCACGCCAGCGATTGCATCCGAGCCGTACAGCGAGGAGGCGCCGTCCTTCAGCACGTCGATGCGTTCCACCGCGCTCATCGGAATCTGGCTGAGATCCTGCAGGCCGCTGGTGGTGGCGCCGAGCCGCTTGCCGTTGACCAGAACCAGGGTGCGCGTGGCACCCAGATTGCGGATGTTGACGTAGTAGCCACCAACGTTCTCGCCGGACGCCAACGCGCGCGCACGCGAAATGGTCGGCGCGCCGGTGGATGTCAGGTTCTGCAGCAGGTCGGCGATGGTGGTGAAGCCCTGCTGCTCGATCATCGCGCGGGTGATGGCGATGATCGGCTGCTGCGTTTCGATATCCACGCTGCGGATGGCCGAACCGGTAACCTGGATGCGATCGAGGTTCTTCGGTGTTTTATCGCTGTCATCCTGCGCATGCGCGGCCGGTGACCAGGCAGCGGCCAAGGCCGTGCCCACTGCCAGGGAAAGCAGGGTGTACTTGTAGTGCATTTGGCTCTCTCCAAATCCAGTTGAATGGGTTTCCGCATCGCTGCGTGGAAACCGATCTGAAATCCCGCTGTGCGGAATCGGAAGGAACCTAACACTCCGTTTACAACTCGATTACGTTATGGACGCGTTATCGTCGCGCGCCGGATACAGCGTTCATGCACAGGCCATGCACGAAACCGCGACGGGCACCAAGGGTGCTCTGCTTCAGTCTGGCTGCGGGCTGATGACAGACTCCAGGAGACATCCGATGAATACCCCCGGCAAACCAAGACCCACGTGGAAGCAGTGGCATGTGCTGTTGCTGGTGCTTGCCATCGCACTGTTGGTGACGCTGATCATCGTCATTGCGCCATGGTGAGTCGTCGGCGTTCTGCTCAGGTACCGTGAACGCGGAAATGCGACGGGATGAAGGAGTCAGGGCGCGTTGAGGGTGGTGATGCATGCATCAATTCGTACTCACCCAATCGGCACATTCAAACCTCCACAGTGGTCCCGAAGGCAACGCACTCGCGCTGTCATTCTCCATAGACCATCGAGCACACAGGAGCGATTCCATGAGCACCCAGTCCACCATCGAACACCGCCTCAACGATCTGATCGAGATCGCCCGCGACGGAAAGTCGTTCTACGAGGAAGCTGCGACCAAGGTGAAGGATGCCGAACTGTCGGCCCTGTTCACTCGTATTGCCGGCGTCAAGGGCCGCATCGTCGCCGCACTGAGTGGCTCCGTTGCTGCCAGCGGTGGCAAGCCGGCCGAGCACGGCACCGTGGTCGGTTCGATGCAGCAGTTTTATGGCAAGGTCCGCGCTGCATTCGGCGACACCAACTATGGTTACGTGGCCGAGCTGGAAGAGTCCGAAGACCGGCTGCTTGGCGCGTTCAAGGACGTGCTGAAGGACAACGAACTGCCGCCGGCTGTGCGCCAGGAAGTCACCCAGCTTCTGCCTGAAGTGCAGGAGTGCCATAACGTGATGCGTGCTCGCAAGCACGCCATGAAGGCGGCCTGACGATCATCGGCGGCCTTCTCCCCGGGGCCGCCACGGTCGGGGCAGCGTGGCTGCCCCGGCCAACCTGGAGGCGGCGTGCAGGACTCAGCGTGGCGCATCGGGCGCGATGTCCTGCAGGTGCAGAACGCGCCCCATCAGCTCGCTGAAGATGGGAGCTGCGACCGCTCCACCACCGTAGCCTCCGCGGCGTGCATCGGGATCGTCCACTACCACGGCGACCGCATAGCGTGGATGTCGCGCTGGTATGACCCCCGCAAACAGGGACATGTAGTGGCGCGCGTATCCACCGGCAGCCGCCTTGCGCGCGGTTCCGGTCTTTCCGGCGATGGCATAGCCGCTGATGCGGGCCCGCGTCGCGGTGCCGCCGGGCTCGGTGGTGGTGGCAATCATGTCCATCACCTGGTCGGCCACGTTTGCAGGCATGGCACGGCTCACCGCTGTTGCGCGACCATGCTCGAAGGTCGGTTGCACGCGCAGGCCGTGGTTGGCCAGCGTCGCGTAGGCATTGGCCAGCTGCAGCGTGGTCATCGACAGCCCGTACCCATAAGCCAGGGTCTGCTTGCTGGTGCCGCTCCATGCAGCAGGAGCGGCCAGCACACCGTTGCGCTCGCCGGGAAATCCGCTGCCCGAGACATGCCCTGCGCCCAGTGCGGCAAACATCGCGTGCAGCTGCTCGCGGCTCAGGCGGTGCGAAATCAACGATATGCCCACGTTTGAGCTTTTCTTCAGGACGTCGCTGGTATCCAGTACGCCCAGATCCCGATAGTCACGGGTGGTGAAGCGCCCATTGCGGATCCAGCCTGGGTGGGTGTCGAACGTGCTGGCAGACGTGATCACGCCGGCCTCGAGCGCTGCAGCCACGGTGAAGGGTTTCACCGTGCTGCCTGGCTCGAACACATCGGTCACCGCACGGTTGCGGCGTGCATCGGCGGCGCCGGTACCGGGCGCATTGCTGTTGTAGGTGGGCCAGTTGGCCATCGCCAGGATCTGGCCGGTACCGACTTCCAGCACCACGATGCTGGCGGCAGCCGCGCCGTAGCGCTGTACTGCCGGTCCGAGTCCTGCCTGCAGGATGTGCTGCATACGGCTGTCCAGCGACAGCACGATGTCCTCGCCGGGACGCGCCGGACAGCCACGGTCGCGCAGTTCGACCGGGCGGCCCTTGCGATCGATGATGACGTCACGGTAGCCGGCCTGTCCGCTCAGGCGCGCGTCGAACAGGCGCTCAAGGCCTTCAAGCCCACGGCCTTCGATATCGGTGACGCCGACGGTCTGCGCGAACAGCTCCGACTGTGGATAGAAGCGTTTGAACTCCTGCTGCAGGTGGACGCCTATGGGGGCCCTGGCCTGCAGTGCTTCAAGGCGGGCTGGATCGCCGCGACGAAAGCCAGGCAGATAGACGAAGCGTCGTTGCCGGTTGCGCGCCAGCAGTCTGGTCAGCACCGTCGCATCGGCATCCAGTACCGAGGCCAGCTGCTCGACTGAACCTGATGCGTCGAAGAAGGCGCGCGGATCGATCCACAGGGATGCCACAGGAGCCGATCCGGCAATGACGATGCCGTGGCGGTCGTACAGCGTTCCGCGATGCGCGCGCAGCGGATGGTGGCGGAGCATCCGTGCTTCGGCCTGGTGCCGGTAGAAGTGGTGATGGATGATCTGGACGTCAGCGGCCCGCGCCAGCAGCAGGCCCGCCAGCACGGCCAGTGCGGCGCAGGTCAGGCGGTAGCGGCATCGGAAGTCATGGGCACGCGCGCGACGTGGCGCCATGGTAGGGGTGCGCATGCGATGGAGCATCGAGACAATGGTTACAGCAGTTGCCCGGCGATGTAGGCCAGCAGCGCGGAAGCACGGTCGATGACATTGGCGTGGCTGCGGCCATCGGCAACAGCCATGCAGGCGATCTCCGCATCGCGCAGCGTGGCCAGCCGGTCCTGCAGGACCGGATAGGGTTCGGCCGTGCGATAGGTTGCGGTGTAGCCGGCATCCAGCAGCGGCTGGACCTGCACGGGATGGCTGTCGTGCTGGTTGCGCAGGGTGTGGTCGATCCGTGCGACATCACAGGAGGCGATGGCGTTGAACGCGTACTCCCATGCCACGGCGTTCGCCATGCCCTGGTCGATCTGGCTGAGCAGCGCTGCACGAGGTGGTTCGATGGGAGAACTGGACGATGCCGCCCCTGTGGTGGCTACCGGCATGGCGAACAGAAACAGGATCAGCGGGAGGTTCAGTCGCATGCGCGCGGCTCCGGGCGTTGCAGGAGGGATGGTGCTTCTGCCGCAGACCGGCTACGGCCCAGCAGCAACACCGCAAGGCTGGCCAGCAGCGCGGCGATGGCCGACGTCCACAGTGCACTGGCAAATCCATGGCTGTAGATCGCCTGTGCGAAGGCGGCGGTGCGCGTATCGGCGAAGGTGCCGGTAGCGATCGCATCGGCCATGGGCAGTACGTTGCGCGCGGGAACCGCCGCGGACAGTGCGCTGCGGATGCCCAGGCTCAAGGCACTGGACAGTACGGTGAATCCGAGCAGGATGCCGACAAAGCGCGTGGTCGCGCTGATGCCAGAGGCCATGCCGGCGCGCTCGCGCGGTGCCGCGCCGATGATGGCTTTGGATGTCTCGCCATTGAGGATGCCGCCGCCGGCACCGATCACCACCATTGCGACGAGTGCCAGCCACGGCAGGTGCTGCCACGCGGCCAGTCCGGCCACGGCATTGCCCGCGGCGGTGACCGACAGCCCGATCGCCAGCACCGCCGGACTGGTCAGATGGCGACCGAGCCGCCGGCCCACGCTGGGAAACAGCAGCATCGCCGCAGCGAACGGAAGCATGCCAGCACCGGCAGCCAGTACGCTCAGGCCGATGCCGTTCTGCAGGTACTGCGGCAGCATCGATGCCATCACCTGTGCGCTGACCGAATAGCCGACCATGGCAATGAGTGCGCCGACGAAACGCGGACTGGCCAGCAGCCCGAGATCGACCATGGGATGTGACCGTGCCCGTTCAACGATGACGAAGGCAACAGCCATGATGATGGCCAGGCCCAGCCCAATCAGCGCCGGGGCCGATGTCCATCCTTCTGCCAGTCCTTCCACCAGGAAGAACACGATGCCGAAGATGGCAGCGCTGAACGTGATGATGCCGGGCGGATCGAGCGGGCGGACCACGCTGTCTGACGACTCGGGTATCCAGCGCAGCGTGCCGTAGCCGAGCAGGCCCAGGAACGGCAGGATCGCGACGAACACCGCGCGCCAGCCCCAGAGTGCGGACAGCACGCCGCCGATCAGCGGTGAGAGCACCATCATCACGCCCATGGCTGTGCCCCAGAACGCCCATGCAGTGTCCTTGGCGGCCCCCTCGTGGTACGTGTGGCCGATGATCGACAGCGAGGGTGCCAGCAGAAAGGCTGCACCAATGCCCTGCAGAGCCCGCGCCAGGTAGAGCAGGGCAGCACCGGGCGCCAGTGCGCAGAGCAGAGAGGTGAGGGCGAACAGGCTGATGCCGATCAGCAGCACCCGGCGGCGGCCGTAGCGGTCGGCGACAGCACCGGCGGGCAGCAGCAGTGAGGTGAAGGACAGGATGTAGGCACTGATCACCCACTCGATATCCGCGAATCCGGCGTGCAGGTCACGCGCGATGCTGGGCAATGCGACCGCGACGGCATTGGTCTCCAGCACGGTCATCGTGCAGCCCAGCGAGGCCACCAGCAGGACCGCGTCAGGCAGCGTGTGCCGTGCAGGCAAAGGGGGAGGAGAGGGCGGCACCGGTCACTCGCAGGAAGGGGAGGACGGCCATTCCATCAATGATCGGTGTTTGTTTCATTCTCGGTGTTTTCTGGTTACGTTAGCTTGAACCTAACGAAATGCCGCCCATGGAACGCCGTCACCTGGAGTACTTCGTCACCCTGGCCGAGGAGCTGCACTTCGGTCGTGCGGCTCTGCGCCTGGGAATTGCCACTCCCACGCTGAGCGTGCAGATCCAGGACATCGAGCGTCGGCTCGGCACGCGCCTGTTCGACCGCGGCCGGCGCGAGGTGCTGCTGACCTCGGCAGGCGAGGTGTTCCTGGCGGAAGCCCGCGATGTGCTGCGCCGGTTCGAACAGGCCGAAACCCTGGGCCGGCGCGCGGGGCGGGGTGAGATCGGCAAGATCGAGATCGGCTACGTCGGCTCGGCGCTGTATGCCGGAGCATTGCAGGATCAGCTCAGCCGGTTCCGCAGCCGCTACCCGGGCGTGGAACTGCAGGTGAGCGAATGGCCGATGGGCGAGCTCCCGCAGCTGCTGCAGGAAGGACGGGTGGATGTGGTGTTCTGCCGGCCTCCGATGGATGTGCCCGACAGTTTCGGCGAACACACCCTGGTCGAAGACCAGTTCTGCGTGGCCCTGCCGGAAACCCATCCGCTGGCGCAGGCCCGGTCGCCGGTTCAGCCGGCGTCATTGGCCCGGGAGGGTTTCGTCATGCCGGAGCAGCCGGTGGGCGCAATGGAAGTCGGGCGCCGCGGCGGGTTCATTCCACGTATCCGTTCCCAGCCCGGGCATCTGGCGGCGGTGTTGGCCGAGGTGTCGGTCGGCGTTGGTTCGGTGGCGATCGTGCCATCGGTACTGCAACGCACGCTGGTGCTGCCCGGAATGATCTATCTGCCACTGGCGGGCCCCACCATCGTCTCGACCATCGCTGTGCAGTACCGGCGGGCAGAGACTTCGCCCGTGGTGCGACGGCTGATCGAGCAGGTGAAGGAGACACCGTGCAGGCGCATCGACATGTTGCCCCTGGCCTGAGCGCCGCGCGGCAGGTGGACGATTGCTACACTGGTGCCACCTGCATTCGCATTCGATGGACACCATGAACAACGGGAACGGTCCGCAGACAGTTCGCTGAGCCGCAACAACGATGCAGACGTTGTTGCGGTGATCATCCCTGCGATGCACGCGAATTGGATGGATCACCGCCGGATTCACTCTGGGCGGAGACTCCCCATGTTCAATCGACAGGCCCCGCGTTGGGCCCACCCGCTGCCATCGGCCATTGTGCTGATGGCGCCGTTCGACCTCCTGGCCTCGCTGGCCATGGACATCTATCTTCCTGTGGTGCCGGTGATGCCGCAGGCATTGCAGACATCACCGACGCTGGTGCAGCTCACATTGAGCATCTACCTGCTGGTACTTGGCCTCGGCCAGTTGCTGTTCGGCCCGTTGTCCGACCGCATCGGGCGGCGGCCGGTCCTGTTGCTGGGGGCGTTGCTGTTCGCGCTTTCGTCGTTCGCGCTGGCCATGTCCAGCAGTGGCGCGGCATTCCTGGCCTGGCGAACCGTACAGGCGGTGGGGGCGTCGGCGGCACTGGTGGCGACCTTTGCCACGGTGCGTGATGTGTATGCTGATACAGCCGAAGGCGCGTCGCTGTACGGGCTGTTTGCCTCGATGCTGGCCTTCGTGCCGGCGCTGGGACCGATCCTCGGCGCGCTGCTGGCAGGCGCCTTCGGCTGGCGCGCGATCTTCGTTCTGCTCGGGGTACTGGGCATGATCGCCGGCATGCGCGCGGTACGGCATTGGCAGGAAACCCGCCCGCAGTGCCGGGACGCGTCGCGACCCGCGCTACGACGCATCCTCGGCAGCGGCGCGTTCTGGGTCTATACGCTGGGCTTCAGTGCGGGCATGGGCACGTTCTTCGTGTTCTTCTCGGTCGCGCCCCGGCTGCTGGTCGGGCGCATGCAGTACTCGCCGCTGTCGTTCAGCCTGGCCTTCGCCACGGTGGCGCTGGTGATGATCGTCACGGCGCGGATGGCGAACGTGTGCATTGCCCGCTGGAACGTGCGCGGTACCTTCCTGCGTGGCCTGTGGGTGATGGTGGCCGGCGTACTGCTGATGGCGTTGGCCGCAGCGTGGCCTCCCTCGTTCGTCGGAGTGGTGCTGCCCATGTGGGGCATTGCGGTGGGGCTGGTGATGGTGGTTTCGGTGGCTGCAAGCGGCGCGCTGCGTGATTTCGCCGATGCGTCAGGTACGGCGGTGGCCCTGTACTACGCCGTGCAGAGCCTGATCGTGGCAGGCATCGGCACGCTGGTTACCCTTGTGCTGCCCGGCGATACCGTGTGGCCGCTGGTGGCCTATGGGTTGCTGTTGCCACTTGCCAGCCTGGCAGGTGCCGCCGCGCTGCGGCATCGCGCATAACGCTGGGTGGCGGGCAAAAAAGGGGGCGGCCGCAAGGCCGCCCCAACCCGTCAAGAGAGCACGTGTTTAGAAGCGCACAGACCAGCGTGCGGTGGCGCCATGGTCGCGGCTTTCACTGCCGAACTGGCCGCTGTAGCCCAGCTCCAGCTGCTGCCGCGGGGTCAGCCACGCTGCCAGGCCCAGCTCGGCCACGACGGCGTTGTCGGCAATCGGTGCGCCCTCGACTGCAAAGGTGGTGCTGCTGTTGGCGAAGGCCAGGTTGGCCACCTGGCTGCGGTCACCGAAGGCGCGGCGATAGCCCACGCCACCGCGCAGGTGCAGCCAGCTGTCCTGCTGGAACGATGCCTTCAGGCCCTTGTCGAAGCGCAGGCCAGCGGTGGCGATGGTGGTGCCGGTGTCGTCCACCTTGCCGTGCAGTGCGGCCGCGCCGCCACGCTCGTTGATCTGCTTCAGGTCCACTTCCACGCGGGCGACCTGCAGGTATGGCTCCAGCCCGCCTTCCGCATTGCCGAAGCGGTAGCCCGCTTCGATGAAGGCCTGGCGCGTACGTGCGTTGTAGCGCGCGCTGAGGCTGTCGCTGAAGCCGGCGAAGGCAACATCACGCGTGCTCTTCACTTCGTTGCGGCTCCATGCCACGCCACCACGCAGGCCGAAGCCGCCCCAGGTGTGGCTGGCATAGGCGCCGAAGTGCGTGTTGTCGATCTTCGACTTGGCACGACGCTCTTGCTGCTTCACGTCGGTGCGGCCTGTACCGGCCAGCACGCCGATCTGCCAGCCACCGAACTCGCGGTCGATGCCGACCAGCAGGCCGTTGCTGTTGGCGTCGGTGCGCGCGGTGTTGCTGTTGCCATCCAGCTTGCTGTTGCCGCCCAGTGCCTGCACCCAGGCGCCGGTGGCATCACCCGCATCGGCACCGGGTGCGGTGGCACCGGCACGACGTGACAGTGCGGCATCGCGCACATAGCGGCTGCCCTCGACCAGGGCCAGCGCCGTGGCCGGATGCAGCTCGCCGCTGAGGCCATCGAGCACGCCACCCACCTGTTGCGGGAACAGTTGCGTCAGCGGCTTGGGCAGGCCCTGGTTGATCGCCAGTCCATCGGCCACGGCCGCGGCCGCACGCTGGTTCGGCGTGGTGGCGGCGCTGGCGAGCGAGGCACCCCGGGTCACGTCGATGCGGGTGCCATTGGCGCCGTAGGCCAGGCTGAACTGCAGGAACGGCGAGAACGCGCTGAAGTCGGTTTTCGCGAACTGGCCGCTGACACCGCCGTCGGCGCGGATGAAATTGAACTGCTCGCCGAGGTAGTAGGTACCCGGCTCCGGCAGTGCGACCAAGGTGCCGCCGAGAGTGGCGGTGCCGGTTACGTGCAACTGGTCACTGCGGCCGCCCGGAGCAAGTTCGGCGGCATAGACGCCGGTTGCGCCCTGCACGTAGTCGCCGTTGATGGTCAGCGTGCCGATCGAATTGCCGGGCGCGATGATGCCGTCCACACGGGTGTTGCCCAGCGTGCCGATGCCCTTCAGCAGGCCGTTGGCACCGACCGTGGTGGTGCCGCCGGTCTGCGTGCCGTTGAAGGACACCACGCCACCGTTGACCGTCAGGTTGCTGTCCTTCAGCAGGCCGCTGCTGCTGACCGTGCTCACGCCTCCGGTGGTGTTCAGGGCGGTGGAGACCAGCGAGCCGTTGAGCAGGAACTGGCCACCCTGAACTTCGACCGCTGACGTGAGTGTGTTGGTGCCGTTCAATTCCAGCGTGCCGTCCTGCAGCACTGCGCCGTTGAAGGTGTTGCCACCACTCAGGCGCAGCCAGCCGATGCCGGACTTGGTCAGCTTGCCGGGGCCGCCGATGTCGTTGGTCCAGTCATCCCAGGCATCGCCTTCCCACACCTTCAGGCCACCGGCCTTCTGGTTCATCACCACGTTGGTGTCCACGCGCAGCGAGCCGTAGCCTTCGATGGCCTTGCGCAGGTCCATCAGGCCCCAGCCATAGATCTCATCGATGCCCGGTGCGCCCAGATCGCGCGCGGTGGTCAGCAGCACGTCGCGGACCTGCGCGCTGTCCAGGTAGGGGAAGCGTTCGAACAGCAGACCCAGCGCGCCGGTTACATGGGGCGCCGCCATGGATGTACCGCTCAGGTTCCCGTAGGCATACGTAGGGGCCTGACCGGAGACCTCGAGGATCACATTGCCATTGTCCTCGCGGGGACTGGCATCGATGACCGAATCTTCGCCATAGACCGTCGAATTGATGTTCGAACCCGGCGCGGCCAGGCACCAGTTGGCGGCCAGGCCGCAGCGCATGGAACGATTGCTCAACTCCAACGCCTGGTTGACGTTCACTACGGCCAGCCAGTAAGGCTCGATGTCAGTGAATGCGCGTGGCATCGATGCGTACATGCCTGCAATCGGCGCCTGCTCTGACGAGGGATTGACCGCGTCGGTGTTGCCGGCAGCCCATACTTGGATCAGTCCGCGGGCACGAGAGCCTTCCGCTATCGCGCCAAGGCTGTCCGCAAGATCAGGGTGCGACAGATAGAAGTCGAGTTTCGCGGCGGTATCGGGCTCGTTGGTCAGGCCCCAACTGTGGTTGACCGCGCGCACGTGCTGCTCGTTGAGCTGAGCATAGAGCTGCGGGAAAACCGAATCTGAGGCGCCGAGCCCGGCGACCGATTTGCTGTCCAGGTACAGTCCGCCATTGCGCTCGACGACGGTCAAGTAGTTCACGCTGTTGGCAAACAGGCGGGCTACGGTGAGGTCAGCGCCGAACGCCACGCCGTGCATGCCGTTGCCATCGCGGTTGGCGGCGATGGTTCCGGATACGTGGGTGCCGTGCACGTTGTAGCCCGGACCCTCGAAGTAGCCGTTGCGATTGAGCAGGTTCTTGTAGGCCGGGTCAATGAGGGTGTAATCGATGGCGACCTGATTGCCATCGCTGGCGAAGCAGGCATCCGGGCCGGCAAGTATCTCGCTGCCGCATAGGCTGCCATCGGCCAACACATCGGCCAGACGGAGGCTGCGATGGTTCTTCCCGGCGAACTCCGGGTGGTCGAGGCCTGTGCCACTGTCGAACACACCCAGGCGTATACCGGTACCGGTCAGGCCACGCGCGTAGGCATGGTCCGCGTTTGTCGCACCCAAACCCCAGTCGGCATTGAATTCATCCGTGCGCCAACTGGATGGGTCACCCGCATTGCCGGGAATCGTCGTGGTGCTGGCAACCGCCGTGGCTGCTGCAACCGGCAACTGAGGCGGGGCAGAAGGGATCGCCGACATGGCCGGTTGCGCCCAGGCCGCCTGCAACTGGCGCTGTTGCTGCCAGGTGTCGAGTGATTCGCTGGCGATGGCGGGCGTGGCAGCAGCCAGCAACAGGGAACTGGCCACAGCCAGCGCGAGGCGGCTGTGCAGGGGAGAACGGGAGTGGGACGAACGGCCGTGCAGCGGGTGATTCATCGGACAACTTCCTTGATTGACGGACAACAAGGCCGTTAACCCCGCAGCGCGCCGATCACCCCCAGTGGTGTGAAAGAAATTTAATGAATAGGTTAATGTTCCGTGACACGGGCGTTCACTCCATCTCCCGAAGGCCTCGCTGCCGTGGCCCGGCCTGGGCTCACCAGGCTTATCAAGGAGTGATGTCGATGCGTACTTTCAGGAAAATGATCGCGGGTGCGGTGTTCGCCTTGGCCTGCAGCGGTTCGGTTGCTGTGGCTGGGCCGATTCCGCCATGCGATCTTCCCTGTTGGAAGGCTTACCAGGCGTGTCTGTCCGGTGGCGTTGATGCGATGGAATGCCAGTACGAATACGATCGTTGCATCATGGATCGCTGCGGCGCTGAGTAAGCAGTGGCAATGCAGGATTGATGACGAGCCCCGTCCCTGACGGGGCTCTTCTGTTTCAGCGCCGCCCGCTTGCAGGCCATGCACGCAGCAGCGAGGATGGGGAATCGCATCGGAGCCGCCGCACATGGCCGTCAAACGTGTCGTCGCCAACATCGCCACGCCTGACCCTGCGCGTGCCGCAGCGTTCTATGGCGAGCTGCTGGGCATGCCGGTGGTGATGGACCACGGCTGGATCGTCACCCATGGCGGCGAGGGCAGCGCGCTGGCGCAGGTCAGCTTTGCCGCTGAAGGGGGATCCGGCACCACGGTGCCGGACCTGTCGATAGAAGTGGACAATCTGCAACAGGTACTGGAACGCATGCGCGCGGCCGGCATCCCGCTGGAATATGGCCCCGCCGATGAGCCCTGGGGTGTGCGCCGCTTCTTCGTCCGTGACCCGTTCGGGCGGTTGTTGAACATCCTCGCCCACATCTGAGCAGCAGAAAGCCCGTCAGCGACGTTTGGCACCGGTTGGTGGCACGCCGACCATGCGCAGGCAATCATCCACCACGGCGGCGATGAAGGCATCGGCATCCTGTGCGGGTGTGGCGATCAGGTCGTCGGTGGCGCCGTGCACGCCGGCATAGATCAACGAGGCGGTGACTTTGGGCGCTGGAAGCTGCCACAGAGCTGCGGCATTGCCTGCTTCGAGGATGCCCAGCAGTTGCTGCTGGATCGCACTGCGTTCGGCGTTGCCACGCTGGTGGTGGTGATGGTTGGCGTACACCACGTCGTGCAGTGCATGGGTGCGCACATAAAGTTCGATGTTGGCGCGGATCCAGGCGCGCAGGCGCGCTATGCCATCGCTGGCCGGGTAATGCTGCACGGCGCGGTCGACGTCTTCCATGAAACGCCGGGTATAGCGCTGCGCCAGCGCCTGCAGAATCTCGGTGCGCGAGGCGAAATAGGTATAGAAGGTGCCCTTGGCAACGTCGGCTGCGGCGACGATGTCGCTGATGGTGGTGGCATCCACTCCCTTTGACAGGAACAGCGCCTGCGCGGCGTCCATCAGTTCTTCCTGGCGGGTTTCCGCAGGTTTGGTGCGTGGCCTGGCGACAGCTGGGGTCTGCATGGTGGGCAAGGTCCGGGTGCGACGGGAGCCATTCTAGCTGGCCTGTCGCACCGACTGACCGTCAGTCATTGACCGACGGTCAGTCAGTGGCTAGGATGCGCACACATCCTTCCCCCGGGAGCCGTACATGCGACGTTTCCAGCGGCCGGCCCTGGTGCTGGCGGCCTACCTCGGCACATTCCTCGCCTCGCTGGACATCAGCATCGTCAACGTCGCCCTGCCGACCCTGCAGCAGGCGTTGAATACCGACATGGCCGGCCTGCAGTGGGTGATCAATGCGTATGCAATCGCGCTGTCGGCGTTGATGCTGTCGGCGGGGCCGCTTGGGGACCGTTACGGTCATCGGCGGATGTGGCTGCTCAGCGTCGCCACCTTCACGCTGGGGTCGCTGCTGTGCGCCTGTGCCGGCAATCTTGCGACCCTGGTAGCTGGACGCGCAGTGCAGGGCATCGCTGGCGCGTTGCTGATTCCCAGCGCGATGCCGATTCTCAGCCATGCATTCCCGGATCCGCGCCAACGTGCACGTGCGATCGGTGGCTGGTCGGCGTTCAGTGCGCTGGCCCTGGTGCTTGGCCCGCTGCTGGGCGGCGTGCTGGTACAGCGCGTCGGATGGCCCAGCATCTTCCTGATCAACCTGCCGTTGGGCCTGCTCGCGCTGGCGCTGGGCGCCTGGGGAATTCCGGAGCGGCGGCATCCGCAGCACGCTGCGCTGGACCCTGCCGGGCAGCTGCTCAGCGTCGTCGCGCTGGGTACGCTGAGCTATGGCCTGATCGCGATCGGCGCGCATGGCCTGCTGGCCCCGGTGACGCTGCTGGCGCTGGGCGTGGCAGCTGCCGGGTTGATCCTGTTCGGCATCGTCGAACGCCGGGTGGCACGCCCATTGCTGCCGCTGGACCTGTTTGCCGACCGCCGCTTCGGCATGTTCAACCTGGCCTCGTTCGTGCTGGGCTTCACTGCCTATGCCAGCCTGTTCTTCCTGTCGCTGTTCTTCCAGCAGGCACAGGGGCATAACGCTGCGCTGGCAGGCTCCCAGTTGGCCCCGCAGTTCCTGTTGATGGGTGCCGTCTCGCTGTTGTTCGGGCGTCTGGTCGCCCACCTCGGGCTGCACGCCGCGCTGGTGCTGGGCTATTCCCTGGCCGGGGCGGCGCTGTGCGCGATGGCCACGTTCGAACCGGCTACTTCGCACGCCTATTCCAGTGCTGTGCTGGTGCTGCTTGGCATTGGAATGGGGCTGGCAGTGCCGGCGACCGGCATGGCGGTCATGGCCAGCGCGCCGGTCGAGCGCGCGGGTATTGCCTCAGCCACGATGAACGCGTTACGTCAGGCAGGCATGAGCCTGGGCATCGCGCTGCTGGGCAGCCTGATGGGCCAGCGCGCCGTGCAGCAGTTCGCCGCGTCCGCGCAGGCGGCCGGGCAGCGGGAGCTGGCGGCACAGGCGCGCGAACTGATTCTGCAACCGGGCTCGATGCACGCCACGCCACAGATGCTGACGTGGTATCGCAGTGCGATGGCCAGTGGTTTCGGATGGGCGATGGCTGTGGCCGGTGCGCTGGCCCTGCTTGCGGCGCTCGGGCTGTATCGGCAGCGCGCACCGGCCTGACGCGCTGCATTCAGCCCTGCTGGCGTTGCGGACCCGCTGCCGTGCGTTCGATCTCCTGAGGCTGTTGTTGCTGCTGGCGCGCATTGGCGTGGCGAGCGTGTCCACCTTCACGACCGATCTCGGCCATGTGCTGGCGGTTGCGGCTGATCGCCTCGCCGCCTTTGCGGCCTGCGACACGTGCCTCGGCCGGACTGAATTCATGCGCGTTGCCGGAGGCATGTGCGGCGCGCCCGCCCTTGGCAGCGATCGCGCGCTGCTTTTCCTGGTCCATTGATGCGAAACCCCGGTTGGAGCTGCGCGGGTTCTGCTCAGTCATGTGAAATCTCCTGCGGTGTGGGCGTCGCCTTCGTAGACGACGGCATCCATGCTTGGCCATCGCACGCTAAGTCCAGGTCGCCATCTTCGCCCCGGTTTTCACGCGCCCTGCGCACGGGGCTGATCAGGCAGCCATTCAGGCGGGCGCTGCCTTCGCTGCCGCCAGTGCCATGCCACTGACCACCGACCCGATCGTCTCTACGTCTGCCAAGGGAGCTCCCTGGTTCAGTCGCGCCTGCAGAGCTCCGTGGGAGACGGCGAAGACGATCGCTTGGCCGAGCAGGGCGTGGGTACGCAGCACCGTCTCGGCGCTGGATGGTTCGCTGCCGCGCAGGCACGCTACGCACGCGGCCAACGTGGAGTGCAGGGGTTCGAACAGCGTACGGTGGGCACTGGCGAACGCCGCCGTCGGTTGGATCTGTTCGCGCGCCAACAGCAGCGTGCGTGGACCTGCATCCGGCGCCGAAAGCAAGGCATGGACGAATGCCCGCATCAACTGCTGCAGCTGCTGCGCGGCCTGCCGCGCGCCGTTGGGTGGCGTTGCCGGCAGCGGCAATCGCTCGGCAATGGCTTGAGCGCAGCGCTGCAGTACGGCGGCATACAGTTCCTGCTTGCCACCGAAGTGATAGGGAATGGCTGACTGGCTGCAGCCGGCCATGTCCACCAGCTGGCGGGTACGCACACCCTCCACGCCGAACGCGCTGAACAGCTGCAGCCCCGCGTGCAGCAGTCGGGCTCGGGTCTGCCCGCTGCGCGTCTCGGCCGCGCGCCGCCGTGCCGGTGTCTGCAGATGGGCGATGAACTCAGGCATCGGCCTGCATCAGCCGTGTCGAGTTTTCATTGAGCGCGGTACCCGCGTCCGCGCCGACGATGACCGTACCGCCGATGTTGGCCATGTGCCGGCCGAATGCACAGTTCGGTTCGAAGGCGAAGCACATGCCGGCCTGCAGGGGCAGTTCGCGCCCGACAGTCGGCAGCGGCGCGATGTGCGCATAGCGCGCGGCCTCCGGCAGCGCTTCGATGCCCGGTGCACGGCCGAAGCCAATCGGTCCATAGGGGTTGAGGCTGTGGACCAACGGATGCACGTGCCAGCCGCCCGCCTCCAGCAGGGGCGCTTCCATCGCGTCGACGACATCGCCGAAGGTATTGCCCACGCGCAGTGCGGACAGGCCTGCTTCGTAGCTGCTGCGGGCGACGGCAGCGGCGCGATGGATGTCGTCGTGCACCTCGCCAATGGCAACCGCGGCCTGATGCTGGGTTTCCATCAGCCCGTACAGTGCGAAGATCTCCGACAGCACCAGGTCACCATCGCGCAGAATGCGCGGCGGCTGCGCACGATACTGCCAGGCGGGTGGTCCCCAGCCCACATACTCGGGACCCGAGCCGAGCAACACCTCGGCGGTATAGCCCCCCAGCGAGAAACAGGCGGCTGTCACTGCGGCAACCAGTTCGGCTTCCGAAACACCGGGGCGAGCAGTGGCACGCAGCGCCTCGCTCATGGATTCACCGATCCAGGCGGCATGCGCAATCAGCGCCAGTTCCTCCTGGCTCTTTACCGAGGCGCGCTGGAAGAACGCACGATATACCGGTACGAATTCCGCGTTCGGCACCGCCGCCTGCATGCCCTGCAGGGTGCGCGCGGGCATCGCGCCGTCGAAGTAGAACGGTGGATAGGGCTCCAGCCCCAGCACGCCGATACGTGCCGTGTGCAGGCCACATTGCTGCAGCCAGCGGCCAACCTCCAGACCGGATTTGCCAACCCACAACTGTTCGGGTGCGATCCACTGCAGGTCGCCGCGCAGGCAGGCCTGCAGGTGGTCGGCAATCATCAGCGAGGCAAAGGTGAACACCCGTGGCGGCTGGTCGCCGACGAACACCACGATCGAGCCGGGCCGGTCATTGGTGAAGTAGCAGTCCGGCGAGAACCCGGCCGGTGCGGCGGCTTCCCGGTCGCCATGCACAACCAGGGCATCGAGGCGTTCACTGGCCATGAGGTCGCGGGCCAGGGCCCAGCGGCGGTCGCGTTCCATCAGGCTGAGCGGTGCGGGCGGCGTGCGCATGAGGAGTATTCCAGGGGAAGGAGCGCGCAGGCTCGATCACGCAGATGAATGAATCAACCGCTTGAATCGGCATTGCACGTGCGCTGCTGCGGGGGCAGCTGAAGTCGGCGATTGCGCAGCGTTGTCGATGATCGTGATGGGGCCACCGTTGCTGTTGATAGGATGCGCAACAACGCCACTCGCCTGGCCACGACAGGGACGTAGAACATGAACAGGATTGGCTTGATCGCAGTGCTGGCCTGTACCGCCCCCGTCCATGCGGCCAGCCCCCTGTTGTCCGGCAGCTTTGTCCACGTCGGCTATTCGGGCAGCGACGAACAACTTCCGGCCGCGCAGTTGCCGCTGTTCCTGGATGAGTTGCAGGACCTGGGCAACGACACGATCATCCTCGGTCAGGTGCGTGCCACCCGTGCCGGCGTCGGCTGCGCCAGCGGCGTGCAGGATTTCGAATGGATTGCCGGCTTTCCCGGCAAGCTCGGCACCGTGCTCGATGCGGCGGCCGTGCGCGGCATGAAGGTCGTGGTCGGCACCACCTACAGCTCGGGGCAGTGCGCCACCTTCTGGCAGGGGCAGAACGCAACGGCCGTGGCACAGGATGCGGCGCAGTCGCTGGCCCAGCTGGGCCAACAGTACGGATCGCATCCGGCGTTCGCTGGCTGGTACATCACCGACGAGCCAGCACAGGTGCCGGCTGATCGCGCGCCGTTCTACCGTGCGATCGTGACGGCGCTCAAAGGCAGTACGCCCGCGCGGCCGGTGATGGTGGCCCCCTACCTGGCGTCATCCAGCGTGGATCCGGCCAGCGTGGGCCGGGCTGCTGCACAGTTCCGTACGGCCACCGGCGTGGATGTGCAGATCTGGCAGGACGGCATCGGCGCCGCCTCGCATGCACGCCTGTTCCAGTGGGATCGCCCGGGTCATTCCACCGAGGCGTATTACGAGGCGCTGTCGGCGGCGCTGGGGGCCAGCGGCCTGTGGGCCGACATCGAACTGTTCAACCATGGCAGTCCCTTGTTCCTGGAAACCGGCAACGGATTGTCCGGTGCCTATCGCTCCGCGTCGGTGCAGCGCATCAACCAGCAGTTGTGGAGCGCGCGTTCGGCCGGCAAGCGCGTTGCCTGGCTCAACCAGTACCACATGTCCGAGGTGGTCGGCCCCGGCCAGGGCTATGCCGAATCTCCGCGGTTGATGAACACCTATCGCGGGCTGTATGGGCTCGGCGCGTCCTACCTCGTCGATCCGGTGCAGACCACGTACAGCTACAGCGTGGCACCGGATGCGAAATATCCGGACAGCAGTGGCCACGAGCTGTTCGATCGCCGCGTGGGGGATCCGCGCAACCCGATGGATGCAGGCTGGGTAGGCGTGCATGGCAACGCCAGCATCACCATCGACCTGGGCCAGCGCCGGCGGGTGGACTGGATCGGCCTGCATACGATGACCCGCCCGGCGTGGGGCATCGTCACGCCGACAGCTGTGGAGGTGATGTGTGCCGAGCCGGGCGCCGCTGCGGTGAAGATCGGTGTGCTGTCGGCGCCATTCCCCCAGGCCGGACTGAGCGGTTCGACCGAAGAGGAATACGTGCTGGGCAACGCCGCGCCGCTTGCCGCGCAGTGCCGCACGCTGGAGCTGCGGTTGGCCAATGGCAGCTGGACGTTCCTCAGTGAAATCGAGATGGCGGCCGAGCAGTAAGCGCCTCAGCGTTGGGGCGTGCCACGCAGTCGCTGCGCGAACGGCCGCTGTTCAAGCGCCTGCAGTGCCTCGCGCAGCACCTGCTCCAATGACTGTCCAAGATCGGCATCGAGGCTGCGCGCCGCGCGTGCCGTGGCCTGCCACTGCGCCTGCAGCGCCGGCAACGCCTGCAGCGCGCGCGGGCTCAACTGCAGGATGCGCTCGCGGCTGTCTTCACCGACCGCAGCGTGCAGCCAGCCGTCGCGCACCATTGCTGAAACCGTCTGGCTGAGCGCCGAATGGCTGAGCCCGCAGGCCAGTGCGAGATCCTTGATGCGGCAGGGTCCCTGCGCCATCAGCGTGCGCAGCACCGGGGTGTAGCGCGGCCGGTAGTCCAGTTTCAGGTCGCGGTAGGCCTGCTCGACCGCCGGGTCGAGCTGGTCGAGCAGGGCCCGCAGCAGTGTTCCCAGGGTGGCATGTTGGAGATCCATGTTGGCGATGATATATAAGCACTTACATATCATCAACATGGGGTGCGGTCATGGCGGTTTCGTGGATGCTGGGCGCGCTGCTGGCGGCGTCCTGCCCGGCCCAGGACGCGGTGCTGCAGGCGGCGGCCACGGCGATACAGGCGCAGTACCTGGACGTGGCCGAAGGCGCGCGCATTGCCGAGGCCGTGCGCGGCTGGTCCACCCAGCAGCGCTATGTGGACAGCTGCGCGGACCCCAAGGCGTTCAGCGCACGCTTGAACCAGGATCTGGACGTGTTCGATGGCCACTTCCATGTCGAGCGGGTGGATGCCCGCGCCGGCCAGGACGACTGGCTGATGGCTTGGCGCGCGGATGCGCGCAGCAATGGTGCGGGCGTGCGCGAGGTGCGGGTGCTGGAAGGCAACATCGGTTACCTGCGCCTGAGCACCTTCTATCCGCTCGATCTGGCCCGGCCGAAGCTGGCCGCGGCCTTCACCCTGCTGGCCGACACCGATGGCCTGGTGCTGGACCTGCGCCAGAACGGTGGTGGCGATGACGGCAGTGCGGACCTGCTGGTGCGGACCCTGCTGGCGGCGGAGATCACCCAGGTGCAGTCACTGCAACGCCGTGGCCAGCGCAGTCCGGTACCGTTGCCACCGGCGAGCCTGGGGCTGTACCTGAAGCCGCTGGTGGTGCTGATCGACCGCCGCACCGGGTCGGCCGCCGAATTCGTCGCGTACTCGCTGCAGGCGCAGGGGCGGGCACGTGTCGTTGGTAGTCGAAGTGGCGGCGCGGCACATATGTTCGATGATCCTGTGCTGCTGCCGGATGGCTATCAGATCAGCGTTCCCGACCGGCAGCCGATCAACCTCCGCACCGGAACCAACTGGGAACGCACCGGCGTCACACCTGACGCAGCAGGCGGTGACGATCCGCTGTTTGTCGCCCGCCAGCTGCTGGCCCAATCGGTATCGCCAGAATGAACGCACAATTGCAACCACGCCCTATCGCAGACGACATGCAGCGTGCCTAGAATCGATGCATCCCGGTAGTTCCCGGGCGCTTCGAGTGAATGGACTCAATGAAGATTCTGTTGACCGGCAGTTCCGGGCGGATCGGGCGTGCGATCTTCGGCGCGCTGGCGGCGGCCCACGAAGTGGTGGGGCTGGATCGCAGCCCATTCGCCACCACCCGCATCATTGCCGATGTCACCGATCGTCAGGCCGTGATGCGGGCAGTGCAGGGCGTCGACGCGGTGATCCATACCGCCGCCCTGCACGCACCCCATGTCGGCCTGGTGCCGGATGCGGTATTCCAGCAGATCAATGTGGAGGCGACTGCACACCTGTTGCAGGCTGCCCGCGAGGCCGGTGCACGCCGCTTCGTGCTGACCAGCACCACGGCGCTGTATGGCCATGCGGTGGTGGCGGGCGGTTGCCGCTGGATCGATGAAGATACCGAGCCGCTGCCACGCACCATCTACCATCGCAGCAAGCTGCAGGCCGAGGCATTGGCTGAAGCCGCTGCGGCGCCGGGCTTCAGCGTGCGCGTGCTGCGCATGGCCCGCTGTTTCCCCGAGCCACCGGAGCGGATGGCGATGTTCCGCCTGCACCGCGGCATCGACGCGCGCGACGTGGCCAGCGCACATGCCGCGCTGCTGCACGATGAGGGCGCTGCCTTCGCACGCTACATTGCCTGCGCACCGACGCCGTTCCTGCGTGAGGATTGCCTGGAACTGGCGACCCAGCCCCGCAGGGTGCTGGCCCGCCGCGCCCCGCAGTTGCTGGCCGAGTTCGAGCGCCGTGGCTGGCCGCTGCCGCTGAGCATTGACCGCGTCTACGACAGTGCACTGATGCGCCGCACATTGGGCTGGCAGCCGCGCTTCGGCCCGGACGACGTGCTGCAGCAGTACGCGGTTGGCAGCATCGAGGTGCTGCCGCGGGCCGAATGGATCAAGGACCGCGTGGCCGAATAGGGCGGCAGCGGGGCGGGTTCCTGACCCGACCCTGAGCAGGTTCATGAATGTGCAGATGAACCGCCTCAACCTCGTTCGCAGGCGGCCGCTAACCCGGTGCGCTTCCAGCGCCGGGCGTGTCCCGGCGGCCGGTGGCCTGCGCGACGGATCGCGCACCTGCGCGGTGCCCTCGCGGTGCCGGTCGTCCTGAACTGCCTTGCGGATCCTTCCATGCCTTCTCCCCGTTCCGCCGCTGCCCGCCGCCCGGGCAGCATCGCCCACAAGCTGATGCTGGGCACCGCTGCGATCGCGCTGCTGTGCTTCGGCCTGACTGCGTTCCTGATCTACCGCCAGGCCAGCGCCAGCCTGATCGACGCCTCGCGCCAGACCATGGCCAGCGAAGCCACCGCCGAAGCCCGCCAGGTCGCGGCCGATCTGGGCACCGCCTTTGCCAGCAACGACGCCATGGTCGAGGCCGTGCTCGCCCAGCGCGCGCGCGGCGATGTTCCGGACCGTGCCAGCCTGGCTGCCGTGCTGGGCGAGCAGCTGCGCACCCACCCCGAGTGGCTGGGCAAGAGCACCATGTGGGAGGCCGACGCCTTCGATGGCAAGGATGCCGAGTTCGTCAACACTGAAGCGCACGATGCCACCGGTCGTTACATGAGCTACTGGGCCTGGCACGATGGCAAGCCGCAGCAGTCGACGATGACCGACTACACCGAGACGGCCAGTGGCTCCGGTGACTGGTACATGGTGCCCAGCCGCGACAAGCTGGCGAAGGTAAGCGAGCCCTACGCCTACGACATCGGTGGCCAGCAGGTGCTGATGAGCACGCTGAGCACGCCGATCATCGAAAACGGCCGGTTCCTCGGTGTATTCACTGTGGACTTCTCGCTGGCGGCGCTGCAGAAGCACCTGGCCACGCTGAAGCCGATGGGCGCCGGGCGCGTCGAACTGCTCTCGCCAAATGGCGTGGTGCTGGCCTCGGCCAATGCCGCCGAAATCGGCAAGCCGCGTGGCGACGCATTGACCCGCAGCATGCTGGCAGACATCGCCGCCGACCGCCGGTTCGAAGCCTTCACTCCGGATGCCGCCGGCAACGTGCGCGTATACGTGCCGCTGCGTGTGGGCGATGCGCCGCAGCGCTTTGCACTGGGTGTGGTGATGCCGCACGCGGTGATCGTGGCCGAGGCGCGCCAGCTGCTGTGGCTGACCCTGCTGGTTGGTGTGGTGGCCGCGCTGACGCTGAGTGCCGGTGTCTATGTGCTGCTGCGCCGGTTGGCGATCCGCCCACTGGCCGAAGCCGTGCGCGTGGCCGGCGACGTCGCCGCGGGCAAGCTGGACAGCACCCTGCCGGCACGCAGCAACGACGAAGTGGGCCGCCTGCTGGACGCGATGCAGGGCATGCGGGGGCAGCTGCAGTCGGTGATGGCGGCGCAGGCGGAAATGGCGCGTCGCCATGACGCCGGTGAAATCAGCTACCGCATGGACGCCTCGGCGTTCCCGGGTGAGTACGGCCGGATGGTGGCTGACAGCAACCAGCTGGTGGCCTCCAGCAACGCCGTCACCCAGCGCCTGGTCGACGTGATGCAGCGCTATGCGGTGGGTGACCTGAGCGTGGACATGGAAGCGCTGCCGGGCGAGAAGGCAGTGTTCACCGCTGCAATGGCCACCACCAAGAGCAACCTGGCGGCGATCAACGATCAGATCCAGCAGCTGGCCGCCGCCGCAGCGGCCGGCGATTTCGCGGTGCGCGGCGACACGCTGCGCTTCGACCACGACTTCCGCCGCATGGTGGAAACCCTCAACACCATGATGCAGGTCAGCGACCACAACCTGGCCGAGCTGTCGACGCTGCTGCGCGCGATTGCCGCAGGCGACCTCAGCGCGCGCATGCAGGGCGACTTCCACGGCGTGTTCGCGGTGATGCGCGACGATGCCAACAGCACCGTGCAGCAGCTGACCCAGATCGTTGGCCAGATCCAGCAGTCGGCGGCCAGCATCCGCCTGGCGGCGGGTGAGATTGCCGCCGGCAACAGTGACCTGTCGCGCCGCACCGAGCAGCAGGCGGCGAACCTGGAAGAGACCGCGGCCTCGATGGAAGAGCTGACCTCCACGGTGCGCCAGAATGCCGACCACGCGCTGCAGGCCAACACCCTGGCCGGCTCCGCGGCGGGCGTGGCCAGCGAAGGCGGGCAGGTGGTCAGCCA
Source organism: Stenotrophomonas sp. ASS1 (assembly GCF_004346925.1). Lineage (NCBI taxonomy): Bacteria > Pseudomonadati > Pseudomonadota > Gammaproteobacteria > Lysobacterales > Lysobacteraceae > Stenotrophomonas > Stenotrophomonas oleivorans. Next base: position 3,970,519 of record NZ_CP031167.1, on the reverse strand, counting down.
GGTGGTGCAGACCATGGAACAGATCGAGGCCTCCTCGCAGCGCATTGCCGAGATCATTTCGGTAATCGATGGCATCGCGTTCCAGACCAACATCCTGGCGTTGAACGCGGCGGTGGAAGCGGCGCGTGCCGGCGAACAGGGCCGCGGATTCGCCGTGGTCGCCAGCGAAGTGCGTGCGCTGGCCCAGCGCTCGGCAGGCGCGGCCAAGGAGATCAAGGAGCTGATCGACGCCTCGGTGGCGCAGGTCGGTGCCGGTGCGCAGCTGGTGCACGGCGCGGGCCGCACCATGCAGGAAATCGTCGGCCAGGTCGGCCGAGTGAACGAGATCATGGCCGAGATCTCGGCAGCCTCGCGCGAGCAGTCGGCGGGCATCGAGCAGGTCAACCAGACCGTGGTGCAGATGGACGAGACCACCCAGCAGAACGCCGCGCTGGTGGAAGAAGCCAGTGCCGCTGCGCGCGCAATGGAAGAACAGGCCGAGCAGCTGGCGGTGGCGGTCTCGCGCTTCCGCCTGCAGGCCGAGCCGGTGGCTACGGTCCGCCGCGCGGCCTGATCCTGTTGCGCGCACATGAAGACGCCCGGCCAAGGCCGGGCGTCTTCATTTCTGCTTGATGCTATGCCAGGCCGGAGTGCGGCGGCAGCATCGCGTCAGAACATGCCTTCGAAGGGATTCCAGCTGGCTTTGCCCTTCACCTGCTCCAGGTAGTAGCTGTAGTTGGTGCTGGCGGCAACCAGGAAGTTCATGGCGATGAACAGCGGGCGCGCGATGATGTCCGGCAGGAACAGGGACACGATGCCCAGCACGAGGCCGATGCCGATCACCACCAGCGCCTTGCGCCACATGCCCAGAATGAACAGGTAGATGAAGCCGAAGAAGAAGGCGAAGAAGTTGATGTTGATCTTGAGGCGGTCGCCGAAGGACAGCGCCTTCCAGGCTTCCTTGAAGCGCGGCTCCTTCGGAGCGCCGTGCTGCTGGAAGAAATTGAAGCGGAACTGCCACTTCGGGCTGAAGCGGGAGAGGTCGACGGTGTTCATTGACGATTACGTCCTTGTAGGAAAACGGTTACATGATACGAGGCCTACGGTTCAGGAAACTACCCTCAACCGTCAAAAATGTGACGCGCCCGGCATGTGCAGGCCTGCGGCGGGGCGCCGCACCGTCACCCATCCGCCTTGTTTTTAGGATAGGGTGCGCAGTTCCGCTGCCGCCCCAGCTGAACCCGGGCGGCGGCGGGATGTCCATGGAGGTTGCATGACTACACCTGCTATACCGGAAAACGCACCGGGACCGGTGCTCTTGCCGACACCTGAAGTGGTGCAGGCACAACAACTGCTCGCACGCCAGCAACTGGCGGTAGCGATGGACCGTGCACGCACGGCCGCTACGCAGAACGCGGCCGCGGCCGCGCTGGAAAGCGAGTAATCCGCAACACCGCCGATCGCGCTGGCGTGCTGCCAGCGCGATCGCGGCGCGCGCCGCCGGTCAGAACCGCGCGGTCATGCTCATGAAGTAGCTGCGCCCGGCCACGAAGTAGTCGGTGGAGCCTTCCGCATACAGCTTCTTGTCGGCCAGGTTGCTGACGCCGCCGCGCAGGGTCAGTACCTCGTTGACGTTCCAGGCTGCGGTCAGGTCATACAGGGTGTAGGCCTTGAGGAAGGTCGTGGCGGTACCGGTCTGCTTGCCGGTGTACTGCGCCGACAGGCTGCTGGAAAACACCGTGTTGGGCGTCCAGTCCAGCGACGAATAGCCGGAAAACTCCGGCGTATCGATCAGATTCCTGCCGGTGGTCAGGTTCTTGGCTTCCTTCATCCAGGTGGCCGAGGTGCGCCAGCGCCACTGCTCGCCGAAGCGGACATTGAAGTTGCCTTCCATGCCACTGGTGCGCGCGCGCTGCACGTTGCTCATGCGCGTCCACCAGATGCCGTTGAACTTGCCCAGGGGCGCGTACTCGATCTTGTTCTTGAAGTCGGTATGGAAGTAGGTCAGGCCGGCATCGAACAGGTCATTGTCGAAGCTGATGCCGATCTCGCGGTTGGTGCTGGTTTCCGGGTCCAGGTCCGGGTTGCCGGCCATGTAGCAGCCGCCACGGGTATAGCCCAGCGGAATCAGCGAGGTGCAGCCGCGGCCGCCGGACTGGGTGGCCGCGGTGGCCGAATTCTCGGTCAGGCTGGGCGCGCGGAAGCCCTTGGAGACGCCACCACGTATCGTCCACTGTTCGGCCGGGTGCCAGACCAGGTACGCACGCGGGCTGACGTGGCTGCCGAACTTCTCATGATGATCCAGGCGTGCGCCCAGGGTCAGCGCCAGCGTGCGGTGCAGCTTCAGTTCGTCCTCAACGAACAGTGCCCAGGTATCCACTTCCAGGTTGGAGCCGCTGACGGCATTGCCGGCATAGTCGATCGGCGCGCGGCCGATGGTATCGGTATTGGTCAGTTCCTGGCGCTTCCACTGGCCACCGACGGCGAACTGGTGTTCAACGCCCAGGGTGAACGGCGTGGTCAGGCTGCCTTCGATGATCGTATCGGTCGCCTCGGAGCGGCCGGTGGCGCCGATGTCGTTCTTGTACTCGGTCCAGTAGGCGCTGAGCTTCGAGTTGCCGAAGCTCCACTTGCCATCGTGGTTGAGCGCCAGCGAGCTGCGCTTGAGTTCGCTGGCACCCCAGGCGCCTTCGTCCTGCTTTTCCAGCGATGCGTCGATGAAGGCCTGCTGCACGCCGTGGCCGGCTTCCAGCGACAGTTCCTGCGCATCGCTGAGCTTCCACTGCAGCAGCGCGTCGACATTGCGGTCCTTCTCGCCGGCGTAGGCATTGCCATAGACACCACCGTTGGAGCGGTCCGAGTCGCGGCGCATGCTGTTGGCACCGATGCGCAGGCCGAAGCGCTCGCCGAGCGGGCCGGAGAACGTCGCACCGATCTGCTGGGTATCACCGCGCTTGCCATCACCCGGGCGGGTATAGCTGTGGGTGGCGCTGCCGTTCCAGTCATCACCGATGCGCTTGGTGATGATGTTGATCACGCCGCCCATGGCGTCGGAGCCGTACAGCGACGACATTGGTCCGCGCACCACCTCGATCCGTTCGATCTGGTCGGGCGAGATCCAGTTCAGATCCTGGCGGCCGAGGTCGGGACGGTAGTTGGTCGAGGCCGAGCTGCCCATGCGCTTGCCGTCCACCAGCACCAGCGTGTAATTGGACGGCATGCCACGCAGCTTGATCTTGGACTGCTCGCCGACCGCGCTGAGGCCACCGGTCACGCCCGGCACGCGGCTGAGCAGGGTGGCCAGGTCGTGCACCGGCTGGCGCTCGATGTCCTCGCGGCTGATCACGCTGATGCTGGCCGGTGCATCCTTGATCCATTGCTGGTTGCCCGAGGCGGTGACCACCACGGTATCCAGATCCTTGGTGGAGGCATCGGCGCTGGCCTCTGCGGCGGCCAGGCCGGGCAGGGCCAGCAGGCAGGCGGTGGCCAGAGCGCAGGCCAGGCGGGTGCGCGGCAGGCGCGCGGAAGGGGTACGGAACGACAGGGACATGACGGCTTCCATCGGAGGAGGGGGACCCGGTGGAAGCAGCAGGCGCACGCAGACAGCAGGCAGCCCCCTTCCATGGGTCGTTGGGCGCTGGGTTGGAACCGGCGCAGCTGGGTGGGTCTCGGCCGTGCGGAAGACGGTGACCTGCCTGGTTAATGAAATGATAACCGTTCGCGTTTGTTACGATCCAGTACCTGGGGCGACCAAGTGACATCCGTTCCCCTGCCCCGGCACTCGCCTGCTGTTTGCTGAATGGGGATAAATCCCGGCGTAGACCTTCGCACTCGGCTTACATCCGGCGCCCTAGACTGAGCCGCATTTTCGATTCCGCCCCGTTGGAGATCGTGTGGGTTCCGGTAGTGACAGACAGCGACTGCGTGGCGTGACGCCGACGCAGCCAGGACAAGTGCGGGCGCCGGGAAAGCGCGCCGGGAACCTTGGTGCATGCAGCCCGGCCGGGATGGCCGGCCGTGCCGACTGCGCGGAGTAGGCGGCAATGGAGGTGCAGACCATCCATGCGGAAGCAGATACGTCCCGGCTTGATGCCGGCTGGACGCTGCTGCCGGCCGAATCGCCGTTGCAGATGCCCGAGCAGACCCTGCGCGAAGGCCAGCTGAAGGTTCGCCGCCACCGCACCTCGCCGCGGCTGATCGGCCTGCGCCGGTTCTATATCTTCGGCGGCACGCTGGCGATGACCGCCATCGCTACCCGGATGATGTGGCGGGTGCTGTCGGCCAATGGCATCAGCGTGCTCGAGGCCTGCCTGCTGGTGCTGTTTGTCGGCCTGTTCGCCTGGATCGCGCTGTCTTTCGCCAGCGCCGTGGCCGGCTTCCTGACTGCCGTGTTCGACCGGGGGTATCGCCTCGGCATCGACCCGGACAAGCCACTGCCGACGGTGCACAGCCGCACCGCGCTGCTGATGCCGACCTACAACGAAGATCCGCGCCGGCTGCTGGCCGGCCTGCAGGCGATCTACGAGTCGGTGGCCGCCACCGGCCAGCTCGACCGGTTCGACTTCTTCGTGCTCAGTGATACCCGGCGCGAAGACATCGCGCGGGCCGAGGAGCAGGTGTTCGCCGAACTGCGCGAGCGCGTGCCCGATGGCCAGGCGCGGCTGTTCTACCGCCGCCGTGGCGACAACAGCGGGCGCAAGGCCGGCAACATCGCCGACTGGGTCCGCCGCTTCGGCGGCGCCTACCCGCAGATGCTGATCCTCGACGCCGACAGCCTGATGACCGGCGACAGCATCGTGCGTCTGGTGGCCGGCATGGAGCACAACGCCGACGTCGGCCTGATCCAGACCCTGCCGTCGGTGATCGGCGGGCGCACCCTGTTCGCGCGCATGCAGCAGTTCGGCGGCCGTGTGTACGGGCCGGTGATCGCCCGTGGCGTGGCCTGGTGGCACGGTGCCGAGAGCAATTACTGGGGCCACAACGCCATCATCCGCACCCGCGCCTTCGCCGATCAAGCCGGGCTGCCGGCGCTGCCGGGGCGCAAGCCGTTCGGTGGTCACGTGCTCAGCCATGACTTCGTCGAAGCGGCGCTGATGCGTCGTGGCGGCTGGGCCGCGCACATGGTGCCGTACCTGGGCGGCAGCTATGAAGAAGGTCCGCCGACCCTGACCGACCTGCTGGTGCGCGACCGCCGCTGGTGCCAGGGCAACCTGCAGCACGGCAAGGTGGTCGGCAGCCGTGGCCTGCACTGGATCAGCCGCATGCACATGCTGATCGGCATCGGTCATTACTTCACCGCGCCGATGTGGGCGATGCTGATGCTGATCGGCATCGCCATCCCGCTGTTCCAGGAAGGCATCGATTTCAACGCCCTGCTGCACCTGTCGCCCAGCGTGTACTGGCGGGCCCAGGACGAGGAACAGGTGGTGCGCCTGTTCGCGGCGACCATGGCGGTGCTGCTGCTGCCCAAGGTGCTGGGTTACCTGGCGATGCTGCTGGACCCGGTCGACCGCCGCGGGTGTGGCGGTGCCCTGCGCGCGTTCGTCTCGATGCTGGTGGAAACCGTATTGGCCGCGCTGATGGCGCCGGTGGTGATGTACGTGCAGTCGCGCGGCGTGGCCGAAGTGCTGTCCGGCCGCGATTCGGGGTGGGACGCGCAGCAGCGTGACGATGGTGGCATTTCGTGGCTGGCGCTGATCCGTGGCTACGGTGGGCTGGGGGTGTTCGGCGCCTTCATGGGCATGCTGGCCTGGGCGGTGTCGCCATCGCTGGCCGCGTGGATGGCGCCGGTGGTGATCGGCATGGTGCTGGCGGTACCGGTGGTGGCACTGACGTCTTCGCGTGGCCCCGGCGCCTTCCTGCACCGTCTTGGCCTGCTTGATATCCCCGAGGAGAACATCCCGCCGCCGGTGCTGGTACGTGCCGCGCAGCTGCGCCGGGAAGCGGCCGAACAACCGCCGCTGTACTGATCGTCCCGCGGCAGCGGCATAATGCGGCTCGAACTTGAAGGAGCCGCATCATGCTGCAAACGGTGGAACAGGAGACCGGCGCCTCGCCGCAGTGGTCGGTGATCTGGCTGCACGGCCTCGGCGCCGATGGCCACGACTTCGCGCCGGTCGTGCCGGAGCTGGTGCGTCCGCATTGGCCGGCGCTGCGCTTCGTGTTCCCGCATGCACCGGTGCGGCCGATCACGATCAACAACGGCGTGCCGATGCGCGGCTGGTACGACATCGTCGGCATGGATTTCCGTTCGCGCGCCGACATGGTGGGCGTGCAGGAATCGGTGGTGCAGCTGGATGCGCTGATCGCGCGCGAGATCGAGCGTGGCATCGCGCCGGAGAAGATCTTCCTGGCCGGTTTCTCGCAGGGGGGCGCGATCATCCTGACCGCCGCGCTGTCACGCACTGCGCCGCTGGCCGGCCTGATCGCGCTGTCCACCTACCTGCCCGAAGCCGACGGCGCAAAGCGCGCTGAAGGCGCCGTGCAGGTGCCGGTGTTCATGGCCCATGGCAGCAGCGATCCGGTGATTCCGCAGGCGGTGGCCGCACACAGTGCGCAGGCACTGCAGGCGCTGGGCCTGGAGGTGGAATGGCACAGTTACCCGATGGCCCACCAGGTCTGCGCCGAAGAGATCCAGGCGCTGGGTGACTGGTTGCAGGAACGCCTGGGCGCTGCCTGACCCATGCCGCCGGCCAGCGCCCCGCCCTGGATGCCGGAACTGTGCCGCCTGCCGCGGCTGGCGGCGATGCTCGGCCTGGCCGAACTGGTGGTGGTGGTGCTGGCCCTGGCTCCGGATGGCAGCCGCCACTGGACTGTTGGCGAACTGCTGTCGGCCAGTGGTTTCGCGTTGTGGCTGGCGCTGGCTGTAACGGCCAGCCTGTGCCTGCTGCGGAACGCGTTGTCGAGGTTGCCACAGGTTCTGGGGGCGGTCTCGGCCATCGCACTGGCGACGCTGATCGCGGTGGTCTGCGCGGGCATCGTGCATGCCCTGTACGCGGTGCTTGGCGACAGCTTCGCCCGCGGCATCAGCTTCTGGCGCTTCACGCTGGGCAGCGCGGCGACGACGGCGCTGATCACTGCCTTGGCCCTGCGCTACTTCTATGTGAGTGATCGCTGGGCCGCGCAGGTACAGGCCAACGCACGCGCACAGGCCGATGCCCTGCAGGCGCGGATCCGCCCGCATTTCCTGTTCAACAGCATGAACCTGATCGCCAGCCTGCTGCATCGCGACCCGGTCGTGGCCGAGCGTGCGGTGCTGGACCTGTCCGATCTGTTCCGTGCCGCGCTGGGGGCGGGCGAGGGTGATTCCACCCTGCGTGACGAATGCGAGCTGGCCGAGCGCTACCTGTCGATCGAATCACTGCGCCTGGGCGAGCGCCTGCAGGTGCGCTGGCAGCGCGACGAACCGCTGCCCTGGGATCTTCCCCTGCCTCGCCTGGTACTGCAGCCACTGGTGGAGAACGCCGTGCTGCATGGCATCTCGCGGCTGCCCGAGGGTGGCACCATCGAGCTGCAGCTGATGCGCGAGGGCAATGAACTGCAGATCTGCGTGCGCAATCCGGCGCCCGACCCGCAGGCCCCCGGGCTGGCCCTGGCGCGCGGTGCCGGTCATGCCCAGCACAGCATCGGCCATCGGCTGGCCTGGCGCTTCGGCAGCGCCGCGCGGATGACGGCTGGCTGGAGCGAGGGCTACTATGCCTGCCAGGTGACAGTGCCGATCCAGTGAGGGAGCGATCGTGAGGGTAGTCATCGCCGATGACGAACCGCTGGCGCGTGAACGCCTGCGCAGCCTGTTGGCCGCGCAGGACGGCGTGGATGTGGTGGCCGAGGCCGGCAACGGCGAGCAGGCCCTGCACGCGTGCGCGGAGCTGCAGCCGGACCTGGTCCTGCTGGATATCGCCATGCCCGGGCTGGATGGCCTGGAAGCCGCCCGCCACCTGGCCAGCTTCGAGCCGCGGCCGGCGGTGGTGTTCTGCACCGCTTACGATGCGCATGCGCTGTCGGCGTTCGAGGCGGCCGCGATTGATTACCTGATGAAGCCGGTACGTGCCGAGCGTCTGGCCGCGGCCATCGCGCGCGCGCGCACGTTCCTGGCCGGCCGCGATGGTCAGCCACAGGACCACCGCGGGCAACAGGCGCGCAGCATGCTGTGCGCGCGCCTGCGCGGCAGCCTGCGGCTGATCCCGCTGGACGACATCCACTACCTGCAGGCGGAAGAGAAGTACGTGGTGGTGCACCATGCGCGCGGCGAGGACCTGATCGAGGAGTCGCTGAAGTCGCTGGAGGAAGAGTTCGCCAGCCGCTTCATCCGCATCCATCGCAACTGCCTGGTGGCGCGCCACGAGCTGGTGGAGCTGCGTCGAGGCTCCGGTGGTCAAGTGCAGGCGGTGCTGCGGCATGGCAAGCAGCCGCTGGAAGTCAGCCGCCGCTGCGTGGCGACGCTGAAGCAGGAACTGCGGCATCTGTGAGTGGTCCCGCGCGGCCTGCGGCCGCGACTGCTTACGAGCAACGTCTGAAGCAACAGCAACAGCAACAGCAACAGCAGATTGTCGGCTCTGTGTTGTTGCGTGTTGGGTGAGGCGGGAAGGGCGGGACACGCCGTAAACCCATCCATGGGGGCTCGATGGCGCCATCCATGACGCCAACGGTCCCGCCCGCCCTTCCCGCCTCACCCTCGCGAATTTCCCGGTGACGGACGGCAAAGGCATTGTTGTTATCGGGTGGGGGAAGAAGGGTCAGATCCCTTTTCCTGCGGAAAAGGGATCTGACCCTGGAAGCAATCGGCTGTTGCCTTTGCTTCTGCTTTTTCCTTTTTTTGATCTTCCGTGGCTGGCGCGCACGGAAACTTTCAGAGGTCGGGCGGGGTGGGCTGCGCAGGGGCGTGAGCCGCATGGATGCGGCGACCGAGCTTACATGGACGTACTTGCAGCGTCCCCTGCGTGGCCCACCCCGCCCGGCCACGCGCGGCTGTTGCTTTCATGACCCCTCCACCAGCCACGAGGGGCTCCGCCGTTGGCCGTATCCGCGCCGAAGGCGCGATAATGACCGGATGGAAACCGTCCGCATCGCCACCCGCAAGAGCCCGCTCGCCCTCTGGCAGAGCGAACACGTCGCCGACCGCCTGCGCCAGGCCCATCCCGGCTTGCATGTGGAACTGGTGCCGATGAGCACCCGCGGCGACGAAGTGCTCGACCGTTCGCTGGCCGCCATCGGTGGCAAGGGCCTGTTCCTGAAGGAGCTGGAGCTGGCCATGCTGCGCGGTGAGGCCGACTGCGCGGTGCACTCGCTGAAGGATGTGCCGATGGAACTGGACCCGCCGTTCGCGTTGCCGGCAATGCTGACCCGCCACGATCCCGCCGATGGCTTCGTCTCCAACCTGTACGCCTCGCTGGACGCGCTGCCGATCGGTGCGCGGGTCGGGACCTCGTCGCTGCGTCGCCAGGCACAGCTGCGCGCGCTGCGACCGGACCTGGAACTGCTCGACCTGCGCGGTAACGTCAACACCCGGCTGGCCAAACTCGACAACGGTGGCTACGACGCCATCGTGCTGGCCGTGGCCGGCCTGGAGCGTCTGGGTCTGGGCGAGCGCATCGTCGCGCGCCTGCAACCGCCGCAGTGGCTGCCGGCCCCGGCGCAGGGCGCGGTGGCGGTGGAGTGCGATGGTGGCAATGCGCGTCTGATGGCGTTGTTCGCCCCGCTTGATGACGCGGCCACGCGTGCCTGCGTGGAAGCCGAGCGGGCGATGAACCGTGCGTTGCATGGTAGCTGCCACGTGCCGGTGGCCGCCATCGCGCAGTGGCAGGGCGATGACCTGCACCTGCAGGGGCTGGTTGGCAGCGCCAGCGACGGCCGTACGGTGCGCGCCGAAGCCGTGGGCCCAGCCAATGACCCGGAAGGCCTGGGCCAGCGCGTGGCGAAGCTGCTGCTGGACGATGGCGCCGGCGAACTGCTGAACGTCTGAGCCACCGCGGGTAGTGCCGGCCGCTGGCCGGCAACCTCGTGCCCCAGTTGAATGCAGTTGCCGCCCAGCGGCCGGCACCACCGGAAGAAGAACGGGCGCCCTTGGCGCCCGTTTCTTACTTGAACTTGTAGACCACGTTCATCGTGGTCAGCGTATCGGTCTTGCGCTTGTCCTCGGCCACGTCACTGTTGTAACGCGCCTGCCAGCCGGCCTTCAGCGCCAGGTGCTCGTTCATGCTCACCGACACGCCGAAGTCGTTCTGGCCGAAGGTGTTGTACGAACCGGATTCGACCAGCAGGGTGTTGACCAGGTCGGTGTTGTCGGTCAGCGAGTACTTCATGTCGAACAGGCCGCGGCCGATCATGCCGGTGCGGGTGCGGTCGTCCTCGGTGCTGTGGGTGCGGCGCACACCGGGGCCGATCTGCGCGTCGAACGAGAAGCGCTCGGTGTTCCACAGGCGGGTGCCGTAACCCAGACCGAACGAGCTCTGGCGGTCGTAGGTGGCGAAGTCATCGCGCTCGGTACGCACCGTGGCCGTCAGCTGGCGGTGCTCGCCCAGCTGCAGCGCGCTGCCGGCACTGCCGGTGTAACGGTTGGCGGTGGTGTTGTTGCGGCGGCTGGTGGAGCCGTCGTCGCGGGTCTCGATCACCTTGGAGCTGGAACGCAGGCCAGCCAGATCCATGCTGTGCACCCAGTCACCATCGGTGTAGCGCAGGCGCAGGCGGCCGTTGAAGCTCTCGGTGCTGCTGTTGCCGCGTGCCGAAGCGAAACCGAGCTCGCCGCCACTGCCGCTCCACGGCGAGGACATCGCCGCCAGTTCGGAGGCATCCTGCGCATACGCGAGCGGTGCGCACAGCAGCAGGGGGATCAGCAGGGACACGCGCAGGGACATCGGGGCTTCTCCGAAGCGGTTGACAGCCGGTGATGATACTGGAAGCGTGATGGCGGTCCGAATCGATCCAAACGGTTTCTTCAGCAGACGTTGCCGCGATCGCCTATTCAGGGCAGATCGACGCGCAATGCCGGGTCGTTGAAGCGCGAATAGCGCAGGCGCAGCTGGAAGCTGCGGCCATTGCTGCTGCCGCTGCGTACGATCTGCCGCGGCAGGCCCTGCGCGTCCACCCAGTACTCCAGGCGTTCGCCGGGCTGCGCACCGCGCAGGCGGTAGTGACGCGTCTCGACCCCGTCCAGCGACTGGCTGCCCAGGTCTTCGGCCTGCAGATCGGCGGGCAGGGCATCGGCCGGCAGCGGGTTGCGCCATTGCTCGAGCAGGCCCGGCGGGGTCGGCACCTGCCGGATCGCGTCGTCGGCCTGCAGGAACATGGTGTCGCCGATGATCGTCTGCGGACCGGCCGGGGTCTGCACCCGGAAGCGGTCGGGGGCGACGAAGTCCATGGCGCTGCGCACCGGCTGCGGCGCGCCCAGCACCTCCAGTTCGGCGTGGAAGCTGCGCAGGGCCGAGAAGCGCTGGCTGGCGCCCAGCACCGCCTGCGCCGGATCCGCCGCAGGCACGGGCGCTTCGGTGCTGGCCGGGGCGGGCGCGCGATAACAGGCGGCCAGCAGCAGGCAGGCCAGCAGGGACAGGGCAGGCAACCGGCGCATCAGGTGTTCCAGAGGGGTGGGGGCGACCACGATAGCCCAAACGTCCCACACAAGACCCGCGACTCGGACATAATCGGGGGTATGGACCGATACGAACGCATCACCGCCCTGCATCGTCTGCTCAAGTCCGCACGCTATCCGGTGACGGTGGCGACCCTGCAGGACAAGCTCGGTTGCTCCCGTGCCACCGTCTACCGCGATCTGGCCTTCCTGCGCGATGCGCTGATGGCACCGATCGAGGGCGACGGCGAAGCCGGCTTCCGTTACCAGGCCGACGAGAGCGACCGCTTCGAGCTGCCCGGCCTGTGGCTGAGCTCGGAGGAGCTGCATGCCCTGCTGGCCTCGCAGCACCTGCTGGCGCGGACCGGAGGCGGCGTGCTGTCCTCGGTGCTGGCACCGCTGCAGCAGCGCATCGAGAGCCTGCTGGCGGCCCAGGCTGGCGTTTCCAGCTGGCCGGTGGACCGGGTGCGGGTGATTCCGCACCGTGGCCGCAAGTTCGATGAAGGCAGCTTCCGCAGCGTGGCTTCGGCGGTGCTGGAGCGCCGCCAGCTGGCGTTCGAGTACCGCGCCCGTTCCACCGACGAGCCGACCAAGCGCACCGTTTCGCCGCAGCGCCTGACCCACTATCGTGACAACTGGTACCTGGATGCCTGGGACCATGACCGCGAGGCGCTGCGCAGCTTTGCCGTGGACCGCATCCACAAGGCGCGGGTGATCGACAGCACCGCCCGCGACGTGGCCGACAGCGAGCTGGACGAGCAGCTCGGGGCCAGCTACGGCATCTTCTCCGGTGCGCCGAAGGGCTGGGCGACCATCCTGTTCAGCGCCAAGGCCGCGCGCTGGGTGGCCGACGAGCACTGGCATTCCAAGCAGCAGGGCCGCTTCCTGGCCGATGGCCGCTATGAACTGAAGGTGCCGTACAGCGTCTCGCGCGAGCTGCTGATGGACGTGCTGCACTACGGCTCGGATGCCGAGATCGTCGAACCGGTGATGCTGCGCGAGCAGGCCAAGGCGCTGCTTGAGCTCGCCCTGAGCAACTACGACAACTCCTGACACTCCCCCCGAGAACCCTTCCGCCCATGAAGAAGACCCTGTTGCTGCCCCTGCTCGCCGCTGCGCTGGCCCTGACCGCCTGCGGCAAGTCCGGCGAGCCCTCGCAGAAGCTGGTGGTGGCCGCCACGGCCGTGCCGCATGCCGAGATCCTTGAAGTGGTCAAGCCCATCCTCAAGCAGGAAGGCGTGGACCTGGACGTGCGCGTGTTCAACGACTACGTGCAGCCCAACGACCAGCTGGTGCAGAAGCAGGTGGACGCCAACTACTTCCAGACCGAGCCGTATCTGGATGCCTACAACCGCGATCGCAAGACCGATCTGGTGAAGGTGATCGGCGTGCACATCGAGCCGTTCGGTGCGTATTCGCGCAAGATCAAGTCGCTGGCCGAGCTGCGCGAAGGTGCCGACGTGGTGATCCCGAACGACCCGAGCAACAACAGCCGCGCGCTGATCCTGCTGCACAAGGCCGGTGTGATCGAACTGAAGGATCCGACCAACGCGCTGTCGACCCAGCGTGACATCAGCGCCAATCCGAAGAACCTGAAGTTCCGCGAGCTGGACTCGGCGATGCTGCCGCGCGTGCTGGACCAGGTCGACCTGGCCCTGATCAACACCAACTACGCACTGGACGCGGGCCTCAACCCGACCAAGGATGCACTGGCGATCGAGAGCAAGGACTCGCCGTACGTGAACTTCCTGGTCGCGCGCCCGGACAACAAGGACGACGCCCGCGTGCAGAAGCTGGCCAAGGCCCTGACCAGCCCGCAGGTAAAGGCCTTCATCGAGACCAAGTACAAGGGCGCGGTGCTGCCGGCGTTCTGACGGCCGCTGGCCATGTGGTAGTGCCGGCCGCTGGCCGGCAATCTGCAGACGCCGCCAAGGATCATGGGGTTGCCGGCCAGCGGCCGGCACTACCGTCAGTCGACGTGGAAGGCGAGGGTGGCCGCCACGGCCTGCTGCCATCCCGCATACAGTTTCTCGCGCCGCGCCACCTCCATCTGTGGCTCGAAGCGCCGGTCCAGGCCCCATTGCGCGGCGATCTGTTCGCGGCTGGACCAGAACCCCACCGCCAGCCCGGCCAGGTAGGCCGCGCCCAGTGCGGTGGTCTCGGTCAGCCGCGGCCGCAGCAGTGGTACCCCAAGGATGTCGGCCTGGAATCCGGCCAGGAAGTCGTTGCCGATCGCACCGCCATCGGCGCGCAGCTCGGTCAGCGCGATACCGGCATCGGACTGCATCGCATCGAGCACGTCGCGGGTCTGGTAGGCCATCGCCTCCAGCGCGGCACGCACGAAGTGCGCTTTGCGGGTGCCACGGGTCAGGCCGAACATCGCGCCGCGCACATCACTTCGCCAATAGGGCGCACCGAGGCCGACAAATGCTGGTACCAGGTAAGCACCGCCGCTGTCGGGCACCTGCGCGGCCAGCGCCTGGCTGTCGCTGGCGCGTTCGATCATGCGCAACCCATCGCGCAGCCACTGCACCACCGAGCCGGCAATGAAGATCGAGCCTTCCAGCGCATATTCCACGCGCCCGTCCAGGCCCCAGGCGATGGTGGTCAGCAGTCCATTGCGCGAACGCACCGCCTGCGCGCCGGTGTGCATCAGCATGAAGCAGCCGGTGCCATAGGTGTTCTTGACCATGCCCGGCTGGAAGCAGGCCTGGCCGAACAGCGCCGCCTGCTGGTCACCGGCGATGCCGGCGATCGGGATCGGGTGATCGAAGAAGAACTGCGGCCGGGTGTGTGCGTACACCGCGCTGGAATCGCGCACCTGCGGCAGCATCGCGCGCGGGATGTCCAGCAGCGCCAGCAGGTCGTCATCCCAGTCCAGCGTGTGGATGTTGAACAGCAGCGTGCGCGCCGCGTTGCTGTAGTCGGTCACATGCGCCTGGCCACCACTGAGGTTCCAGACCAGCCAGCTGTCGATGGTGCCGAACAGCAGCTCGCCGCGCTCGGCACGCTGCTGCGCGCCCTCGACGTGGTCGAGGATCCAGCGCACCTTGGTGGCGGAGAAATAGGCATCGATCAGCAGGCCGGTGCGCTCGCGGATCAGCGCCTCATGCCCTTCGGACTTCAGCCGCTCGCAGATGGCGTGGCTCTGCCGCGACTGCCAGACGATGGCGTTGTGGATCGGCTGTCCGGTGGCACGGTCCCAGACCACGGTGGTTTCGCGCTGGTTGGTGATGCCCAGTGCGGCGATGTGGCGCGGGTCGATCTGCCCGCGGCTGAGCAGTTCGGTCAGCGTGGCATAGACGCTGGTGAGAATCTCGCGCGGGTCATGCTCGACCCAACCCGGCTGCGGGAAGATCTGCGCGAATTCGCGCTGCGCGCTGCCGACGATGTCGCCGGCGCGGTCGAACAGGATCGCGCGCGAACTGGTGGTGCCCTGGTCGATGGCCAGCACGTAGCGGGGCGTCATGCAGCGTCTCCGGTAGCGATGGTGTTGGTAGAGTCGAGCCTGCTCGACTGCTTTTCATGTCAGTCGAGCAAGCTCGACTCTACCGTCTATCGATCCAGGCCTGCAGCCGCGCCACCTGCGCAGCATCCAGCCGCAACCCCAGCTTGCTCCGCCGCCACAGCACGTCCTCGGCGTCCCAGGCCCATTCGTGGTCGCGCAGGAAAGCCACTTCCCGCGCATGCAGGCCGCCGCCGAAGTCCTCTCCAAGATCGTCCATGCCCCGTGCACCCTGCAGAAGGGCGGCGCTGCGGCTGCCGTAGGCTTCGGCCCAACGCCGTGCGATCTCCACGGGCAACCACGGTGCCAGCGCCTGCAGGCGGGAGCGCGCCTGTGTGGCGTCACCCCAGTCGCTGCCCGGCAGCGGGTCTCCGCCTGCCGTCCAGGCCGGTCCCATCTGTGGCAGGGCAGGGCGCAGCAGGTTCAGCGCTTCCTCGGCCAGCACGCGGTAGGTGGTCAGCTTGCCGCCCAGCACATGCAGCGCCGGCGCCGGGCTGGATTGCAGCTGAAGGCGGTAGTCGCGGCTCAGCGTTGCCGCACGCGGGTCCGGGTCGGCCAGCAGTGGCCGCACACCGGCGAACTGCCAGACCACGTCTTCCGGAGTGATCGGCTCGCGCAGATAGCGGCTGGCGGCCGCGCACAGGTAGCTCACCTCGGAAGGCAGCACGCTGCAGCGCGCCGGGTCACCGCGGTAGTCGGTGTCGGTGGTGCCGACTAGCAGATGCTCGTGGGCGAACGGCAGCAGGAACACCACGCGGCCATCGGGCTGCTGCAGCAGGCAGGCACTGTCATCGGGCCAGGGGCGGCGCAGCACGATGTGGCTGCCCTGTACCAGCCGCAGCGCGGGGCCGCCGCTGCGGGCCTCCATCTGCTCCAGCAGGCCACCGGCCCATGGGCCAGCCGCATTGGCGACGGCGCGCGCGGTCACATGCTGCTGGCCATCGGCGGATTCCAGTACGGCCTGCCAACGGCCCTGCACAGGGCGCAGTTCGATGCAGCGGCTGCGCACATGTACCTGTGCGCCACGCCAGGCAGCATCCAGGGCATTGAGCAGTACCAGACGCGCGTCATCGACCTGCGCGTCGGCGTAGCTGAAGGCCTGCCGCAGATCCGGGGAGAGCCAGGGGCCGAGCGGATCACGCTGAAGGTCCAGGGCGCGCGAGGCGGGAAATGCCGGGCTGCGTGGGCCCAGGTGGTCGTACAGCCACAGTCCCACGCGCAGCATCCAGCGTGGGCGCAGGTGCGGTTCCCACGGCAGCACGAAACGCAGCGGGCGGACCAGATAGGGTGCCTGCCGGCGTACCACTTCGCGTTCACCCAGTGCCTTGCGTACCAGGCCGAACTCGCGCTGTTCCAGGTAGCGCAGGCCACCGTGGATCAGCTTGCTGCTGGCGCTGGAGGTATGCGCAGCGAGGTCGTGCTGCTCGCACAGCAGCACGCGCAGGCCGCGGCCGCTGGCATCACGGGCGATGCCGGCACCGTTGATACCGCCACCGATCACCAGCAGGTCGACGTCGTGCATCGCGCCTCCGCATCCTGTGTGTGTAGAGTCGACTGTCAGTCGACTGCTCTTGCAAAAGTCGAGCAAGCTCGACTCTACGAAAGGCAGTCGAGCAAGCTCGACTCTACAGAACGCGGGTGACGGAAACGACGACGGGCCCCGAAGGGCCCGTCGCGTTACATCAGTGAAGCAGGTGCAGCCTGGATCAGAAGCGGGCGCCGATGCCGAAGCCGACGGTCCACGGATCCATCTTGGCTTCGCCGATCTTCTCGCCGCCAACCTTCACGTCCGGGCGGGCGCGCATGTAGCGGGCGTCAGCACGGGCGAACCAGGTGGAGTTGATGTTCATGTCCACGCCGACGGTGCCGATCACGCCCTTGGCATCCTTGAAGCGGATGTCGGTGTCAGCGCCGTTGCCCAGCTTCTCGTTGCTGAAGCTCGACTGGTAGTAGCCCACGCCCACGAACGGACGGAACACGTTGTCAGCCTGGCCGAAGTGGTACTGGCCGCTCAGCGCGATCGGCTGCTGCTCGACCGAGCCCAGGCGGGCGTTGGTCGGGCCCTTGAACTTGTTGTCGAACTTGTCGGCAGCGCCCCACAGTTCAACGGCCCAGTTGTCGTTGATGTAGTAGCTGAAGCTGACGGTCGGCGCCGGGCCACCATCGGTCTTCTTGACGCCGGTGATCGGGTCGTTCTTCGGTTCCAGCAGCGAGATGCCGCCAACAACGGCAAAATGCTTGCCCGAAGCGGTGTCGGTGCTGCTGCTGTCCTGGGCGAAAGCGGCCGGCGCGAAGGCGGCGGAGGTCAGCAGGGCGAGACTCAGGATACGGATGGAGCGCATGGGGGTATCTCCTAATGTTTCTTGTTTTGGGCCCCCGGTTGCGGGGCGAGCACACCGTAGTCGCCCCAACATGAATCGAATCCGACGCACGTTAAAAAATAGTTTCCCTTGTTCAGCGACTGGAGCGAAAAGCCTGTTTTCATGGGCTTTTCGGCCTTCGGCGACATTCATGCAGTTGGAGACGATGTGAGCGAAGCAACGGTGTGCATCGGCCTGCAAGCGCAGGTGAAGGCGGATTGCAGGGTGCTGCTGCTGGGCTCGATGCCCGGCGTTGCGTCATTGCAGGAGCAGCGCTACTACGCGCATCCGCGCAATCGCTTCTGGCCTGTGCTGGCCGATATCTGTGGCTTCAATGTGGCCCTGGCGTACCCGCAACGGCTGCGCGCACTGCAGGCAGCCGGTGTGGGTCTGTGGGATGTGATCGGTCAGTGCGAGCGGCGTGGCAGCCTGGATGCCGACATCGTGCGTGGCACGGAAGTACCCAATGCGCTGCCGGCATTGATCGCTTCGCTTCCTGAGCTGGAGCTGATCGGCTGCAACGGTGCGGCATCGCTGAAGGCATTCCAGCGTTGGGTGCTGCCCGGCCTGGAGGCGCCGCCAAGGCTGCTGGCGCTGCCGTCCACCAGCCCGGCCAACGCGGCCTGGTCACTGCCGCGGCTGCGCCAGGCCTGGCAGCCGGTAGCCGACGCACTGGCGACATGAAGCGGACATCGTCCGGACAATACGCTACCGACTGGTCGCGGCCGCAACCCATGAGCAACAGCGTGTCCCGGCTGCGTGAGTACTGAAAACACCTGTAACGGTTGGCGCTGGCCCCCGCTGGCCGCACAATAGACGTTTCCCTACACCAGATTGCCGGAGTTATCCCCATGGCCGAAATCAAGGAAGCACTTGTCCCCGATATCGGTGACTACAGCGATATCCCGGTAATCGAGGTGCTTGTCGCCGTCGGCGACACGGTCAAGAAGGACCAGGGCCTGGTGACGCTGGAAAGCGACAAGGCGACCATGGAAGTGCCGTCGGCCGTCGCCGGCGTGGTCAAGGAGATCAAGGTCAAGGTCGGTGACACCCTGTCCGAGGGCAAGGTCGTGGCGCTGATCGAAGTGGCTGAAGGCGAGGCGGCCAAGCCGGCCGCTGCCGCCCCGGCACCGGCCAAGGCCGCTGCCCCGGCTGCCGCCACCCAGAGCGCGCCGGCCCCGGCCGCAGCTGCGCCGGCCGCTCCGGCTGCCAGCGGTGGTGCGGTTGAAGCGCTGGTGCCGGATATCGGCGACTATTCCGGCATTCCGGTCATCGAAGTGCTGGTCGCCGTCGGCGACACGGTCAAGAAGGACCAGGGCCTGGTCACGCTGGAAAGCGACAAGGCCACCATGGAAGTGCCGTCGTCGGTGGCTGGCGTGGTCAAGGAGCTGAAGGTCAAGGTCGGCGACACTCTGTCGCAGGGCAATGTGGTCGCCATCATCGAGGCCGAGGGCGCTGCCGCGCCGGCGCCGACCAAGGCAGCCGCTGCTGCCGCTCCGGCTGCCGCCGAGACCGCCACCAAGGTCGAGCCGGTCGCTGTGCCGGCGCAGCCGGACAAGCTGGCGGCCCGCGAGGTCGCCTCGGCCGGTACCCCGTCCAGCCCGCCGGTGCAGTTCAACGCCGATGGCGTGCTGCCGGCCAAGGTGCCGTATGCCACCCCGGCGGTGCGTGTGTTCGCCCGCGAACTGGGCGTGGACCTGCTGCAGATCAACGGCACCGAGAAGGGGGGCCGCATCACCAAGGGTGACGTGCAGAAGTTCGTCAAGGCCGCACTCAGCGGTGGCGTGCCGGCTGCCGGCGGTGCTGCTGTCGCTGCCGGTGGTGGCCTGAACCTGCTGCCGTGGCCGAAGGTCGACTTCAGCAAGTTCGGCGAGACCGAAGTCCAGCCGCTGTCGCGCATCAAGAAGATCTCGGGTGCGAACCTGGCCCGCAACTGGGCCATGATCCCGCACGTCACCCAGTTCGAACAGGCCGACATTACCGATCTGGAAGGCCTGCGCGTGGCGCTGAACAAGGAAAACGAGAAGGCCGGCATCAAGCTGACCATGCTCGCCTTCCTGATCAAGGCCAGCGCCGCGGCGCTGAAGAAGTTCCCGGAATTCAACGCCTCGCTCGATGCCAGCGGTGAAAACCTGACCCTGAAGAAGTACTTCCACATCGGCTTTGCCGCCGACACGCCGAACGGCCTGGTCGTGCCGGTCATCCGCGACGTGGACAAGAAGGGCGTGGTGCAGATCGCGCAGGAAACCGGCGAACTGGCCAAGAAGGCGCGCGACGGCAAGCTCGGCCCGGCCGACATGAGTGGCGGCTGCTTCTCGATCAGCTCGCTGGGCGGCATCGGCGGCACCGCGTTCACCCCGATCGTCAATGCACCGGAAGTGGCCATCCTCGGCGTCTCCAAGTCGTCCATCCAGCCGGTCTGGAACGGCAAGGAGTTCGCACCGAAGCTGATGCTGCCGCTGTCGCTGAGCTACGACCACCGCGTCATCGACGGCGCACTGGCCGCACGCTTCACCACGTACCTGTCGCAGGTACTGGCCGACATGCGCCGCGTGCTGCTGTAAGGCACCGCTTCGCCCCCACCGTGCGGCCGCCGCCCCTGGCGCGGCCGTGTGAACAGATGCAGTGACAGCCCGCCGGCACCGTCGCGCGGGCACGAGGAAAACCCACCATGGCCACGATTGAAGTCAAGGTTCCCGACATCGGCGATTACAGCGATGTGCCGGTGATCGAAGTGTTGGTCGCCGTCGGCGACACGGTGAAGAAGGATCAGGGTCTGGTGACCCTGGAGTCGGACAAGGCCACCCTGGAAGTGCCGTCCTCGGCCGCCGGTGTGGTCAAGGAAATCAAGGTCAAGCTCGGCGACACCCTGTCCGAAGGCGCTGTGGTCGTGGTGCTGGACGCCGAAGGCGCCGCCGAAGCCCCGGCCAAGGCCGCCGAGCCGGCCGCAGCTGCGGCCGCCCCGGCCAGCAAGCCGCCGGTGACCCCGTCGCACCGCGCCCCGGCTGAGCCGGCGGCGCCGAAGCCGGCGCTGTCCAGCGGCAAGCCGGCCGACATCGAATGCGAAATGGTCGTGCTGGGCTCGGGCCCGGGAGGCTATACCGCCGCCTTCCGCGCCGCCGACGTCGGCCTGGATACGGTGCTGGTCGAGCGTTACGCCAGCCTCGGTGGCGTCTGCCTCAACGTGGGCTGCATTCCGTCCAAGGCGCTGCTGCACGCTGCAGCGGTCATCGACGAAGTGGCCCACGCCGGTGATTTCGGCGTCGAGTTCGGCAAGCCGACCATCACCCTGGACAAGCTGCGCGAGTACAAGGAAAAGGTCGTCAACCAGCTGACCAAGGGCCTGGCCGGCATGGCCAAGCAGCGCAAGGTCCGCAGCGTGCAGGGCGTCGGCAAGTTTGTCTCGGCCAACGAACTGGAAATCACCGCGGCTGACGGCAGCACCCAGCTGCTGCGCTTCCAGAAGTGCATCATCGCCGCCGGTTCGCAGGCAGTGAAGCTGCCGAACTTCCCGTGGGACGACAAGCGCGTGATGGACTCCACCGACGCGCTGGAGCTGGCCGAAGTGCCGGGCTCGCTGCTGGTCGTCGGCGGCGGCATCATCGGCCTGGAAATGGCCACCGTGTACAGCGCGCTGGGCAGCAAGGTGACCGTGGTCGAGTTCATGGACCAGCTGATGCCGGGCGCCGACAAGGACCTGGTCAAGCCGCTGGCCGACCGCCTGAAGAAGCAGGGCATCGAAGTCCACCTGAAGACCAAGGCCTCCGGCGTCACCGCCGATGCCAAGGGCATCACCGTCACCTTCGAAGCGGCCGAGGAAGGCCAGGCGCCTGCCCTGGCGCAGGGCACCTTCGATCGCGTGCTGGTGGCCGTGGGTCGCTCGCCGAACGGCAAGAAGATCGATGCCGAGAAGGCCGGCGTGCAGGTCACCGACCGCGGCTTCATTCCGGTCGACCGCCAGATGCGCACCAACGTGCCGCACATCTTTGCCATCGGCGACATCGTCGGCAACCCGATGCTGGCCCATAAGGCCACGCACGAGGGCAAGCTGGCTGCCGAAGTGGCTGCCGGCCACAAGAAGGAGTGGGTGGCCCGCGTGATTCCGTCGGTGGCTTACACCAACCCGGAAATCGCCTGGGTCGGCGTGACCGAAACCGAAGCCAAGGCCAAGGGCCTGAAGGTCGGCGTGGCCAAGTTCCCGTGGGCCGCCAGTGGCCGCGCGATCGGCATCGGCCGCACCGAGGGCTTCACCAAGCTGATCTTCGACGAAGAGACCCATCGCATCATCGGTGGTGCCATCGTTGGTGTGCATGCCGGCGACCTGCTGGCCGAGATCGGCCTGGCCATCGAGATGGGTGCGGAGGCGGAAGACATCGGCCACACCATCCATGCCCACCCGACGCTGAGCGAGTCGGTGGCGATGGCCTCGGAAATCTACGACGGCACGATCACCGATCTGTACATGCCGAAGAAGAAGTAAGGCGCCCGCGCCTTCGCGAACGAGAAGCCCCGGCATTTGCTGGGGTTTTTTGTTTCTCCGCTCCGGATTTTTGCGAGCGGTGGGGCCGCTGCGCGGGTGGCAGGCGTTTGGACAAATGTCCCCCGTCGTCCGCCTGCGGCGGTCGCCTCCTCCTTTACTTTGTCCAAACGCCTGCCACCCGCGCAGCGGCTCGGCTTGCGGATAGTCGAGAGCCACAGCTTGGCCCGCCTGGATGCCTGACACGCGGGGGAAGAGGGGCTTGCGTGCGAAGTAAAGGAGGAGGTGACGGCCGCAGGCCGGTGCCGGGGGACATTCGCACGCAAGCCCCTCTTCCCCCAGCGCTCGACCAACCTGCTTCTCTGCTCGACGATGCAAAGAAAAAGCGCGGCCCCGATGTTCCGGAGGCCGCGCCAGGAGAGAGTGTGCCGTGGAAGGGGCGGGGGATCAGAACACGAAGCTGACGCCGGCCACCGGGCCCTTGAATTCCTGCTTCAGGCCGATGGTGCCGTCGCTGCCCTTCTTGTCCGCGTCGAGCTTGAACCAGTCGTAGCCAGCGAACACACCGAAGTTCTTCGTGAAGCGGTAATCGACGATGGCGTTGGCGCGGCTCAGGTCGCCCTTGTAGTCATCGAAGCTGCCCCAGCGCGTGTTGAGATACTGGCCCTGCAGCGTGATCATCCACTTTTCCGACGGGGTGAAGCTCAGGCGCGCACCGACCACCGGCGCCACGCCGTCCGTCTTCTCATTGAGGAACTGGCCTTCGTAGACGGTGCCCAGATCGGCGTAGGCCTTGGTGCTGACCTTGGCGTACTCGGCACCCAGCTGCAGGCCGAGGTCGAAGGTATCGGTGTCCACCACCGAGTAGTCATAGACCAGGCTGGCGACCTGGTATTTCAGTTCGCCCTTGACGAAGCTGCCGGACGGCACGTTGACGTCACCGAAGGAGATGTCCTGGCCAAGGGTCTCGCGGCGGTCCTTGTCGTACTTGAAGTAGTTGAACAGCAGGCGCTGGCGGTTGCTGATGCGGAACATGCCGTCGATGCGCGGTTCCCACTCCTTGCCACCCAGCTTGAAGTCCTCGGAGAAGCCGATGTCCTGGCCGGCGACG
The DNA here is from genome assembly GCF_004346925.1 of Stenotrophomonas sp. ASS1. Lineage (NCBI taxonomy): Bacteria > Pseudomonadati > Pseudomonadota > Gammaproteobacteria > Lysobacterales > Lysobacteraceae > Stenotrophomonas > Stenotrophomonas oleivorans. Next base: position 3,947,524 of record NZ_CP031167.1, on the reverse strand, counting down.
TTGGTCTTGCCGCGAAGGGTGTTGTCCGAGTCGATGTTCATCGCACCCAGGCGCAGGGCGAAGCGGTCGTCGCCTTCAGCGGCGTGGGCGGCAGTGGCGAACGAAGCGCCGACGGCGAGCAGGGAGAGGGCGAGCAGGGTGGGTACGGGGCGCATCGAAGAGTCCTTGCAGTGGTTCATTAGAATGAAGACCACTGTGCCGGACAGGCCCGTCCACCATCCGTGAACGTATGGTCCACGAAGTGTGCACGGTTCAGCGCTGTCGCGACGATGCAAAAAGATGGCCCCGGAGCCGGGCTTCGGGGCCATCGTGGGACCTGCGGGGCGGAGCGTCGACGAGGTTGCTGCAGGCAGGTCGAAAGATCGGACCGGCGCATTCGGTGAAAGTTCCGCGGCCTGCGACCAAAGTTCAATACTGCGCTGCAACATCATACGGACGTCATTGTCCCCTGGGTGGCACGCAAAAATGTAACCGTTACCGCAACTTGCGGCCTCCCGGGATGAACAGGGAGCGGTTGTCTCGCAAATTGTCCCATTGCTATAATTTGGCGGCTCGATGAGGCCCCCCTGCTGTAGTCGCCTCAGCCCTCCACTTGCAACCACGCGGGACGTCCTGTGCTGAACTCCGTTGATGCGGGTCGGCGACTGATGCTGCGCGCCGCGGTCTACCCGCTGGCCGCAGTGGCTGTCCTGGCCCTGGCCTTCCTGCTGGTAGGTCCGAAATATGCCCTCGGCGCGCTGGCGTCCGGTGTGGCCATTTCGGCCGGTGGCTGGGTGGCGGCACGGATGGCACTGGGCGGTGGGGCACTGGCCGCAGGATCGGCGATGGCTCGCCTGATCATTGCGATCGTGGCCAAGTGGGTGGTGGTTTTCGGCGTCCTGCTGGTGGGGTTCCTGGTCTTCAAGCTGCCTGCATTGGCGCTGTTGGCCGGTATCGCCGTCGGCTTGATGTTCCAGGTCCTGGCGATGGCCAGGCGTTGACAGAATTCAATTAACTGAAGGTTCCGGACACATGGCGGGCGAGGCTCTAACCCCTACCAGCTACATCCAGCATCACCTGCACAACCTGACCGCGCCGGTCGGCAAGGGTGAGGGTATGTTCTGGCATATCCACGTCGATACCTTCCTCACCGCGGTCCTGATGGGCCTGGTGATCGTTGTCGCGTTCTGGCTGGGCACCCGCAAGGCCACCGCCGGCGTGCCGGGCAAGTGGCAGGCCTTCGTCGAGATCTGCCTGGAGTTCGTCGACCGCCAGGCCAAGGACACCTACCACGGCAAGAGCAAGCTGGTCACGCCGATCGCCATCACCATCTTCTTCTGGATTCTGCTGATGAATCTGCTGAAGATGATCCCGGCCGATTTCATCGCCAAGCCGCTGGAATGGGTGGGCGTGCACTACTGGAAGCCGGTGCCGACCGCTGACGTCAATGCCACCCTGGGCATGGCCATCAGCGTGTTCTTCCTGATGCTGTTCTTCGCGCTCAAGTCCAAGGGCCTGGGCGGCTTCATCAAGGAATTCCTGACGGCGCCGTTCGGCAAGTGGATGATGCCGTTCAACCTGATCCTCAACATCGTCGAGTGGCTGAGCAAGCCGATCTCGCTGGCGATGCGACTGTTCGGCAACATGTTCGGCGGCGAAATCGTGTTCCTGCTGATCTGGGTGCTGGGTGGTGCCGGTTTCTTCGGTGCCATTGCCGGTGGTGTGTTCGGCCTCGGCTGGATGCTGTTCCACCTGCTGGTGATCCCGCTGCAGGCCTTCATCTTCATGATGCTGTCGATCGTGTACCTGAGCCTGTCGGAAGACGCTCACTGAGTTTCAAGCTTCAACGCGTTTCAACCTTCATCCGTTTCATCACCCTTAGCAACTTAAGTTCCTGGAGATAACCATGTACTTCGCCGTCCTGACCAACTTCGCGCAGATTCAGAGCTCCACCGCCCTTGCCGTCGGCATCATGATCGGCCTGGCCGCGCTGGGCGCCGGTCTGGGTCTGGCCATCATGGCTGGTAAGTTCCTGGAGTCGGCCGCCCGCCAGCCGGAACTGATCCCGGTCCTGCAGGTCCGCATGTTCATCACCGCCGGCCTGATCGACGCCGCGTTCATCATCTCGGTCGCCGTCGGCCTGCTGCTGGCCTTCGCCAACCCGCTGTCGGCTGCCTTCGCTGGCGCCGTCACCAAGGCTCTGGCCGGCTGATACAGCGGTTTGAGACGACCGGGTGCTGATGCACCCGGTTTCGGATGAAGGCCGGATGCGCCGCTACGGCGGCGCGTCCACCCCGAAACCAGCGATCGAGCTAACCATGAATATCAATTTCACCCTTCTTGCGCAGGCGCTGGCCTTCGCTGGTCTGATCTGGATCATCGCGACCAAGATCTGGCCGCCGCTGATGAACGCGATCGAAGAGCGCCAGCAGAAGATTGCTGAAGGCCTCGCTGCTGCCGACCGCAGCCAGAAAGATCTGGCCCAGGCGCAGGAGAAGGTCAACGAAGCGCTGAAGGAAGCACGTACCAAGGCCAACGAGATCATCGATCAGGCCCACGCACGTGCCAACCAGATCGTTGATGCTGCCCGTAACGAAGCGATCACCGAAGCCACCCGTCAGAAGGAACTGGCCCAGGCTGAAATCGACGCCGCCGCCAACCGTGCCCGTGAAGATCTGCGCAAGCAGGTGTCCGCGCTGGCCGTGACCGGTGCCGAAAAGCTGCTCAAGCGCGAAATCGACGCCAACGCCCACAAGGCGCTGCTCGACGAGCTGGCCTCGGAGATCTAAGGATGAGCCAGGCCCTCACGCTTGCCCGCCCGTACGCCCGCGCCGCGTTCGCGACCGCGCGCGACGAAGGCGCGTTCGCGCCGTGGTCGGATGCCCTGGCGTTCTCCGCCCACGTCGCCGCCGACCCGCGCGTGGCGGCCCTGCTCGCCAACCCGGAGCTGGGTCGTGACGACGCCGTCGCCCTGCTGGCGCCGGTGTCCCACGGCGAGACCTACTCGCGCTTCCTGGCCATCCTGGCCGAATCGCATCGTCTGCCGCTGCTGCCGGAGATTTCCGGCATGTTCGACGCCCTGCGCGCCGAAGCCGAGCACGTGGTCAAGGCCACCGTCACCTCGGCCGCCGAACTGTCGGCCGGTGAGCTGGACGCGATCAAGGTCGCGCTGCGCAAGCGCTTCAACCGCGAGGTCGACGTGACCACCGCGGTCGATGCCTCGCTGATCGGCGGCGCCGTGATCGACGCCGGCGACGTGGTCATCGATGGTTCGCTGAAGGGCAAGCTGGCCCGTCTGCAGACCGCGCTCGCTAACTGAATTCATTTAACGTCCGGCCCCGCTGCCGGCACTAGGACTTGACGATGGCAACCACGCTCAACCCCTCCGAAATCAGCGAACTGATCAAGAACCGCATCGAGAAGGTCAAGCTGGCCGCGGAATCGCGCAACGAAGGCACCGTGACCAGCGTGTCCGACGGCATCGTGCGCATCTTCGGTCTGGCCGACGTGATGCAGGGCGAAATGATCGAACTGCCGAACAACACCTTCGCCCTCGCCCTGAACCTGGAGCGCGACTCGGTCGGCGCCGTGGTGCTGGGTGACTACGAGCACCTGCGCGAAGGCGACGTCGCCAAGACCACCGGCCGCATCCTGGAAGTGCCGGTCGGTCCGGAACTGCTGGGCCGCGTGGTGAACGCGCTGGGCGAGCCGATCGACGGCAAGGGCCCGCTGGGCACCGACCTGACCGCTCCGGTGGAGCGTGTTGCGCCGGGCGTGATCTGGCGCAAGTCGGTCGACCAGCCGGTGCAGACCGGCTACAAGTCGGTCGACTCGATGATCCCGATCGGCCGTGGCCAGCGCGAGCTGATCATCGGTGACCGCCAGACCGGCAAGACCGCGATGGCGATCGATGCCGTGATCAACCAGAAGGGCACCGGCATCAAGTGCGTGTACGTTGCGATCGGCCAGAAGGCTTCGACCATCGCCAACATCGTGCGCAAGCTGGAAGAGAACGGCGCGCTGGCCCACACCATCGTGGTGGCCGCGACCGCTTCCGAATCGGCTGCCATGCAGTACATCAGCGCCTACTCGGGCTGCACCATGGGTGAGTACTTCATGGACCGCGGCGAAGACGCGCTGATCGTGTACGACGATCTGTCCAAGCAGGCCGTCGCCTACCGCCAGATCTCGCTGCTGCTGAAGCGCCCGCCGGGCCGTGAAGCCTACCCGGGTGACGTGTTCTACCTGCACTCCCGTCTGCTCGAGCGCGCTGCCCGCGTGTCCGAGGAATACGTCGAGAAGTTCACCGAAGGCAAGGTCACCGGCAAGACCGGTTCGCTGACCGCGCTGCCGATCATCGAAACCCAGGCCGGCGACGTGTCCGCCTTCGTTCCGACCAACGTGATCTCGATCACCGACGGCCAGATCTTCCTGGAAACCGACCTGTTCAACGCCGGCATCCGCCCGGCCGTGAACGCCGGTATCTCGGTGTCGCGCGTCGGTGGCTCGGCCCAGACCAAGATCATCAAGAAGCTGTCGGGCGGCATCCGTATCTCGCTGGCCCAGTACCGCGAGCTGGCTGCGTTCGCGCAGTTCGCCTCGGACCTGGACGAAGCCACCCGCAAGCAGCTGGAGCGTGGCCAGCGCGTCACCGAGCTGATGAAGCAGAAGCAGTACGCGCCGATGTCGATCGCCAACCAGGCGCTGTCGATCTACGCCGTCAACGAGGGTTACCTCGACGACGTGCCGGTCAACAAGCTGCTGGCGTTCGAAGAAGGCCTGCACGCCCACTTCGCCAACACCCAGGGCGAACTGGTCAGCAAGGTCAACGCCACCGGCGGTTGGGACAACGACATCGAAGGTGCCTTCAAGAAGGGCATCGCCGAGTTCAAGACCACCGGCAGCTGGTAATCGCGGTCCTGTAGAGCGGAGCCTCTGGCTCCGCTGGACCAGATGACAAACGGTTGAACAACGCGGGGCAGCAGCCCCGCGCCACGGGAAACAAGAGATGGCAAGCGGACGCGAAATCAAAACCAAGATCAAGAGCGTGCAGAACACCCGCAAGGTGACGCGCGCCCTGGAAATGGTCTCGGCCTCCAAGATCCGCAAGGCGCAGGATCGGATGAAGACCTCGCGTCCGTACGCGCAGGCGATGAAGCAGGTGATCGGTCACCTGGCCCAGGCCAGCACCGACTACCAGCATCCGTTCCTGGTCGAGCGTGAGCAGGTCAAGCGGGTCGGCTTCATCGTGATCTCCTCCGATCGCGGCCTGGCCGGCGGCCTGAACAACAACCTGTTCCGCAAGATGCTGGGCGAAGCCAAGGCATGGCAGGACAAGGGTGCGGAAGTGGACCTGGTGACCATCGGCCAGAAGGCTTCGACCTTCTTCCGCCGCGTGAAGGTCAACATGGTCGGCAGCGTGACCCACATCGGCGACGTGCCGAAGCTGGAATCGCTGATCGGTGTGATCAAGGTCATGCTCGACGCCTTCACCGAAGGCAAGATCGACCGCGTGTACCTGGTCTACAACCGCTTCGTGAACACCATGGTGCAGAAGGCCAGCTTCGATCAGCTGCTGCCGCTGCCGCCGGCTGAGAAGCAGGTCGCTCACCACGACTGGGACTACCTGTACGAACCCGATGCCGCGACCGTGCTCGAGCACGTGATGACGCGTTACATCGAGTCGCTGGTGTACCAGGCACTGCTGGAAAACGTCGCCTCCGAGCATGCGGCACGCATGGTTGCGATGAAGGCGGCGAGCGACAACGCCAACAAGCTGATCGGCACCCTGCAGCTCGTCTACAACAAGGCGCGCCAGGCAGCGATCACCCAGGAAATCTCCGAAATCGTCGGCGGCGCGGCAGCAGTCTGACCGCGTTCGTTCAAAGCACACATTAGAGGATGCAGCAATGAGTCAGGGCAAGATCGTTCAGATCATCGGCGCGGTCGTCGACGTCGAATTCCCGCGTGAATCGGTGCCGAAGGTGTACGACGCACTGAAGGTGGAAAACACCGAGATCACCCTCGAAGTCCAGCAGCAGCTGGGCGACGGCGTGGTGCGTACCATCGCCCTCGGTTCCACCGACGGCCTGAAGCGCAACCTGGTTGCCGTCAACACCGGCCGTGGCATCTCGGTGCCGGTCGGCGCTGGCACCCTGGGCCGCATCATGGACGTGCTCGGCCGTCCGATCGACGAAGCCGGCCCGGTGGCCGCCAGCGACAGCTGGGAAATCCACCGTGCGGCCCCGTCGTACGAAGACCAGTCCCCGGCCACCGAACTGCTGGAAACCGGCATCAAGGTCATCGACCTGATGTGCCCGTTCGCCAAGGGCGGCAAGGTCGGCCTGTTCGGCGGCGCCGGCGTCGGCAAGACCGTCAACATGATGGAGCTGATCAACAACATCGCCAAGGCGCACAGCGGTCTGTCCGTGTTCGCCGGCGTGGGTGAGCGTACCCGTGAGGGCAACGACTTCTACCACGAAATGAAGGACTCCAACGTCCTCGACAAGGTGGCGATGGTGTACGGCCAGATGAACGAGCCGCCGGGCAACCGTCTGCGCGTCGCCCTGACCGGCCTGACCATGGCCGAGTACTTCCGCGACGAGAAGGACGAAAACGGCAAGGGCAAGGACGTCCTGCTGTTCGTCGACAACATCTACCGCTACACCCTGGCCGGTACCGAAGTGTCGGCACTGCTGGGCCGCATGCCGTCCGCCGTGGGTTACCAGCCGACCCTGGCCGAGGAAATGGGCGTCCTGCAGGAGCGCATCACCTCGACCAAGAACGGTTCGATCACCTCGATCCAGGCCGTCTACGTTCCCGCGGACGACCTGACCGACCCGTCGCCGGCAACCACCTTCGCCCACCTGGACTCGACCGTGACCCTGTCGCGTTCGATCGCCTCGCTGGGTATCTACCCGGCCGTCGATCCGCTGGACTCCACCAGCCGCCAGATGGACCCGCTGGTCATCGGCCACGAGCACTACGACACCGCCCAGCGCGTCCAGCAGACCCTGCAGAAGTACAAGGAACTGAAGGACATCATCGCGATCCTGGGCATGGACGAACTGTCCGAAGAGGACAAGCAGGCCGTGTCGCGCGCCCGTAAGATCGAGCGCTTCTTCAGCCAGCCGTTCCACGTGGCCGAAGTGTTCACCGGTTCGCCGGGCAAGTACGTGCCGCTGAAGGACACCATCCGTGGCTTCAAGGCCATCGTCGATGGCGAGTACGACCACCTGCCGGAGCAGGCGTTCTACATGGTCGGCGGCATCGAAGAAGCGGTCGAGAAGGCCAAGAAGATGGCCGAGAAGGCCTGATCCGGGGCGGGCGGGAGCGATCCTGCCCGACCTGACGCCGGCGCCGGGCAACCGCCCGCGCCGGTGGACTCCCACGGTGGCATTGCGCCGCCGCGAACAGCGAAGAGATTTGCATGAGCACGATCCGTTGCGACATCGTCAGCGCCGAGCAGGAAATCTTCCGTGGCGAAGCGACCCTGGTCGTGGCCACCGGTGAGCTGGGCGAACTGGGCATCGCGCCCAAGCACGCGCCGCTGATCACCCGCCTGAAGCCGGGCAAGGTGGTGGTGACCACGCCGAACGGCGAGCAGCTGGATTTCGCCATTTCCGGCGGCATCCTGGAAGTGCAGCCGCAGGTGGTGACCGTGCTGGCCGACACCGCGATCCGCGCGCAGGACATCGACGAAGCCTCGGTCCGCAAGGCCAAGGAAGAAGCCGAGCGCATCCTGGCCAACCGCGGCGAGGCGATGGAAGTGGCTGAAGCCCAGCAGAAGCTGGCCGAAGCCGTCGTCCAGCTGCAGGCGCTGGAGCGCCTGCGCAAGAACCTCAAGCACTGACACGTGCTAGGGAACCATCGGCAGCCATGCCGGTAGTGATGGAAGATCGCCGGCTCAGTGCCGGCGATTTTCGTTGAGGAGAAGGGAGGCATGCACGGAATGCAGTACGCATCGGCCCCGAGCATCGGCGCCACGGATGCAGCCCGTTCCCGATGGGCTCGGCCTGAAACGCTGTGGGTGGCAAGCTGGCTGCTGCTGTGCATGCCGTGGCTGATCGGTACCAAGGTCATTCCGTACGACGCCGTGCAGCAGTTCTTCCCGGCGGTCAGTTTCAGTGCCGAGCAGCTTCGGAACCTGCAGGCCCCTTGGTGGAATCCCTACCTGTTCGGTGGCTATCCGCAGATCGCCGATCCGCAGATGATGACGCTGCAACCGACCATGGTCCTGCCGATGCTGCTGGCGCCGGCGTCGTTGCATCTGTTCACCGTGGTGGTGCTGCTGCATGTGCTGGCGGGTGGCTTCGGCGCGCTGCGCCTGGCGCGTTCATTCGGACTTTCTGCACCCGCACAGTGGTTCTTTGCGATGGTGCTGATGTTCGGTGCGGTGGCAGCCTCCCGCCTGCAGCACACGCCGATGATCGTCAGCTACAGCCTGCTTCCCTGGATCTGGTTGGGCCTGTCGACTGTTCGGAACCGGGGCCGCGCGCGTGACGTGCTGCTGGCGGGACTTGCAGGCGGCCTGTGCGCGCTGCAGCTGACCCAGGTGACCTACTTCATCATCCTGGCGTGTGCCGTGTACGCCGCAGGCGCAGTGCTGTCGGCAACAGGCAAGCGCTTCCGCCTCGCATTGCAGCTGTCCGCGGTCGCCCTGATCGCCGCCGCCGTGAGCGCCCCCCAGTGGCTTTCCACGTTGGCCTGGCTGGGTGACACCAATCGTGATGGCATGACCCTGGAGATGGCGCTGGCCGGTGCGATGCACTCGCAGGGGCTGGTAACACTGCTATCGGGAAATGTGTTCTCGCAGGTACGTGGGGTCAGCTGGTCCTTCGGCGATATCACCACGGACTACCTCTATTTCGGCGCGGTGCCACTGGCGCTCTGGCTGGCCTGGGGCGGCAGCGTTGTGCACAGGCAGCGACGGGCCACCTGTCTGGCGCTCGGTGTACTGCTGTTGACGACACTGGTCGCGCTGGGTGACGTCACTCCGCTGTTCGCATGGCTCTTCAGCGGATTGCCGGGTCTTGATCTGTTCCGACGGCCCTCTGACGCGCTGTTCCTTGCGGTACCGGCAGCGGCCTGGCTGGGTGCACAGGCGTTGCAGGTTGCGTTGGAAAAGCGCGCACTGCGCCCGCACCGGGTGTCGTTGGTGGTAGTCGTTGTCCTGGTGTGCGTTGCCTCCTGGCTGGCCGCGAGCCACGGGCATCTGGAAGCCTTTGCGTGGCTGGCAGTCAGTGCCGGCATCGGCACTGCCGCGGTGCAGCTGCTGCGCCGGCATCCGGCTCCGGTGCGCTGGCTGATCGCACTGGTCGTGTTCGACATGCTGCTGTTCAACGTGGGAACACGCTTCAATACATCGGGCGCCCGTCCGCCGGTAATGACGGCCGAGCGCAATGGCGCCACGCAGCGCGCCTATACGCTGCTCGCCGCCGAACGGCGCACTGGCCTGCCCGAGCGCGCCATCGTCTTCGGCATCGGCGTGCTGACCAATGGCGCGGCTGTGCATGCGATTCCACTGGCCAATGGCTACAACCCGCTGCTGTCCAGTGATTACCAGGACATGGTCGGCATGCCGACGGAGCCCGTGGCTGCTTTCCAGCAGAAGGCGACGACCCCTTGGGCTCCCGACATGGACGCCCCCGTGTACGACCTGCTGGGTGTCCGCTGGCTGCTGTCACCGGAGCCGTTTGCAGGGTCCGATGACCAAGGCAGCGACGTGCAGCTGGCGCTACGCGGAAGTGTGCTGCCGCGCACGCTCAACCCGCAACGGGTGCAGCGGCACAGTGAACGCCTGCCACCGGCCGCTGAGTTCAACCAGACGGACTTCAGTCAGGTGGTTTGGCTGCCCACCGGGCAGCAGACGGACTGCCCTGAACGTGAGGCGGGCCGGCTGAAGGTGCTCTCGCAGGCCTATCAGCCCGGAAGGATCGCCCTTGACGTGGACGCCGAGCATCCGGCGTGGCTGGTGATCAATGAGGTGACCGCCCAGGGCTGGCAGGCCCGGCTGGATGGCGGAGCGTCGTTGCCGCTGATGCGTGCCAACGGGCTCTTCCACGCGGTCTGTGTGCCCGCGGGGCGGCATCGTGTGGAACTTGGGTACAGCCCGCTGCAGCTGTGGCGGGATGGGCTGCCGAAGCGATTCGCCGCGGGTGGAGCAGGCTGAAGGTCTCAGCGGAAGACCACATGGCGCAGCAGCAGGAAGGAGATCATGGCGATCCCACCTTCGATCAGCGGCTTGGCCAGCCAGGCCCAATCCAATCCAAGGTGGCGGCTGGTCAAAGCGACCAGCACCGTGCTGGCGGCGGTAAGTGCGGCCCAGATTCCCAGAAAGCGTGAAAATCGACGCCAGCCAAGGCGCGCATCACCTGCGTTGGCAAAGGTGTAACGGCCGTTGAGCCAGAAGCCCAGCAGCATCCCGGCCAGGCGACCGGCAATGTTGGCAGGCACCACCGGCAGGCCCAGCGCGGTCGCGGTGACGAACACCAGCCAGTCGAGCAGCAGCTGCACGAGCCCGATGATGAGATAGGTGCTTCCCTGGCGGACGAGGCCCATCGGTGCGGTGAAGGAGGTGGGATGCACATGTTAACGGCCCACGCTCTAGAATCATCGGCAACGAACCACGGACTGCCGTTTCCATGACCCAACCCCTGCACGTCATCATCCTCGCCGCTGGCGCGGGCAAGCGAATGAAGTCGGTGCTGCCGAAGGTGCTGCAGCCGATCGCCGGCCAGCCGATGCTGGCGCATGTGATCGATGCGGCCCGCGAACTGCAGCCCTCGGCGATCCACGTGGTCTACGGCCATGGTGGTGAAGCGGTGCGCCAGTACTTCGCCGACCAGCCCGACCTGCAATGGGCTGAACAGGCACGGCAGCTGGGCACCGGCCATGCGGTGGCCCAGGCGATGCCGCAGGTGCCTGACGCCGCGCAGGTGCTGGTGCTGTACGGCGACGTGCCACTGATCCGCGCGCAGACCCTGCGCGACCTGCTGGCGCAGCCGGGTCGCCTGGCGGTGCTGGTCGCCGATGTCGATGACCCGACCGGCTACGGCCGCGTGCTGCGCGATGCCGAAGGCAAGGTGGGCTCCATTGTCGAGCAGAAGGACGCTACCGACGACCAGCTGCGTGTGCGCACGATCAATACCGGCATCATTGCCGCCGAGTCGACCGCGCTGCGGCGCTGGCTGTCGCAGTTGTCCAACAGCAACGCGCAGGGCGAGTACTACCTGACCGACGTGTTCGCCTTTGCCGCGCACGAGTACACCCCGGCCGAAATGGCACTGGTGGCCGACGCGCAGGAAGCCGAAGGGGCAAACGATCCCTGGCAGCTTGCGCAGCTGGAGCGTGCCTGGCAGCGCCGCGCGGTACGGGCCCTGTGCGCGCAGGGCGCGCGCGTGCGTGACCCGGCACGACTGGATATCCGTGGCACTGTCACCGTGGGCAGCGATGTGCTGATCGATGTCGACGTCGTTCTGGAAGGCCACATCGTGCTCGGCGACGGCGTCACCGTGGGCCCGTTCAACCGGCTGAAGGACGTCAATCTTGGCCCGGGCACCGAAGTGCGCGCGCATTGTGATCTTGAAGGCGTGGTAACCGAAGGTGCTGCGCTGGTAGGACCGTTCGCGCGGCTGCGTCCGGGGACCGTGCTCGCCGACGGCGTGCACGTGGGCAACTTCGTCGAGACCAAGAAGGTCACCCTCGGTGTTGGCAGCAAGGCCAACCATCTGACCTACCTGGGCGATGCGGTGATCGGCAGCAAGGTAAACATCGGTGCCGGCACCATCACCTGCAACTACGACGGCGTGAACAAGTCGACCACCACCATCGGCGACAACGCCTTCATTGGTTCCAATAGTTCGCTGGTAGCGCCGGTGACCATTGGCGACAGTGCGACGATTGCCGCCGGTTCGGTCATCACCCGCGACGCCCCGGATGGCAAGCTGACACTGGCACGTGCACGACAGGAAACCATCGATGGCTGGAAGCGCCCGCTCAAGAAGTCCTGAGCCACGCATCCCGCATGCCGACGAACTCGGCATGCTGCCGGCAATTGAACAACGTGCCGGTGAACTGCTGAAGGGTCACCAGGCCTACCCGGTGTTTGCCGGGCATGGTCTGGACCTGCCGACGCTGCAGGATGGCCTTCAACGTGGCCAGTTGTGGGTGGTGGATGCGGCTGACGGTGGTATCGCGGGTTACCTGCTGGCCGGCGAACTCTGCGGTGAATTCCATGTGCTGCAGATGGACGTGGATCCCGCACACGCGCGGCGTGGCCACGGCCGCGCTTTGCTGCGCCATGCCTTGGCGCAGGCGAGGGTGGGAGGCTACGCGGCCGCGGTGCTGACCACGCTGTCCGATGTGCCGTGGAATGCGGCCTTCTATGCCAGCGAAGGATTCGACGTAGTGCCCGAGGCGCAGTGGAACGATGGCCTGCGCGCGGTGATGGCCGAAGAGGCTGCGCTCGGGTTCCCGATGCACCTGCGGGTGGCGATGCGGCGATCCATCTCTTCGCTGGATGGCTGAAGGTCGGCCACCGGTCATGGGCGTTACTTTTCTTTGTGCGCAAAGAAAAGTAACCAAAAGAAACGCTCCGCCGGTCGCGAGCCGATGCTGCGCATCGGTGCCCTGCGCTTCTCGGTGAATCAGGGGACGGCGCCGAACTCGCTGCGCTCAAACATCGGCGCCTCTGCGCCCCAGATTCCCCGGCGATGCTTGGCTCGCTCAAGGCGGAACCAACATCCAGAGCCGCAGCTGCACCCAGTCGATTCAAACTACGCGTTGATCTCGTTGCGTTTGCTCTTGATGCTCCCGTTCCCCTGGAGCGCAGGATGCCGATGCCGCAGCTTTGGCAGGTGCCGACCTTGGTCGGCATATACACACTACCGGGAACCCCGTTGGCCCGATCAACCCACCGGCAACAGGATCGACACGCACAACCCGCCATCGCCGCGATTCTGCAGTGATACCCGGCCGCCATGCGCTTCCACGATCTCGCGGGTCAAGGCCAAGCCCAGCCCGGTGCCATTGCGCTTGGTCGAATAGAACGGCATCAGCGCATTCTGCAGCACCTGCTCGTTCATGCCCTTGCCGCGATCCAGTACGTCCAGGCGCAGCCACTGCGGCAGCCGCGTGAGTTGCACCTGTACGTCGTCGTTGGGCGGTTCTGCTTCGGCGCAGGCTTCGTGCGCGTTCTTCAACAGGTTCAGCAGTGCCTGCCCGAACTGGGCGATGTCGATGCGGCTGCTCAGTTCCTCGTCCGGCTCACGTTCCATGCCGAATGGGATCTGCTGGCGCAGGCTGGACAGGAAGGGGGCCCAGTGCACGGTCTGCAACTGCGGTTGCGGCAGCTTGGCAAAGCGCGCATAGCCGCGGATGAAGCCTTCCAGGTGGCGTGCACGATCCTCGATGGTGGTGAAGATCTCCGGCAGCCGGTCAAAGCGCTCACGCTGCACCAGTACACCGCCGGAGTGGGCCAGCGAGGCAATCGGTGCCAGCGAGTTGTTGAGCTCGTGGCTGATCACCCGGATCACCTTCTTCCAGGTCTGTACTTCCTGGCGGCGCAGCTCGGCGGTCAGCAGGCGTACCAGCAGCAGGTCGTGCGGACGACCATTGAGCTGGAAGGCGCGGCGCGAGAGGTGGTACACCTGCTCGTCGTCCTCATCGCCGTCCTCGCCCTCGGCATGCACCGCGAACAGGCTGTCGCCACCGCGGGCGATGGCATCGCGCAGCTCCACCGGCACCTGTTCCAGCACGTCCTCCAGGCGCTGGCCTTCCAGCTTCCAGCCGCCATGCAGCAGCTTGCGCGCAGCCAGATTGGAGAACACCACGCGGGCGATGCCATCACCGCCCGAGGCGATCAGCAGCATCGCCACCGGCGTGTTCTGCACCATCGTGTCCAGCAGAAGTTCGCGTTGCACCAGGCCCTGCCGCTGTGCACGCAGCACATCGCCCAGTTCGCGGTGTGCCTGCACCAGGTCGCCGAGCTCGTCATTGCCGGGCCAGTGCACGCCGAAGTTGTATTCGCCGTCGCGATAGCTGCTGGTGGTGCCCGCCAGGGCCCGCATCAGTGACCGCACCGGGGCGGTAGCGCGACGCAGGGTCCACCACATCAGCGACAGCAGGATCAACGCCGACACCGTGGTCACCACCCAGCCATGGTCCATCCAGTAGGCCAGCAGCCACGGCAACGCGGCGGCCAGCGCCAGCACCGGCAGCAGGCGCAGGAACAGGCGGAAAGTGAACGAGCGCCGTTTCATTCTCGCGGGATACCGTGGCGGTCCATGCGCCGGTACAGCGCCTGGCGGCTCAGGCCGAGTTCGGCGGCGGCCTGGGCGATGACGCCATGGTTGCGCGCCAGTACCTCTTCGATGCGCGCGCGGTCGGGGTCATTGCCCGCACTGGGGGCCGGGCGCGGTGCTGCGGCTGCGCGCGGCAGGTTCAGGTCGGCCACTTCAATGCGGTTGCCGATGGCCAGCAGTTCGGCGCGCTGGATCACGTTGCGCAGTTCGCGCACGTTGCCTGGCCACGGGTGCCGCAGCAGGGCGGCGGTGGCGGCGCTGGACAGGGGTTTGCCAGCGGTCAGGAAGCGCTCGGCCAGCGGCACGATGTCGCCCGGGCGATCGGCCAGCGGCGGCAGCACCAGTTCCACCGTGTTGAGGCGGTAATAGAGGTCTTCGCGGAAGGTGCCGTCGCGGATCATCGCCGGCAGGTCGGCATTGGTCGCGCTGACCACGCGGACCTTGACCTGGCGTTCGCGGTTGGAGCCCAGGCGCTCGAAGCGGCCGGTTTCCAGCACACGCAGCAGCTTCATCTGCCCGCCCAGCGACAGGTTGCCGATCTCATCCAGGAACAGGGTGCCACCATCGGCGGCCTCGAACTTGCCTTCGCGCGCCTTGTTGGCGCCGGTATACGCACCGGCCTCGGCACCGAACAGTTCGGCCTCGATCAGTTCCGAAGGCAGCGCGCCACAGTTGACCGCCACGAATGGACCCTTGGCCACCAGGGAATTGGCCTGGATGATCTGCGCGATCTTCTCCTTGCCGGCACCGTTCGCGCCGGTGATCAGTACCGGCAGTTCCGAGCGTGCGACCTGGCAGGCGAGGGCGATGACGCGCTCGCTGGCGGGGTCGGCGAAGACCGCGCCGCACAGGTCATACTTCTCTTCCAGCGCATTGCGCTGGCGCAGTTCACGGCTGCGGCGCCGGTCCAGTTCGCGGCGCGCCTCGGACAGTTCCAGCAGGTTGTTGACCGTGGTCATCAGCTTGCGGTCGTCCCAGGGCTTGGCCAGGTAGTCGGCCGCACCGGCCTTGACCAGATCCACCGCGCTGCTGAGGTGGGTCCAGGCGGTCAGCAGGATCACCGGCAGATCGGGATGGCGCGCGCGGATCTGCGCGAACAGGGCCTCGCCTTCTTCGCCGGAGGTGGTGTCCTCGCTGAAGTTCATGTCCTGGATCACCAGGTCGACCGGCTGCGACTCCAGCAGGGCCAGCCCTTCGGACGGGCTCTGCGCCTGCAGGGTGTCGATGTCGTGCAGGGAGAACAGCACGTCCAGCGCGGTACCCACGCTGGCGTTGTCGTCGATGATCAGGATCGAAGGCATCAAGCAGTTCTGCAGAAAGGGATGGGCGGCGCCGATGGAGCCGTGTTCGTATCCATACGCCGGGAGAGCCCGGCGCCACCCATCAAGCATAGCCAAACCCGTGGCTGTGCAGGAGCGGCCCTCGCTCAGCGCCGGGGAGGCGCCGGGGGCCGTGGCGGCGCAGGTGGCGGCGGCACCTCCAGCGCCTGGCGCCAGGCTGCGGCGTCGACCGCCACCGTCAGTTCGCGCTTGTCGCGGCGCAGCAACAGATAGGCGGTGGCTGCGTTGGCATGACGCAGGGCCTCGGCAAGGTGTTCGACCCGGCGCACCGCCGTGTCGTCCACGCGCAGGATGCGATCGCCACTGCGCACGCCGAAGCGCATTTCCGGGCTGGCGGCCTCCACGTGCACCTGGCCCTCCGTTGAGCGCAAGGACAACCGCGCGGCATCCTGGCGCCACTCCAGTGTCTGCGCACTGCCACCGCCGGCCAGCGCCGGCAATGGCAGGAGCAGCATCAGGCACATCGCGCGGGCACGCATCTCACGCGCCCCGCGTGGCGACCGCAGGCGGCACCGCTGCCGCACGCCGCGCCGGCCCGAACACGGCGATCTGGCCCAGCACCCACAGCAGCAGTGCACCCAGCGGCAGGTAGTACAGCGGCATGCGCGGCAGCTCGTACAGGTTCATCAGCGCCAGGTTGATGGCGTAGGCCGCCAGCATGCCCAGCACGATGCCCAGCGTGGCCAGCAGGAAGTTCTCGGTCTGGAAGTAGCGCAGGATCTGCCCGCGGGTCGCGCCCAGCGCACGGCGGATGCCGATCTGCTTGCTGCGCTGCTGCACCCAGAAGCTGGCCAGGCCGATGATGCCCAGCGCGGTGACCACCAGCAGCGAGATGCTGACGGTGATCAGCAGGCCGACCATCGCGCGGTCGTTCTTGAAGAAGTCCTTGCGCTGGTCTTCATAGGTCAGCTTGTCGCGCATCAGCCGGTTGGGGTCGTTGCGTTCCAGCGCGGCGGCACCGGCATCGAGTACTTCCTTGCGGCGTTCCGGCGAAGTGCGCAGCACATACGTGCCACCTTCGTCGAAGGTGCGCCGCATGGGCAGCAGCATCGAGTTGGTCCAGTTGTCATTCCAGCCGTTGGGCGTGCTGAGCGTGTCGACGATGCCGACCACATGCAGCGGCTGCTTGCCCATGTAGTAGGTCTTGCCCAGCGCACTGCCATTGGGTTCCATCTTGGCGGCGGTGGCCTGGGTGAGGATGACCGGGATCGCGTTCTCCTTTGCGCCGCCCTTGCTGGCGTCTTCGAAGTTCTGGTACTCGTCGGGCAGGAAATCGCGGCCTGCGATCAGGTTGATGCCCATCGTGGCCAGCCCGTTCTCGGACAGGGTGTACATCGAGGCGTTGGTGGTCGGCCGTTCCTGGTCGATCACACGCGAAATGCTGCTGCTGGAGGAGCCGTTGCGGAAGGGGACCTGGTTGATGATGGTGACGTTGCTGACGCCGGGAATCGCGCGCAGCGATGCCAGGTCCTCGCGGGTGCGGGCCATGGCGTCGGTCTGCTTGCCGATGCCGCTGACGCGCAGCATGACCAGTTCGCTCTCGGCGATGCCGCTGGGCATGCTGATCTTCTCCACGCGCTGGCTGACCAGGAACAGCGCGTTGCAGACGATGGCGCAGGTCAGTGCGACTTCCAGCACGATCAGGGCAGCGGCGGTCTTGTGCCGGCGCAGCGTGCTGAGGATGGGGCGGATGTCCATGGGAGTCCTCGTTCGGGTGCTTACTGCGACTTGAGCTGGATGGCCGGGGTGACCTGCATGGCGCGCCAGGCGGGCAGGAACCCGGCGGCAAGACTGGCGAGCAGGGTCAGGCCCAGCGCGAGCAGCAGCATGTTGCCGTCCAGGTGGGCCAGCTTTGCGTATTCCACCGGTTGCTGGCGCACCGCGAACAGGCCAAGCAGGGCCAGACCGATACCCAGCACGCCACCGACAACGCCGACCGCACCGGCTTCCACCAGGCACTGCAGGAAGATCTGGCCACGGCTGGCACCGAGGGCGCGGCGCACGCCGATCTCACCACTGCGGCGCAGGAACTTGGCCAGCAGCAGGCCCACCGTGTTGATCAGGCAGACACCCAGGAAGCCCAGCGCCAGCCACAGCTGCAGGCGCACATCGCTGGGGACCGCGCCATTGAAGTCCAGCCATTCCATCACGGTGCGCAGGCGCACGTTCGGCGGATGCTTGAAGCGGCCGGCCTCGCGCTGCTGGGTCGAATAGTTCTCCAGGTAGCGGCGGTAGTCGGCGGCCTTGGCCGGGTCCATCTCCACCCAGTACTGCAGCCACGCGCACGGTGCGTTGAGCGAGTAGCTGTTGCCGTCGGGATTCTCGCCGAAGCAGTTCATGTTGCCGTTGTTGCCCAGCTTCAGGTCGAAGGAGGTGGAGATCGGCAGCAGCAGGTCCTCGTTCTTGCCGTAGCTGCCCGTGGTCAGGTCGTAGAAGTGCGGCTCCGGGCTCCATTCCTTCATCACGCCGACAATGCGGTAGCTCTGCCCTTCCATGCGCAGGTCGCGGCCCACGCTGTTGGCGCCTTGGTACAGCTTGTCATTGAGCGCCTTGGAGATGACCACCACGCGTGCACGGCCTTCATCGTCCTCGCGCGTCCAGGGGCGGCCGTACTGCATGGGCACCTCGAACATCGGGAAGAAGTCGGCCGAGGTCCAGCGGGTGTCGATGCTGAAGGGCTTGAGAGTGCTGTTGTCCGGTTCGATGGTACCGCCGCCGCCGCTCATCAGTGCCTGGCGCTCGCCCTTGGCCTCGCGCAGCAGGGCTTCACCGTCGAAGCGGGTCAGCTGGGTTTCCGGTTCCTCGCCAGCGACATAGGCGCCGGTCGCGGCATCAAGCTGCACATAGAACAGGCGGTCACTCTTGCCGGGAATCGGGTCACCGGACAGCACGTGGAACACGGTCAACGTGGTCATCGAGGCGCCGATGCCTAGCGCGATAGCGATCACCATCAACGCGGTCAGTACCTTGTTGCGGCGGAAGCTGCGCACCGCCAATCGGGCGTAGTAGGCGAACATGGTCGGGCCCTCACTCGTTGACGGCGACAATGTGGCGCGGCGGGGTGGCCAGCACCGGCTCGCGCACCAGGTCGGTCACCTGGCCATCGACGATGTGCACGTTGCGCTGCGCGCGCGCGGCCAGTTCCGGATCGTGGGTGACCATCACGATGGTGGTGCCGGCAGCGTTGATCTCCTCCAGCAGTTCCATCACGCCGCGGGCCATCTGTGTGTCCAGGTTGCCGGTCGGTTCGTCGGCCAGCAGCAGGCGCGGGCTGCCGGCCAGCGCACGCGCGATGGCCGCGCGCTGCTGCTGGCCACCCGACAGTTCATTCGGATAATGCTTCATGCGCGAGCCGAGGCCGACCTGGCTCAGCGCCTTCTCGATACGTTCGCGGCGCTCGTTGGCGCTCATCTTCCGATAGCGCAGCGGCACGTCGACGTTGTCGAACAGGTTCAGGTCGGGGATCAGGTTGAAGCCCTGGAAGATGAAGCCGATCTTCTGGTTGCGCAGGCGGCTGCGGGCGTCGTCGCCCAGCGTGCTCACGTCCTGGCCGTCAAGCATGTAGGTGCCGCTGGTGAAGGTTTCCAGCAGGCCGGCGATGTTGAGGAAGGTGGTCTTGCCGGAGCCTGACGGGCCGGTGACGGCGACGAACTCACCTTCCTTGACCTGCAGTTCCAGCGAGCGCAGTGCGTGGGTTTCCACCTGTTCGGTGCGGAAGACCTTGGCGACCGAACGCATTTCGAGCATGTACATGGGGTGTCCTCTCTCCAGGATTCAGGTATCAGGTATCAGTTGACGGAGACGCGTTCGGCGTCCTTGAACAGGTCGCTGCCAGAGACCACGATGCGGTCGCCCGGCTGCACACCCGACTTGATTTCCACTTCGCCCAGGCTGCTGACGCCCAGTTCCACCGGACGCCGCACTGCGGTGCGGCCATCCATCACGTAGGCGATGCCGTTGCCCTGTTCGACGAACGGGCCGCGCTCGACCTTCAGCACGTCCTTGCGGGTGTCGAGCAGCACGCGCACCGACATCCGCTGGCTCTGGCGCAGGCCTTCCGGCTGCGCGCTGGCGAAGCGCACGCGGGCGTTGACCTCGCCGTTGACCACTTCCGGCGACACCGCACTGATCTCGCCCGGGAACGGCTTGCCGTTGCCGCCGGTCAGCTGCGCCGGCATGCCGATCGCCAGGTCGCGGGCGAAGCTCTCCGGCACCTTGATCTCGACCTCGAACTTGGACAGGTCGACCACGCCCAGCACGGGCGCATTGGCGGCCAGGTTGGTGGACTGGACGGCCTGCACCTGGCCGACCTGGCCGTCGAACGGCGCGCGCAGGGTCAGCGCGTCCACCTGGCGCTGCACCTCGGCCACCACCGCCTTCTGGCGGTCGGCCAGCAGGCGCTTGTTGCGGGCGTCCAGGTCAGCGCCCTGGCTCTGCAGGCGTGCATCGGTGGTGGCGTTGGCCAGGGTGATGTCGGCCTTCTTCAGCGAGTCCTTGGCCTTGGCCAGATCGATCTGCGGTACTGCACCGCCGTCGTAACCGCGCTGGTAGCGCTGCAGGTCGCGGTCGGCGGCCTGCCGCTCGATGGTGGCCTGGTCGGTTTCCTTGCGCGACTTGGCGCGGGCCAGGGTGGCGTCCAGCGCGGCGCGGCTGGCCTCGGCTTCCAGGCCGGCCAGGGTGGCCTGCTCCTGGGCCAGCTTGCTGCGCAGTTCCGGGCTGTCGATGACCGCCAGCTCCTGGTCCTTCTTGACCACGTCACCGGCAACGACTTTCAGGTCCACGGTACCGGCCGAGATGGCGTACAGGATCGGGCTGTTGGCGGCAATCACCCGACCGTCGGCGGCGATGTCGCGGACCAGGTCGCCGCGCTTCACTTCGGCGATGCGCACGCGGCTGCTGTCGTAGGAGCGGCTGGCGTTGGACCAGGCGTACACGGCCCAGCCGATGCCGGCCAGCAGCGCGATGGCGCCCAGTGCCGGCCAGCGGTAACGCTGCCAGTTGGCGCGGGTGGTGCCGGCCGGGGCGGAGGAAACGATCTGGTCCTGTGCGGAGGTGTCGCGGATCATCGGGTGCGTGCCTGACGGTGGTAGTGGGTACCAAGCACGTAGCGTGCCAACTTTATTTCCTTGTGGGTCAATGGGTTGGGAGGCGCCCTGAAGTGTCCGGGTGTCCGCGGACACCTTTCCGGACACTTTCATTAAGCGGACAGGAGGGGGAGCGCGGGCCCGCAGGCTAGAATGCGGCGATCGTCTTCAAGGAAACGCGTGACATGTGTGGAATCGTGGGTGCGATCGCTGATCGCGACGTAGTGCCGGTGCTGATCGAAGGCCTGAAGCGCCTTGAGTACCGTGGTTACGATTCCTCGGGCATCGCGGTGATCGACCATGCCGAACGGCCGGATGTGCGCCGCGTGCGTCGTACCGGCCGTGTGTCGGAAATGGCCACTGCGGCCGAGGCCGAGGGCTTCAATGCAGTGCTGGGCATCGGCCACACCCGCTGGGCCACCCACGGTGGTGTCACCGAGGCCAACGCGCATCCGCACATCAGCCACGGCGTGGCGCTGGTGCACAACGGCATCATCGAAAATCACGAGGAGCAGCGCGAGAAGCTGCGTGCCCTGGGTTACACCTTCGAGTCGCAGACCGACACCGAAGTCATCGCGCACCTGATCCATCACCACCTGAAGGACGGCGACGACCTGCTGGTGGCGCTGCAGCATACGGTGAAGGAGCTGACCGGTGCCTACGCACTGGCCGTGGTCAGCCGCGCCGAGCCGGAACGCTTCGTCTGCGCGCGCATGGGCTGCCCGCTGCTGATCGGCCTGGGCGAGGGCGAGAACTTCGTGGCGTCCGACGTCTCGGCGGTGATCTCGGCCACCCGCAAGGTGATCTTCCTGGAAGAGGGCGACACCGCGGAGATCCGCCGCGACGGTGTGCGTATCTTCGACGAGCACGACCAGCCGATCGAGCGCGAGGTGCACCTGTCCGACGTATCGCTGGCATCGCTGGAGCTGGGCCCGTACCGCCACTTCATGCAGAAGGAAATCCACGAGCAGCCGCGCGCGCTGGGCGACACCATCGAGGCAGCGATCGACGCCGGTGGTTTCCCGGCCGAACTGTTCGGCAAGAATGCCGAGGCCGTGCTGTCCGGCATCGAAGGCGTGCAGATCATCGCCTGCGGCACCAGCTATTACGCCGGCCTGACCGCGCGCTACTGGATCGAAGCCATCGCCGGGCTGCCGTGCAGCGTGGAGATTGCCAGCGAGTACCGCTACCGCGCCGCGTATGCCAACCCGAAGCACCTGATCGTCACCATCTCCCAGTCCGGCGAAACGCTGGATACGATGGAGGCGTTGAAGTACGCCAAGTCGCTTGGCCACAAGCACACGCTGTCGATCTGCAACGTGCCGGAAAGCGCGATTCCGCGCGCCAGCGAGCTGGTCTGCTACACCCGCGCCGGCGCCGAGATCGGCGTGGCCTCGACCAAGGCCTTCACCACCCAGCTGGCCGCACTGTTCCAGCTGACCGTGGTGCTGGGCAAGCTGCATGGCCGCATCGACGCGGCGCAGGAAGCGGACTACCTGGAGCAGCTGCGCTTCCTGCCGGGCAGCGTGCAGCACGCGCTGAACATGGAGCCGCAGATCGCCGCCTGGGCCGAGCGTTTCGCCCGCAAGAGCAGTGCGCTGTTCCTGGGTCGTGGCCTGCATTACCCGATCGCGCTGGAAGGCGCGCTCAAGCTCAAGGAAATCTCCTACATCCACGCCGAGGCCTACCCGGCGGGCGAGCTGAAGCATGGCCCGCTGGCGCTGGTGGACGAGGACATGCCGGTAGTGGTGATCGCGCCCAACGACAGCCTGCTGGAGAAGGTGAAGTCGAACATGCAGGAAGTGCGCGCGCGCGGCGGCGAGCTGTTCGTGTTCGCCGACCAGGACAGCAACTTCAACGAGTCCGAAGGCGTGCATGTGATCCGCACGCCGCGCCATGCCGGCGTGCTCAGCCCCATCGTGCACACCATCCCGGTGCAGCTGCTGGCGTACCACACCGCACTGGCACGTGGCACCGACGTGGACAAGCCACGCAACCTGGCCAAGAGCGTGACGGTGGAGTAACTCCGCCGGAACCGCTGGAAGCTGCATGCGAAAGGGGCCCCACGTGGGCCCCTTTCGTTTGCGCCGGTGGTCGTGCCAAGTGGGACAGCCGCCGGGTGTTCTGTCCGCTGTCGGCAGCAGGCAATCAATCTTTAATGCGCGACATCGCCTGTATTCAGCGGCGGTTTCAGCCGCGGTGCCATTCTCTGGATCGTCAGTTGGTTCCCACGACGAACTGTCCTATCGATGCCGGTAGTGACCGATGGTCGCAGTCGTAGAATCGATTTGACCGAGGGCCGGGTTGAGCGGTTGAACCCACCTCGTTCGCGTTGCAGCACGTCGTCTGCCGATCCATTTCCACCGGCAGCCGGGTGCGCCAGACGTGCGCTGAAAGGTCTGTTCCCGGGGAGGGGGCGTATCGGAAGAGCACACTTTTTTGACTTCAGTGACCTGCACCAGGAAACAAGAATGAACGTCCGCGAACTCCTGCAATCCAAGAAAGAAGCTGTCATCACCATCGACGCCGAAGACACCATCGGTGCCGCCGCCCACAAGATGAGCGCGAACAAGATCGCTGCGCTGGTGGTGATGAAGGACGATGCCCCGGTCGGCATCATTTCCGAGAAGGACATCGTGCGCACCCTGGCCGACGACGGCCCGCAGGCCGGCCGCCGGGTGATTTCCAGCCTGCCGTCCACCGGCCTGGAAGGCATTGCGCCGGAAGCGACCCTGAAGCAGGCCATGTCGCTGATGACATACTCGCGGCGCCGTCATCTGATGGTCACCGAAGGCACCCGACTGGTTGGCATCCTCAGCCTGGGTGACATCGTGAAGAACCTGCTGGGCGAGCTGGAGCTGGAAAAGGCCGTGCTGCAGGACATCTACATGGCCGCCCACTGAGGGCTGGACCCTTGGATGCAGAGAAGCCGGGCATTGCCCGGCTTCTTCGTTCACGGCTTCGGTGATATCAGAAAGTGACCTTCACCGAATCGGCGCTGTAGTTCGCCGGACCGTGGTAGACCACTTCGATGTTGTTGCCATCCGGATCGAGCACGAACGCGCCGTAGTAGCCCGGGTGGTAAGGGCGTTCACCCGGCGCGCCGTTGTCGGTGCCGCCGGCGGCGATCGCGGCGGTATGGAAGGCATCGACGGTGGCGCTGTCGCGTGCCTGGAACGCCAGATGGTGGCGCCCGGTCAGCTGACCGGCGGCGGCCGTGCTGCTGGCGCTGGAAATGAACAGCTCATCGGCCCAGAAGTAATCCTCGCCTTCGCCGGCGATCGGGATGCCGATCGTATCGAACACCGCCTGGTAGAAGCGCCGGCTGGCGGCCAGGTCGCGCACCACCAGCTGGATGTGGTCGATCAGGCGGCCACGGTGCAGTTCCATCGTTTCCATACGAACCTCGCAAAAAAGGGGACGGAGGGGATTAAGTCGCTTCCAGCCAATAGTGCCAGAAACGACTTAATCCCCTCCGTCCCCTTTTTGGGTCAGACGTTGGAGATGATCTCGACCCAGTAGCCGTCCGGGTCCTTGATGAAGGCCAGGTTCTTCATGCGGCCGTCGGTCAGGCGCTTCTGGAAGGTCACGCCCAGGTCCTCGAAGCGCTGGCAGGCGGCTTCGATGTCCGGCACGGACACGCAGATGTGGCCGAAGCCGCGCGGGTCGCTGTTGCCGTCGTGGTAGACCGCGCCGTCCTGGGTTTCGGTGCCGTGGTTATGGGTCAGTTCCAGCACACCCGGCAGGCCGGCCATCCACACGCGGCGCTGGCTGTCGTCTTCCGGCACCACCGCGCCGGCCGGTACGTAGGCCAGGAAATACAGGCTGAACTGGGCTTCGGCGAAGTCGCGCTTGTCGATCAGCTGGTAGCCGAGCACGCGGGTGTAGAAGTCCAGCGAGGCGGTGATGTCCTTCACCCGCAGCATGGTGTGGTTGAACACGAAGCCGGTGGTCTCGGCCGGGGCCTGGGCGGCGACGCCGGGGACATCGCGCAGGGCGGGAATGGTCATGGGGGAGGTCCTTCAGACAGGGCCGTTGCTGGCCGGATGGGGCCATTCTACCGGCCGTCACCTGACGGCACCGCGACGTACAATGGGCGGATCGCACCGTTCCGTTCTGAGCATTGCCCGCCATGTCGCAGCGTGAATGGGTGGCTGCCGCCATCCGCAAGATCGAAGCCGATTTCAACCGTTCCGCCGATACCCACCTGATCCCGCTGGCGCTGCCCGGGTTCGCGGGCATCGATGTGTACCTGAAGGATGAATCGAGCCATCCCACCGGCAGCCTGAAACACCGGTTGGCGCGCTCGCTGTTCCTGTATGCGTTGACCAACGGCTGGCTGCGCGAAGGGCGGCCGGTGATCGAGGCCTCCAGCGGCTCGACCGCCGTGTCCGAAGCCTATTTCGCGCGGCTGCTCGGCCTGCCGTTCATTGCGGTGATCCCGGCCTCCACCTCGCCTGAAAAGATCGCCGCGATCGAGTTCCACGGCGGCCGTTGCCACCTGGTCGAACGTGCCTGCGACCTCAACTGTGATTCGGAAAAGCTGGCCCGTGAAACCGGTGGCCACTTCATGGACCAGTTCACCTATGCCGAGCGCGCTACCGACTGGCGGGCCAACAACAACATTGCCGAGTCCATCTTCAAGCAGATGGCCGAGGAGCCCAGCCCGGTTCCGGAATGGATCGTGTGCAGCCCCGGTACCGGCGGTACCGCAGCGACGCTGGGCCGCTATGTCAGCTACCGCCGGCATGACACCCGCATCCTTTGCGCGGACCCGGAAGTGTCGGTGTTCTTCGATGGCTATCAGGCTGCCGTGGCCGGCCAGCAGGACTGGCGCGGCCTGACCTGCAGCGGCGGTTCGCGCGTGGAAGGCATCGGCCGGCCGCGGGTGGAGCCGAGCTTCATCCCGACCAGCGTCGATGCGATGGTGAAGGTGCCCGACGCGCTGAGCCTGGCCGCGATGCGCCATGTCAGCCGCCAGCTCGGCCGCCGTGTCGGTGGCTCCACCGGCACCAACTTCATCGGTGTGCTGCAGGCGGCGCAGTGGATGCGCGAGGCGGGCCACCAGGGCAGCATCGTCAGCATCCTGTGCGACAGCGGCGAGCGCTACGCACAGAGCTACTACGACCCGTCGTGGTATGCGCGCCAGGGCATCGATGTCGACGGCGCCGATGCGCAACTGGCGGCGGCGGTGGCCGGGCAGGGACTGCCCGAATTGCCGTGGTGCAGCCTGGAAGCGTTGTAACGCGGCAACGCACGGCCGGCTGTGTGTCGGCTGGGTAGAGTCGACTGTTAGTCGACTGCTCCAGGTTCAGGTCGCGAAAATCCCGCGCTGCGCGCGAAAGTCGACTAACAGTCGACTCTACCCGGTCGCCGGGGCGTCTCAATATCCCGCTGCAGTGAACGCGTCCAGCACCGCGTCGCGCAGTGCATCGGGCAAGGCCTCGATGTCCATCGCGCGATCATCCAGATGCAGGCTCGGGTCCAGGATGCTCGCTCGGCCCTGGGCCAGCGCCTGCAGCCACAGCAGCACGCAGATCACGAACTCGCGCTCATGGCCCAGCCGCAGCTGGCTGGCGCCACGTTCGATCACCTCGAACGGGTACCACTCCTGGGCATCGTTGAACGTGCCGCCCTGCTGCAGCACTGCCTGCAGTTGCTGCAGGTGACGCGGGGCGTCGTCGCCGGCATCGCACAATGCGGCGATCCAGGTCAGTTCGGCCGGGCTGGCGGACAATGCCAGTGACCGGGCCGGTGAGGCGGATGCAACTGCAGCCAGACCTTCCATGTAGGGCCTCGTTCGGTGCGTACCGCTGCGGACTCCCCCGCAGCCAGAGCTTCAGCGCGGGACCGTAAGGCCGACGTGAATGCCAGGCCGTGCCCCCTTGTCAGCCCCGCCTGCCAGCGCCATATCCTGCATGCTGCCCGCTCGCTGGGCCCGTACCCTGGAGATCTACCGTGACCGTTGCCAACCCCCTGCTCGATTTTTCCGGCCTGCCGCGCTTCGAGGCCATCCGCCCCGAGCACGTGGCGCCGGCGCTGGACGTGCTGCTGGCCGAGGCCGAAGCCGCCGTCGGCACGGCCGAGCAGGTGCAGCCGGTGCGCTGGGAGACCTTCGTTGCCCCGCTGGACGATGCCACCGAGCGGCTGTGGCGCGCCTGGGGCCTGGTCGGCCACCTGCAGGGCGTGGTCAACACCCCGGAACTGCGTGAGGCCTACAACAGCAACCTGCCACGGGTGACCCGTTTCGCCAGTGCGCTGGGCCAGAACCTGGCGTTGTACCGGCAGTACCAGACGCTGGCCGCCAGCACCGAGGCGGCGCGCTTCGACGAGGCCCAGCGCAAGGTGCTGGACAACACGCTGCGTGACTTCCGCCTCGGCGGCGCCGAGCTGGCGCCGGAGGCGCAGCAGCGCTTCGCGGCGATCAAGGAAGAACTGTCGGCGCTGTCGGCGAAGTTCTCGCAGAACGTTCTTGACGCTACCGATGCCTGGTCGCTGATCGTCGAGGACGAAGCGCGATTGAAGGGCCTGCCGGAAGACGTGAAGGCCGCCGCGCATGCCGCAGCACAGAAGGACGGCAAGTCTGGCTGGAAACTGACCCTGCAGATGCCGTGCTACCTGCCGGTGCAGACCTGGGGTGAGGACCGCGACCTGCGCGAGATCCTGTACCGTGCCAGCGCACAGCGTGCGTCCGAATTCGGCGATGACACGCTGGACAACAGCGGCAACATCGACCGCATCCTCGCCCTGCGCGCGGAGCTGGCCGCACTGCTCGGCTTCGGTTCGTATGGTGATTATTCGGTGGCGACCAAGATGGCGCAGGACCCGGCCGAGGTGCTCGGTTTCCTGCGTGACCTGGCCTCGCGCGCCAAGCCGTTCGCGGCCAAGGACCGTGCTGAACTGGAACAGTTCGCACGCGAGCAACTCGGTATCGACAGCCTGCAGGCCTGGGACCTGGCATTCGCTGCCGATCGCCTGAAGCAGGCGCGTTACAGCTATTCCGAACAGGAAGTGAAGCAGTACTTCACCGAACCGAAGGTGCTGGGCGGCCTGTTCTCGGTGATCGAGCAGCTGTACGGCCTGCGCGTGCAGGAGGACAGCGCGCCGGTGTGGCACGAGGATGTGCGCTTCTTCCGCCTGGTCGATGCGCAGGGTGCGCTGGTGGGCCAGTTCTACCTGGACCTGTACGCGCGCGAAGGCAAGCGCGGTGGCGCGTGGATGGACGATTGCCGCAACCGTCGCGCGCGTGGGGATGGCAGCGTGCAGACGCCGCTGGTCTACCTGGTGTGCAACTTCGGCCGTGGTGCCAACGGCAAGCCGGCGACCTTCAGCCACAACGAAGTAACCACGTTGTTCCATGAGATGGGCCACGGCCTGCACCAGCTGCTGACCCGCATCGGCGAACTGGGTGTGGCCGGCATCAACGGCGTGGAATGGGACGCGGTGGAGCTGCCCAGCCAGTTCATGGAGAACTTCTGCTGGGAATGGGACCACCTGCAGGGCATGACCGCGCATGTTGAAACGGGTGAGCCGCTGCCGCGCGCGCTGTACGAGCGCATGCTGGCTGCACGCAACTTCCACAGCGGCATGGCCACCGTTCGCCAGCTGGAGTTCGGTCTGTTCGACATGCTGCTGCACAGCCAGTTCGAGCCGGCGCAGGACAGCGTTCTGGCACTGCTCGATCGTGTGCGCGCGGAAGTGGCGGTGAACCACCCGCCGGTCTGGAACCGCTTCCCGCATCAGTTCAGCCACATCTTCGCCGGCGGCTACGCCGCGGGTTACTACAGCTACAAGTGGGCCGAGGTGCTGAGCGCCGATGCCTATGCGGCGTTCGAGGAGGCGCCGCAGGCGCTGGCTGAAACCGGCGCGCGCTTCCGCGAAGAGATCCTGTCGCGCGGTGGCAGCCGCCCGGCGGCGGAGAACTTCAAGGCCTTCCGCGGCCGCGCGCCTCAGATCGACGCGCTGCTGCGCCACTCGGGCATGGCGTAAGGTGTTTGGTAGGTGCCAACCTTGGTTGGCACGTTACCGCTATCCACGCATGGCGTGGATCTACCGGAATGTTCGGACATGGCGTAACGCCTTGGTAGGTGCCAACCTTGGTTGGCGAAAAGCCCAGGCCAACCAAGGTTGGCCTCTACCGGGCGTCGCGCCTTGGGGTCATTCGGCGTAGATCATCTTCCGGGTCATGCCGCCGTCCACGATGAAGTCCTGGCCGGTGGTGAAACCGGACAGCGACGACAGCAGGTACACCGCCAGTGCACCGATGTCTTCGGGGCGGCCGACCCGGCCGACCGGGTGTTGCGCATGGTCGATGGCTGAGTATTCCGGCGCGTGGCGCTGTGAGGGTGCCTGCCACGCAGTGGTGCCGATCCAGCCGGGGCTGATGCTGTTCACCCGCACCGCCGGGCCGGCGCTGATCGCAAGTGCATGGGTGAAGGCCACCAGCCCACCCTTGGCTGTCGCGTAGGCTTCGCTGTGTGCTTCGGATTGCCAGGCCCGGGTGGAGGCGATGTTGATGATCGCACCGGCGGCGCTGGCGGTCAGTGCTGGCAACGTGTGCTTGCTGCACAGGAATGCACCGTGCAGTGACGACAGCCGGCGCTGCCACTCGTCCCAGTCCATATCCTGCAACCCTGTGCCGTGTGGACCGGCGATGCCCGCGTTGTTCACCAGTCCGTCGATACGGCCGAAACGCTGCAGGGCCACGGCGATGAAGTCGCGCACGCTCGCTTCGTCGGTGATGTCCAGGCGCTGGAACGCGGCATCCTCGCCGCGCTGCCATTCCGCCAGACACGCTTCTCCGGCCTCCACGTCCAGGTCGCCGATCAGCACGCGTCCTCCGGCACCAAGTACGGCCTGGGCAATACCACGGCCGATGCCGTTGGCACCGCCGGTGACCAGCACAACCTTGCCCGACAGTGGCGCGGCCGGCCATGCGGCAATCGGCGGCACCGTGCTCACGTCAGGTCTTCGCCGCGCAGGCGGCGATGCCAGCCGTCCACACCGATGCGGTCCAGGGTCTGGATGTTGCGCTCGACGATCACGTCCGGGTCCGGATAAACATCCACCGCGCGTGCCACGCTGTCTTCGCGCAGCAGGTGCAGGGTGGGGAAGGGCGCGCGGTTGGTGTAGTTGCTGGCGTCGTCCGCGGCCACGCCATCGAACTGGTAGTCCGGGTGGAAGCTGGCCACCTGCAGGATGCCCTGCAGGTCCAGTGCCTCGATCGCCGCATCGGCGTTGTCGAGGAAATCGTTGTAGTCGAGGAAATCGGTCAGCACCTGCGGATGCACGATCAGCGTCGTGTCGATCTGCTCGGCCGGGGTATCGCGCAGCAGCACCAGCTCCTCGGCCAGCTGTTCAACCAGGGCTTCCGGCGTGGTCGCATCGCTGAGCACGATGCGGACCTGGTCCTTCACGTACACCGCCTTGGCGAACGGGCACAGGTTCAGGCCGATGACGATGCGCTCCAGCCACAGGCGGGTGGCGGCGATCGGGTCATCGGTGGGCAGGTGGGAATCGGTCATGGCGGGCACGTGGGCTGGCGGGGCCGTCATTGTAGGCAGTGTGCCGGTGCTGCGCTGTCCACTGTGCAGGAACTGGACAGTGGCGAAGCTGGAAATTCCTGAAGATTCAAACCGTTGCGCGCTACCGATGGATGGCCGATTGCCAGTCCGGGGCGACGGGCGTGGAATGGATGCACGACACAGGAGGACACCCATGACTGCATCTTCCCCGTGGCTGCCGGACGCCCTCTGGGCCGGCGCCTTCTTTGATGGCCACTGGCAGGCTGCCCCGCAACGGCACCCGGTGATTGAACCGGCCACCGGCCAGGAGTTGGGCGAGATCGGCCTGGCCGACCCGGCGCAGATCGCGCGTTCGGCGGCTGCCGCGGCACAGGCGCAGCAGGCGTGGGCGGCGGCGCCCTACGAACAGCGTGCCGACGTGCTGCGCAAAGCCGCGCGTCTGGCCGAAGAAAACATCGACACCCTGGTCGAGTGGCTGGTGCGCGAAAGCGGCTCGACCCGCCTGAAGGCCGGCTTCGAGGCCAAGGTGACGATCAAGGCGCTGCACGAGGCCGCCGCACTGCCGTCGCGCAGCACGGGTGAGATCCTGCCCTCCGAGCCGGGCAAGCTGAACCTGGCGCGGCGCCGCCCGCTGGGCGTGGTCGGGGTCATCTCGCCGTTCAACTTCCCGCTCTACCTTGCGATGCGCGCGGTGGCCCCGGCGATCGCGCTGGGCAACGCTGTGGTTCTCAAGCCGGACCCGCGTACGGCAGTGTGTGGTGGCGCGGTGATCGCACGCCTGTTCGAGCAGGCGGGCCTGCCGGCAGGCGTGCTGCACATGCTGCCCGGCGATGGCGCGGCCGGGGCCGCGCTGACCAGTGACCCGCACGTGGCGATGATCCAGTTCACCGGTTCCACCGCCGCCGGGCGCAAGGTCGGCGAAGCGGCGGGCAAGCACCTGAAAAAGGTTTCGCTGGAGTTGGGTGGCAAGAATTCGTTGATCATCCTGGACGATGCGGACCTGGACCTGGCGGTGGCCAACACCGCGTGGGGCGTCTACCTGCACCAGGGCCAGATCTGCATGGCGACCGGCCGCGTGCTGGTGCACCGGAAGATCCATGACACGTTCCTGCAGAAACTGGTGGCCAAGGCCAACGCGCTGAAGGTAGGCGACCCGGCACGTGAGGACGTGGCGATCGGCCCGCTGATCAATGCCGGCCAGCGCGACCATGCTGCACGCGTGGTCGAGCAGGCGGTGCAGGCCGGTGCCACGCTGGAAGCGGGCGGCACGCACCGGGAGCTGTTCTTCGCACCCACCGTGCTCGGCAACGTTGCGGCCGACAATCCGGCCTTCAGCGAGGAAATCTTCGCGCCGGTAGCGGTGGTGGTGCCGTTCGACGATGACGACGAAGCCGTGCGCCTGGCCAACGACAGCGAGTACGGGCTGTCGATGGCGATCGTGTCCAGCAACGTCGGCCGCGCGCTGAAGATCGGCGAGCGCCTGCGTACCGGTCTGCTGCACATCAACGACCAGACCGTGAATGACGAGGTGATCAACCCCTTCGGCGGCGTCGGCGCGTCCGGCAACGGCACCAGCATCGGTGGCCCGGCCAACGGCGAGGAGTTCACCCAGTGGCAGTGGTTGACCGTCAAGGGCGAAGCGCCCGCTTACCCGATCTGATCGAAGGAGCCATCACGATGAACGACAACAACGCAACGCGTGAGATCACCGCCGCCGTGGTACGCGGCAAGGAGCAGCCCTTCGTCATCGAGCAGGCGACGCTGCGCGGTCCCCAGGACGACGAGGTGCTGGTGAAGGTGGTGGCCACCGGCCTGTGCCATACCGACCTGATCGTGCGCGATCAGTACTATCCGGTGCCGCTGCCGGCGGTGCTGGGCCATGAGGGGGCGGGCATCGTCGAAGCGGTTGGCCCGAACGTGCGCGACCTCAAGGCGGGGGATCACGTGGTGCTGACCTACGGCGCCTGTGGTCACTGCAATCCCTGCCGGGGTGGACACGGTGCTTACTGCAGGGATTTCTTCGCCCTGAACTTCGGTGGCGATGATGGTCACGGCCATACCGCGATCACCGATGCGCAGGGCCAGCCGCTGCACGATCACTTCTTCGCCCAGTCCTCGTTTGCCACCTACGCGCTGGCCCGCGAGATCAATGCGATCAAGGTGCCTGATGACGCACCACTGGAACTGCTGGGCCCGCTGGGGTGCGGCATCCAGACCGGTGCCGGTGCGGTGCTCAACTCGCTGCAGGTGCGGTCGGGCAGCAGCTTTGCAAGCTATGGTGCCGGTGCGGTGGGCCTGAGCGCGGTGATGGCGGCCAAGGTGGCCGGGGCCACCACCATCATTGCCATCGACGTGGTGCCTTCGCGCCTGGAGCTTGCTCTGGAGCTGGGGGCCACCCACGTGGTCAACAGCCGGGAGACCGATGTGGTCGAGGCGGTGCGTGCGATCACGGGTGGGGGTGCTGACTTCGCGCTGGAATCGACCGGTCGTCCGGACGTGCTGTCCGCTGGCGTCGAGGCGCTGGGTGGGCTGGGCATGATGGGCGTGGTCGGTGCGCCGAAGCTGGGCACCACCGCCAGTTTCGATGTGAACAACCTGCTGCTCGGCGGTCGCAGCATCCGCGGCATCGTCGAGGGCGACAGTGTGCCGCAGGTGTTCATTCCGCAGCTGGTGACCCTGTTCCAGCAGGGACGCTTCCCGTTCGACAAACTGGTGAAGTTCTATCCGCTGGAACAGATCAACCAGGCCGCCGAAGACAGTACCCGTGGCATTACCCTGAAGCCGGTGCTGCGCATCGCGGCGTAGTTTCCCTTGTTGGTAGTGCCGGCCGCTGGCCTGCATGGGGCAGATCCGTTTTCCATAACGGCTCTGCCCCTTTGTTTGAACGCGTCTTGAAACGGAAACGCTCCGTTGCCGAGACGTAACATGGCGTTGCCGCTGGCGGGTGTACGCTGCGTCCATGATGGCCACGACAGTCGGGCAGCAACAACTGGTGGCGGCACGTGCCGCTTTCGCCGACGGCGATGCGCGCTCATTGGGCGTGTTGCCGCTGCCGCTGCAGCAGTCATGGCTGCGTTCGCGCGCGGCGGGCCTGCAGCCGGGGCAGGAGCCGGACTATCGGCCGCTGCTGGGCGATGGCCGCCATCTGTCCCATCCCGATGACCGGCGCCTGGCGCGTTGCGTGCAGCCGGAGCTGGAACAGCTCTGGGCGGCCTTCGGTGGGCGTGGCTGGACGATGTTCTGCGCCAACCGCGACGGCATGGTGATCGCGCAGCAGGCCCACGGGCTGGAAGATGCTCCCTTGCTGCGGCCGATCCAGGTCGGGCGACAGCTGGGCGAGACCGAGATCGGCACCACCGCGCCAGCGGTCAGCCTGGCCGACGATGTGCCGGCACTGGTGCGCGGCAACGAACACTACCTGCAGCGGTTCGCGCCGGTGTTCTGCCTGAGCGAGCCACTGCACGATCTCGACGGTCGGGTCTGCGGAGTGATCGATATCACCGGTCTTGGCGAGCGCGATCCCGCGCTGCTGCAGGGCTATTTCCGGCAGGCTGCGCTGGCCAGCGAAAATCGCTTGTTCCACAGCCTCACTGACGTACACCTGCTGGCCGTGCAACATGATCCGCGCTGGCTGGCGTCACCGCTGCAGGGACTGCTGGCGGTGCAGGAGGATGGCCAGCTGCGTGCAGCCAACCGCGTTGCACGGCGCCTGCTGGGCCTGCCACGGCGCGGGCCGTTGCCGCTGCTGGGTCTGGAAGCGCTGTTTTCCGGTGCCAGTGCGGCGCAACGGCGTCGGCTGCTGCAACCGGGCGCAGCGCATCGGGTCCGGCTGGGCGAGGGCAGTGCGGTCTACCTGCAGCGTCTGCAGGGGCCGCGGGGCGCGGCGCACCGGTCTACTGTGCGGAGCACCCCGGCAGATCCAGGCGCGCCGCTGCTGCGTGACCAGCAGCGTGAGGCCGCGCGTCGCGCGGCCCAGGCCGCTGACGGCAACCTCAGCCTGGCCGCACGCCAGTTGGGAATCTCGCGTACCACGCTGTACAAGCTGCTGCGCGATTGACCGCGTAGTCCACCGGGCAGGGCCCGGCGGGGGCATCAGTCGCGGAAGTTGTTGAACTGCAGCGGCAGTTCGAACTTGCCGGCCTTGAGCACGGCGATGGCGTCCTGCAGATCGTCGCGCTTCTTGCCCTGCACGCGCAGCTTGTCGCCGTTGATCTGGCTTTCCACCTTCAGCTTGGCGTCCTTCAGTGCCGCCGCGATCTTCTTGGCGATCTTCTGCTCGATGCCCTGCTTGACGGTGATCTTCTGCCGGGCCTGGGCCAGGTTGGTTTCGATGTCGCCGAACTCCAGGCTGAGCACGTCGATGCCGCGCGCGGCCAGGCGTGCGCGCAGGATGTCGTTCATCTGCTTGAGCTGGAACTCGGTCGGCGCAGTCTGGTTGATGACATCGCCATCGCGTTCGAACTTGGCGTCCACGCCCTTGAAGTCGAAGCGGGTGGCCAGTTCACGGTTGGCCTGGTCGATGGCGTTGGTCAGCTCGTGGGTGTCGACTTCGGACACGACGTCGAAGGAGGGCATGGGCGATGCTCCGCAGGATTCAGTGGCGGCCATTCTATCGCGCCGGCCCGCATGCCCGCTTTCTGTAGAGTCGAGCAAGCTCGACTCTACAATCCGGTCTGGTCGGCGATAATGGGCCATGAACGTGCAACGCTCTCCCTCGCGCGCGGTGGCCTGGATGGTCGCTGCGGTCGCCTGTTTCTCGCTGATGGATGCTGGCATGAAGCAGCTGTCGGCCAGCTATCCCACTCTGGAAGTGACCTTCCTGCGTGGGGCGGCTTCGTTGCCGTTCGTGCTGGTCTGGGTGCTGGTCAGCGCCGGCCCGCGCTCGCTGATCCCGCGCCGCTGGGGCCTGCACCTGCTGCGTGGTGGGCTGGGCATGGCGATGATCGGCTGCTTCGTGTTCGCCCTGCGTGACCTGCCGCTGTCCACCGCCTACACCATCTATTTCGTTGCCCCACTGCTGATCGCCGCGCTGTCGGTGCCGTTGCTGGGTGAGCGGGTTGGCCCGCGGCGCTGGGTGGCCATCGGCATCGGCCTGGTCGGCGTGCTGGTGGTGCTGCGGCCGGGCGTGGACGGCTTCATCTCGGTGCCGGGGTTGATGGTGCTGGCGGCGGCCACCGCCTATGCCATCGCCGCGATCACGGTCAGCCTGCTCACCCGCACCGATACCTCGCAGTCGATGGTGGTCTGGTTCCTGGTGATCATGGCCATCGGTGCCGGTCTGTTGGCCCTTCCCGGCTGGGTGCCACTGCAGCTGGCGCATGCGCCGCTGATCGCCGGCATGGGACTGGCTGGGGCGCTGGGCCAGATTGCCCTGACCAAGGCGTTCCAGCTGGGCGAGGCCTCGATGATCGCGCCGTTGGAGTACAGCGGCCTGGTCTGGGTGATCGGCTGGGACCTGGCCTTCTGGGGCCAGCTGCCGGACAGCTATACCTGGGTGGGCGCGGCGATCATCGTCGCCTCGGGGCTGTACCTGCTGCACCGTGAGCGGGTGAACCGGCAGGAACCGCCGAAGCCGCTGGATCATCCCTGAGCCGGGGTAGTGCCGGCCGCTGGCCGGCAACTCCTTGCCCCGGAGGGATCGCTGCAGGTGCCGGCCAGCGGCCGACACTACCGGGTGCGGGCGACTTAGAACCAAAAGGAATAACATTCTGGCCCATGGCGCGGGCGCGCGACCGCCTGCGCTGGTAGGCTGCACGCCCCCTTCCGTCACCCAGCCGGTGAGCCACGCCCGTGATCGAGTTCCAGCGCCTGCACAAATCCTATGCCGTTGCCGGCCGCGCAGTCAGCGCGCTGCAGCCGCTGGACCTGACCATCGAGGCCGGTGAGGTATTCGGCATCATCGGCCATTCCGGCGCCGGCAAGTCGACCCTGATCCGCATGATCAACCGCCTGGAAGAGCCCAGCGGTGGCCGTTTGCTGATCGGTGGCGAGGATGTCACCGCACTGGACGCGGATGGCCTGCGCGCGCTGCGCAGGCGCATCGGCATGATCTTCCAGCACTTCAACCTGCTGTCGTCGCGCACGGTGGCCGGCAACGTTGCCTTCCCGCTGGAGCTGGCGGGCACGCCGAAGGCGGAGATCGATGCACGCGTGGCCGAGCTGCTGCAGACCGTGGGCCTGGAGGCGCACGCGCAGAAGTACCCGGCACAGCTGTCCGGTGGGCAGAAGCAGCGCGTCGGCATCGCCCGTGCGCTGGCGACCCGCCCGCAGATCCTGCTGTGCGACGAGGCCACCAGTGCGCTGGACCCGCAGACCACCGCCTCGGTGTTGTCGCTGCTGTCGAAGATCAACCGCGAGCTGGGCCTGACCATCGTGCTGATCACCCACGAGATGGATGTGATCCGCCGTGTCTGCGACCGTGTCGCCGTGCTCGACGCCGGCCAGATGGTCGAGACCGGGCCGGTCACCCGGGTGTTCCTGCATCCGCAGCACCCGACCACGCGCCGTTTCGTCAGCGAATCGGAGCACGTGGATGAAGGCGCGCTGCATCGTGATTTCGATGCCGTCGGTGGCCGCATCGTGCGGCTGACCTTCCTCGGCGGAGACACCTACGAACCCCTGCTCGGCAGTGTCGCGCGGGAGACCGGGGTCGACTACAACATCCTGTCCGGCCGTATCGACCGGATCAAGGACACCCCGTATGGCCAGCTGGTGGTCGCCCTGGTGGGCGGTGACCAGTCCGCCGCGCAGGCCGCGTTCGTGGCCGCCGGCGTGCACGTTGAGGAGCTGCGTCGATGATCATCGCCACTGCCGGCGGATTCTTCCGCCACCTGGATGCGGGCAAGTGGGCCGACATCGGCCAGGCCACCATCGACACTCTGCTGATGCTGCTCGGTTCGCTGCCGCTGACCCTGGCCATCGGCCTGCCGCTGGGCGTGCTGCTGTACCTGTTCGGCGCGCCGCAGATGAAGCGCCGTCCGTTCGCCTACGGCGTGCTGGCGCTGGTGGTGAACCTGTTGCGCTCGGTGCCTTTCATCATCCTGATGATCGTGCTGATCCCGGTCACCCTGTTCCTGATGGGGACGTCGCTGGGGGTACGCGGTGCGATCGTGCCGCTGGTGATCGGTGCCGCGCCGTTCTACGCGCGCCTGGTCGAAACCGCACTGCGCGAAGTGGACCGTGGCGTGATCGAAGCGACCCAGTCGATGGGTGCCACCACCTGGCAGCTGGTCACCCGCGTGCTGCTGCCCGAGGCGCGCCCCGGCCTGATCGCCGGTGCGACGGTCACCACCGTGGCGCTGATCGGCTTCACCGCGATGGGCGGTGCGATTGGTTCCGGCGGCCTTGGTGATCTGGCGTTCCGCGATGGCTACCAGCGTTCGCACACCGACGTGGCCCTGGTTACCGTGGTCCTGCTGTTGGTTCTGGTGCAGCTGCTGCAGATGCTCGGCGACCGCCTGGTCGCGCATTACAGCCGCAAATGACGAGGCGCCGGGGCGCTGCCCCGGCGTCGCCCGGTGCATCGCGGCAGCCGGCCAGCGGCCGGCTCTACCCCATTGCCTGGAAACGGTAGTGCCGGCCGCTGGCCGGCAATCCCACCTGCAATCAACGCACGTTCGGTACTTCGTAGCCCAGCTTGCCGACCTGCTCCGGGTGCTGCGGCACGCGCTTGAGCTTGTCGGTGTTCACGCCGTACTCGTCACGCAGGCGCTCGGCCAGCTCCTTGTACAGGGCTTTGTCCATGTCCGGCGTACGCGAGAAGATCCAGGCCATCTCGCGGCCCGGGTAACCGATCAGTGCCCACGAGTAATCCGGTGCCACTTCCAGCACCCGCGAATGGGTAGGCACGACGCGGTAGAACCAGGTGCGCCAGCCGTGGTTGCCACTGTCCGGGTCGACGCTGGCGCGGGCACGCACTTCCTGCAGCGGTTCGCCGAAGCCATCACGGTAGCGGTAGGTGATGCCGACCTTGTGCGCATCGCGCAACTCGTACTCGTTGACGCTGGCGACATGGCCACGTTCGATGAAGTTCGGTACGCGGCCGATCACGTACCAGGTACCCATGAAGCGCTTCAGGTCGATCGGTGCGTCCAGGGCAGCCGCACCAGAGGCGCTGGTACGGGGCGACGGCGGCTCACTGGCGGCCACGGCGGGGCCGGCCAGGGAAAGGGCCAGCAGCGCGGCGCAGAGCGGGCGGATCGAAGTCATGCGGGAGCGGGCTCCAGTGGGCTTGCACGCGCATGGTCGACTGTGTGCACGCGATCCGTCAATGGTGTCGCAACCTGTGAGAAGGGGGTTGCCCATGCTGTGTTGCATTGTCCACCGGAGAAGCCCCATGAACGCACGTTCCGTCCGCCGCTCTGCAACTGAACGCGTCATTCTCGAGCGTGCCGACCCGCGCCTGCTGCGCAGCGTGCAGCAGCTGGCCCTGGCCGGTATGGCGCTGGTACTGGTCTGGCCGGCCGCGCGCGGCAGCAGTGCCTGGCTGGGCTGGCTACCCATGTGGCTGGTGGGCATGCCGCTGGTGGCCTGGTGGGCGTTGCTGCGCTTTCCGTTGCCGCGCCTGTCGTGGCTGCGGCTGGCGCGTCGTACCGGTGGACAGGCACGTCGCCGTAGCGGCGGGGCGGCGCGAGGCCGTCGCGGCTCCACCGCCGCGGCCTGACCTTCGACACGGGGGCGGCCGCGGCGATCCATGCTAGCGTTCCACGGCTTATGACTGCCTGGAGCTGCAATGTCTCGACTCGCTTCCGCCTGCCTGCTGGCCGGCATGATGACCGCTGCCTCGGTGGGGACCGCCGTGGCCGCTGAAGACACCGATCGCTACGCCTGGCTCGAAGACGTCACCGGCGACAAGCCGCTGACCTGGGTCAAGGAACAGAACGCCAAGTCCGAGGCGCGCCTGGCGCAGACCCCGGCCTTCAAGCAGATGGAGACCAGCATCCGCGAGGTGCTCGACTCCGATGCCAAGATCCCCGGCGTGCAGAAGATCGGCGACTACTACTACAACTTCTGGAAGGACCAGCAGCACGAGCGCGGCCTGTGGCGGCGCACCACCCTCGCCGAGTACCGCAAGGCCTCGCCGCAGTGGGAAACCGTGCTCGACCTGGATGCGCTGAACAAGGCCGAGGGTGAGAACTGGGTCTGGCACGGCGCCGATTGCCTGCGCCCGGATTACAGCCGCTGCCTGATCGCGCTGTCGCGCGGTGGCGCCGACGCCGACGTCACCCGTGAGTTCGACCTGGCCAACAAGACCTGGATCAAGGACGGCTTCTTCCGTCCCGAGTCCAAGGGCGGCCTTAACTGGGTCGACCGCGACACCGTGTTCGTCTACACCGACTTCGGTGCGGGCTCGATGACCACCTCCGGCTACCCGCGCGTGGCCAAGCTGTGGAAGCGCGGCACGCCGATGACCTCGGCCACCGTGGTGTACGAAGGCAAGCCGGAAGACATGTACATCGCGGCGATGCACGATGACACCCCGGGCTTCGAGCGCAACCTGGTCAGCCGCACGCTGGCGTTCTACAACAACGAGCTCTACCTGCGTGGCGACGACGGCACGCTGACCAAGATCGACGCGCCGAACTCGGCCGAGAAGGGCCTGCACAAGCAGTGGCTGACCCTGGAACTGCGCGATCCGTGGACCGTGGGCGGCAAGACCTACGCGTCCGGTTCGCTGCTGGCGACGAAGCTGGACGACTTCCTGGCCGGTAAGCGCGACTTCGAGGTGCTGTTCACCCCGACCGCGACCACCTCGCTGGCCGGCGCCACCTGGACCAAGAGCCACCTGGTGCTGAACGTGCTGGATGACGTCAAGAACCGCCTGTCGGTGCTGACCCCGGGCGCCGATGGCTGGCAGACCAGCCGCTTCGTCGGCGCGCCGGCCTTTGGCACGCTGGCCGTGGGCGCAGTGGACAGCAACGACAGCGATGCGGTGTGGCTGACCGCCACCGACTACCTGACCCCGACCACGCTGGCTCTGGCCGAGATCGGCCAGGCGCCGGAAACGTTGAAGACCATGCCGGCCTTCTTCGATGCCAAGGGCAAGGTGATCGAGCAGCACTTCGCCACCAGCAAGGACGGCACCCGCGTGCCGTACTTCGTGGTGCACGACAAGGCGATGAAGCTGGACGGCTCCAACCCGACCCTGCTGTACGGCTATGGTGGCTTCGAGATCTCGCTGACCCCGAATTACTCCGGTGGCATGGGCCGCGCCTGGCTGGAGAAGGGCGGTGTGTACGTGGTCGCCAACATCCGTGGTGGTGGCGAGTACGGCCCGCGCTGGCACCAGGCAGCGCTGAAGCAGAACCGTCACAAGGCCTATGAAGACATGGCTGCGGTGGCGCGCGATCTGGTCAAGCGCAAGATCACCAGCGCCAAGCACCTGGGCGTGCAGGGTGGCAGCAACGGTGGCCTGCTGACCGGCAACATGCTGACCCAGTACCCGGAACTGTTCGGTGCAGTGGTGGTGCAGGTGCCGCTGCTGGACATGAAGCGCTACAGCCACCTGTTGGCCGGTGCCTCGTGGATGGCCGAATACGGCAACCCGGACACCAGCGACTGGGAGTTCATCAAGACCTTCTCGCCGTACCATCTGTTCAACGAGAAGAAGAACTACCCGCCGGTGCTGTTCACTACCTCCACCCGCGATGACCGCGTGCACCCGGGCCATGCCCGCAAGATGGCGGCGAAGATGATCGACGCCGGCAAGGACGTGACCTACTACGAGAACATCGAAGGTGGCCACGGCGGCGCAGCCAACAACGCGCAGGCCGCACACATGTCCGCACTGGCCTACAGCTTCCTGTGGGAGCGGTTGGGCGGCAAGTAAGCAGAACGGAAAACGCCGCCCCAGGGCGGCGTTTTTCGTTGGGTTCACGTATCCACGCATGGCGTGGATCTACCTACGTATCGTGCGCTGGGTCAGTAGATCCACGCCATGCGTGGATGCCGTTCGCGCAGATCGATCAGGCGCCCCAGCTCTTCAACCCGCGTGCAATCCGCGCCACCGCCTCCTGCAGCCGCGGCACTTCCTGGGTATAGGCCAGGCGCACATGCTGATTGGCGCGATGGAAACCGAAATCCAGGCCCGGGGTGAACGCCACGTGTTCGGTTTCCAGGAAGTGCGCGCAGAACGCCTGCGCGTCATCGGTGAACGCGCTGACGTCGGCGTACAGGTAGAACGCACCCTGCGGTTCCACTTCGATGCGGAAACCCAGCTCGCGCAGCGCCGGCAGCAGATAGTCGCGACGCTGGCGGAACGCCTCGCGGCGCTGTTCGAAGATCGCCATCGATTCCTCGCTGAAGCAGGCGAGTGCGGCATGCTGGGCGATGCTCGACGCGCTGATGTACAGGTTCTGTGCCAGCTTCTCCAGGTCCGGCACCGCCGCCGGCGGCGCCACCAGCCAACCCAGCCGCCAGCCGGTCATGCCGAAATACTTGGAGAAGCTGTTCAGCACGAACGCGCTGTCGTCCACCTGCAGCACGCTGGGTGCATCCAGGCCGTAGGTCAGGCCGTGGTAGATCTCGTCCACCACCAGATGGCCGCCACGCGCGTGCAGGACCTGCGACAGTGCCGCCAGTTCGTCGGAGGACAGCACGGTGCCGGTCGGATTGGCGGGGGAGGCCACCAGTGCGCCGACGCTGTCGGCATTCCAGTGCTGTTCCACCAGCGACGGCGTGAGCTGGTAGGCGGTGTCCGGGCCGACCGGCACCAGTTGCGCACCGCCTTCCACCAGGCGCAGGAAATGACGGTTGCAGGGATATCCGGGGTCGGCCAGCAGCCAGTGGCGGCCCGGATCGACCAGCAGGCTGCTGGCCAGCAGCAGCGCACCGGAGCCGCCGGGAGTGACCAGGATGCGTTCGGGATCGATATCCAGCCCGTAGTGGCTGCGATAGAAGCCACTGATCGCCTGGCGCAGGGCCGGCAGGCCACGTGCGGCGGTGTAGCGGGTATGGCCGGCGGCCAATGCGGCCTGGCCGGCACGCACGACCGGTTCGGCCGTGGTGAAGTCCGGTTCGCCGATTTCCAGGTGGATCACATCGTGGCCCGCCTGTTCCAGCGCCTGCGCGCGGGCCAGCAGGGACATCACGTGGAACGGAGCGATTTCATGGCTGCGCCGGCTGTAGCCCGGCGTGTGGGGCAGGGTACTCATGTGCCCATGGTACGCCGCGCGTCCTGGTCGTGCCGGCCGCTGGCCGGCAACCCCCCGCCTCTGTTTATCCCGAGGTTGCCGGCCAGCGGCCAGCACGACCCATGACGATCCGCAGGGTTGCCCGCAACCCTCCTGCAACCCAGACTCGAGCACAAGGACGCCATTGCATTGCGGCTCAAGGAGCCTTATCTCATGAAATCCACCCTCTGCCTGTTGCTTGCGAGCCTGATGACCACCACTGCCACCGCCGCCACGCCGCCCGTTCCGCCGGATGCCGCCAAGCATCCGCATGTGGTCAAGGCGCCGTTCGGCGCGACCCGCAACGACGACTATTACTGGCTGCGCGACGACAAGCGCGAGAACAAGGACATGCTGGCCTACCTGCAGGCCGAGAATGCCTACGCCGACCAGTTGCTGGCGCCGCTGAAGCCGCTGGAAGACACCCTGTACAAGGACATCGTCGGCCGCATCAAGCAGGACGATTCCAGTGTGCCGGCGCGCGAGCGCGGCTACTGGTACTACAGCCGCTTCGAGACCGGCCAGGACTACCCGATCCACGCACGCCGCAAGGGCGGCATGGATGCCGCCGAGGAAATCCTGCTGGACGTCAACACGATGGCCGCCGGCAAGGGCTACTTCAGCGTCGGCTCGATGGAAGTCAGCCAGGACAACCAGCTGCTGGCCTGGGCCGATGACGATGTCGGTCGCCGCCAGTACACCATCCGCTTCAAGGACCTGGCTACCGGCAAGGTGCTGCCCGATGTGATCACCGGCAGCTCCGGCGACCTGGTCTGGGCCGACGACAACCGCACCGTGCTGTATGTCGAGAACGATCCGGAAACGCTGCTGACCGTACGCGTGAAGAAGCACGTGCTGGGCACCCCGGCCAGTGCCGACACCGTCGTCTACGAAGAGAAGGACGACAGCTTCTACATGGGCATCGGCCGCACCCGCGACGATCGCTTCATCACCATCGGCGTGCACAGCACTGTGTCCTCGGAAGAGCGCTATGCGCCGGCCAGCGACCCGACCACGTTCACCGTACTGGCGCCGCGCCAGCGCGATGTGGAGTACGACGCTGACCACTACGACGGCCGCTGGGTGATCCGCACCAACGACGGTGCGAAGAACTTCAAGCTGGTCACCGCACCGACCGATGCGACCTCGCGCGCACAGTGGAAGGACTGGATCGCGCATGACGATGCGGTGTTCATCGAAGGCTTCGAGCTGTTCGATGCGTACACCGCCATCGCCGAACGTTCCGAGGGCCTGGAACGCATCCGCCTGCTGTTCAAGGATGGCCGCAGCGACTACGTGAAGGCCGATGAGCCGGCGTACTCGATGGGCTTGGGCGACAACACCGAGGCCGATACGCCGTGGCTGCGCTACGTCTACACCTCGATGACCACCCCCACCACCGTGTTCGAGCTGAACACCGCCACCGGCGAGCGTCGCCAGCTGAAGGTGCAGCCGGTGATCGGCTATGACGCGTCGAAGTACGAAACCGATCGTGTCTGGATCACCGCACGCGATGGCGTGAAGGTGCCGGTGTCGCTGGTCTACCGCAAGGGCTACCAGAAGGACGGCAAGGGCGCGCTGTTCCAGTACGCCTATGGCAGCTACGGCATGTCGATGGATCCGTACTTCAACCAGACCGCGGTGAGCCTGCTCGATCGTGGCGTGGTGTATGCCATCGCCCATATCCGTGGCGGCCAGGAGATGGGCCGCGACTGGTACGAGAACGGCAAACTGCTGCACAAGCAGAACACCTTCAACGACTTCATCGACGTCACCCGCGGCCTGGTCGCACAGGGCTGGGCGGCGAAGGATCGCGTCGCCGCGTCCGGCGGCAGCGCCGGTGGCCTGCTGATGGGCGCCGTGGCCAACCAGGCGCCGCAGGACTACCGGGTGATGGTGGCGCAGG
Organism: Stenotrophomonas sp. ASS1; assembly: GCF_004346925.1. Lineage (NCBI taxonomy): Bacteria > Pseudomonadati > Pseudomonadota > Gammaproteobacteria > Lysobacterales > Lysobacteraceae > Stenotrophomonas > Stenotrophomonas oleivorans. Next base: position 3,903,218 of record NZ_CP031167.1, on the reverse strand, counting down.
TACCGTTTGTCGACGTGGTCACCACCATGCTCGACCCGACCATTCCGCTGACCACCAACGAATACGACGAGTGGGGCAACCCCGAGCAGAAGCAGTATTACGACTACATGCTGTCCTACTCGCCCTACGACAACGTGAAGCAGCAGGCGTACCCGGCGCTGTTCGTGGGCACCGGTCTGTGGGATTCGCAGGTGCAGTACTGGGAGCCGGCCAAGTGGGTGGCCAAGCTGCGTGACGACAACACCGGCCATTACCCGATCCTGTTCCGCACCAACATGGAAGCCGGCCACGGCGGCAAGTCGGGGCGCTTCCAGCGCTACCGTGAACTGTCCGAGTCGTACGCGTTCGTGCTGCAGCAGCTGGGCATCGCCCAGCCGTAATGGTGCAGGGGTGCCGGGCGTTGCCTGGCATCCCGAACCGGTATCCTTGCGGCCATGAGCCAGCCCGACCCCTCCGCATCCCGCGATGCTGCCACGCCACCGCGCGTGGTGCGTTTCCGCTGGGCGTGGTGGCTGCTGGCCTACGTCAGCCTGGGCACCGGTATCGTCGGCATCTTCGTGCCGGGCCTTCCCACCACCGTATTCATCCTGATCTCGGCCTGGGCTGCCTCGCGTGGTTCCGAGCGCCTGCACAACTGGCTGCTGCAGCACCCGCGCTTCGGCCCGGCCATTGCCAACTGGCAGGCACACGGGGCGGTCAGCCGCTACGGCAAGTGGATGGCCACGATCACCATGGCAGTGTGCGCCGGCATCATGCTGTGGTGCGTGCCGATCGCCTGGGTGAAGTGGTTCTCGATCGGCAGCATGACCGTGGTGGCGATCTGGCTGTGGACCCGGCCGCTGCCGCCACCGGAGCGGTAGTGCCGGCCGCTGGCCGGCACCCCGGTTCCCTGCACCAACCGCTCAGCCGCCAATGGCTATACTCGGGGCATGAAGATCCCCCATCGAAACGCCATCCTGATTCCGCTGGCAGCGGCTTCGCTGCTGTTCCTCGCCGCCTGCGGCAACAAGGGCCCGCTGGTACTGCCGCAGAAGCCGGTGCCGGTGGAAGAAACCGTCGAACCTGTTGCCGAGCCCGCTACCGAAGCGACCCCGGCGCAGACCGAAGGCAGCGGCACCCCGGCCACGACCGTGGAGCCGGCTGCACCGACCACGCAACCGGCGCCTGCGCCTGCGAAGAAGGTGGGCGGCGGGAATGAGTAAGGCCGGTTCCAAGGCGCTGCGCTTCAGCAAGATGCATGGCGCGGGCAATGATTTCGTAGTGATCGACCTGCGTGACGGCAGCGCGCCGCCCACGCCTGAACTGGCCGCGCGCCTGGCCGACCGCCACACCGGCGTCGGCTGCGATCAGATACTGACCATCGAGGCGCCACGTGCGGAAGGCTCGGTGGCCTCGTACCGCATCTGGAATGCCGACGGTTCCAATTCCGAGCAGTGCGGCAATGGCGCGCGCTGCATCGCGGCCTGGCTGGTGCGCGAGGGCAGCGCGCAGGGCGATGCATTCGTCATCGACAGCCCGCTGGCCAGCCACGAAGTGAAGGTACTGGGCGAGGGGCAGTTTGCGGTGACGATGGGCGTGCCTGCGTTTGAGCCGGTCAACGTGCCGCTGGTGGGCTTCGCCCACGCACGCGAGGAGTACCTGCTGCCGCTGCAGGGCGAGAGCGTACGCTTCGCCGCGGTGTCGATGGGCAATCCGCATGCGGTGATCGAAGTGGGCCTGATCGATGCAGCACCCGTCGAGCGCGTCGGTTCGCTGCTGCAGCAGCATGCCTCGTTCCCGCGCTCGGTGAATGTGGGTTTTGCCCAGGTGATGAGCCCGGCGCATGCACGCCTGCGCGTGTTCGAGCGCGGCGTCGGTGAAACCCTGGCCTGTGGCAGTGGTGCCTGTGCCGCGGCGGTGACCCTGATGCAGCGTGGCCGCCTGCAGCGCGACGCGCGCATCAGCCTGCCCGGGGGTGACCTGCGCATCCAGTGGCCGGGCGATGGCCAGCCGGTGGTGATGGCCGGCCCGACTGCATTCGTCTTCGAAGGGGAGTGGATCGCATGACCGAAACCGTCGACAAGCTCGGGGCCCATGAAGTCGCTGCCTGGTTGCGGCGACATCCCGGCTTCCTCAAGCAGTTCCCGGACCTGGCCCTGACCCTGGTGGTGCCACGCGACGACGGCCCGACCGCGTCGCTGGCCAGCTACCAGCTGGAAGTGCTGCGCGAGAAGAACCGCGAGCTGGCACGACGGTTGGCCGATCTGGGTGCCACCGCCCAGGTCAATGAACGCCTGGCAGTGCGCACGCATCAGCTGACCCTGGCGCTGATGAAGCAGGACAACGCCGCCGACACCCTGCGTGCGATGGCAGCCTCGCTGCAGGAAGATTTCGCCGGCGACCTGGTGCGATTGGTGGTGCACGCGCCGGTGGCCGGGCTGGAGCAGGCCGACTGGCTGCAGGTGATTGCTGCCGATGATGCGCAGCTGGGCCCGTTCCGCGATTGTCTGAACGACGGCGAGCCGATCTGCGGCCGCCTGCAGCCGGAAAAGAACGCCGTGCTGTATGGCGTGCGCAGCGAAGAAGTGCAGACCACCGCGCTGTTGCCGTTGCCGGGCGTGGGCCTGATTGCTGTGGGCAGCCACGACCCGAACCGCTTCTACCCGGGCATGGGCACGCTGTTCCTGCGCATGATGGGCGATGCGTTGGCCACCGGCCTGAAGCGCTTCCCGGGCTGAGCAGGATACGACGATGAGCGCGGTACAGGCCTTCCTGCAGCATTTGCAGGTAGAGCGGCGGATGTCGGCGCATACGCTCGATGCCTACCGCCGTGACCTGGACGCGTTGTCGGTCTGGGCCGAGCCGCGCGGTGTTGCGGTGGACGCACTCGATGCCGAGGCGCTGCGCCAGTTCGTTGCCGATGAGCACCGCAGAGGCCTGTCACCCAAAAGCCTGCAGCGCCGCTTGTCGGCCTGCCGCAGCTTCTACGCCTGGCTGCTCAAGCACGGGCGCATCGAGGTCAGTCCGGCGGCGACGCTGAAGGCGCCGCGTGCGCCGCGCCGGTTGCCGCAGGTGCTTGACGCCGACGAAGCCGTGCAGCTGGTCGAGCTGGAACCGGAAGGTGAGCTCGGCCGCCGTGACCGCGCGCTGCTGGAACTGTTCTATTCCTCTGGCCTGCGCCTGAGCGAAGTCTGCGCGCTGACCTGGCGCGACCTGGATTTCGACAGCGGCCTGGTCAACGTGATGGGCAAGGGCAATCGCCAGCGCCGCGTGCCGTTCGGCCGGCCGGCACGCGAAGCGCTGCAGGCGTGGCGTGCGGAAAGTGGCGGCGGCCCGGCCTCGCCGGTGTTTCCCGGTCGCAACGGGCCGATCAGCCAGCGTGCGGTGCAGATCCGCATCCGCCAGCTGGCGCAGCGCCAGGGCCTGTTCAAGCACGTGCATCCGCACATGCTGCGGCACAGTTTTGCCAGCCATATCCTGGAATCGTCCGGCGACCTGCGCGGTGTGCAGGAACTGCTTGGCCATGCCGACATCGCAACCACCCAGATCTACACCCACCTTGATTTCCAGCACCTGGCCAAGGTCTACGACGCCGCGCATCCACGTGCGAAGCGTCGCAGCAAGGACGACAAGGCTGAATAGACCGCCCTTGATCTGGATCAGGGCAGGGCGGGCGCTATCGGCGCATCGTGGCCGCAGGCCACGAGGACACCGCCACCATGGCGAAGCCCATACCGTTGCATCCCAAACACCCCGAGCGCATCTGTTGGGGCTGCGACCGCTACTGCGCGGCTGACGCCCTGGCCTGCGGCAATGGCTCCGGCCGCACCCAGCATCCGATCGAGACGCAGGGTGAAGACTGGTACCTCGCCTGGGGCATCGAGCCGAATCCGGATCGGCCGTCGCAGGCAAAACGCTGAACGGCAGGTGTTCCACGTTCGGGCGGTGGGATCCGCGCGCATTGCGATGCGCTCGTCAGAAAGGCGCCCTCCTGTCGATGGGGCGCGGCCAAGCGCTGAACGGCAGCCATCCGCACAGGCTTGATCGCACCCGGCGCTGTCCCCATGTCCCGGGAACAGCTATCGGAGGCCGCATGGACCCCAGTCAGAATCCCAACGTTTTCCACGCCACCACCATCGTCTGCGTCCGTCGCGGCGAGCACGTGGCCATTGCCGGCGACGGCCAGGTCACGCTGGGCCACACCGTGATGAAGGGCAATGCGCGCAAGGTGCGCCGCCTTGGCCGTGACGGCCAGGTGCTGGCCGGCTTCGCCGGTGCCGCCGCCGATGCCTTCACCCTGTTCGAGCTGTTCGAGGCCAAGCTGGAAAAGCACGGCCAGCTGCAGCGCGCTGCGGTCGAACTGGCCAAGGATTGGCGCACCGAGCGCCGCCTCGGCAAGCTCGAGGCCCTGCTGGCAGTGGCCGACAAGGAAACCTCGCTGATCATCAGCGGCACCGGTGATGTGATCGAGCCGGAGGACGGCATCATCGCCATCGGTTCCGGTGGTTCCTATGCACTGTCGGCCGCGCGCGCACTGATGGCGCACACCGAACTGGATGCGCGCACCATTGCCAGCGAAGCGATCGGCATTGCCGGCGACATCTGCATCTACACCAACCGCAACGTGGTGGTCGAGGAGCTGTGAGGGGCGTGCCGGCCGCTGGCCGGCAACCTCATGATCCCCCGCACGCGTGCCTGGTTGCCGGCCAGTGGCCGGCACTACCGACAATGAATCCGTGAGCACATCCATGTCGAAGATCGAAGTTTCCTCCGCCACCATGACCCCGCGCGAGATCGTGCAGGAACTGGACCGGCATATCGTGGGCCAGCACGACGCCAAGCGCGCCGTGGCCATTGCCCTGCGCAACCGCTGGCGCCGCATGCAGCTGGTGCCCGAGCTGCGCAATGAAGTGATGCCGAAGAACATCCTGATGATCGGCCCGACCGGCGTCGGCAAGACCGAGATCGCGCGTCGACTGGCCACCCTGGCCAACGCGCCGTTCGTCAAGGTTGAAGCCACCCGCTTCACCGAAGTCGGCTACGTCGGCAAGGACGTCGAGCAGATCATCCGCGACCTGGCCGATACCGCGGTCAAGCTGTACCGCGAACAGGCCAAGGTGCGCGTGCGTACCCAGGCCGAAGAACGCGCCGAAGACCGCATCCTCGATGCGCTGCTGCCGCGCCGCAGCGGTGGCATCGGTTTCGATCCGGAAGTCGCCCGCAACGAGCCGTCGGCGCAGGACAACGAGACCCGCATCAAGTTCCGCAAGATGCTGCGCAACGGTGAGCTGGACGAACGCGAGATCGAGCTCGACCTGGCTGCCAACGTCAGCATGGACATCATGACCCCGCCGGGCATGGAGGAAATGGGCCAGCAGCTGAAGTCGATGTTCGCCAACCTCGGCGGCGGCGCCAAGGCGCACAAGCGCACGCTGACCATCAAGGCCGCGCGTCCGCTGCTGATCGAGGAAGAGGCCGGCAAGCTGGTCAACGAGGACGACATCCGCACTGCCGCGATCGAGGCCTGCGAGCAGCACGGCATCGTCTTCATCGACGAGATCGACAAGGTCGCCAAGCGTGGTGACAACGTCGGTGGTGGCGACGTCTCGCGCGAAGGCGTGCAGCGCGACCTGCTGCCGCTGGTGGAAGGCTCCAACGTGTCCACCAAGTACGGCACGATCAAGACCGACCACATCCTGTTCATTGCTTCGGGTGCGTTCCACCTGGCCAAGCCCAGCGATCTGATTCCGGAGCTGCAGGGCCGCTTCCCGATCCGCGTGGAGCTGGGTGCGCTGAGCAAGGGTGATTTCGTGCGTATCCTGACCGAGCCGAAGGCCGCGCTGACCAAGCAGTACGAAGCGCTGCTGGCCACCGAAGGCGTCAAGGTCAGCTTCACTGCCGATGCTATTGATCGTCTGGCCGAGATCGCCTTCCAGGTGAACGAGCGCCAGGAGAACATCGGTGCCCGTCGCCTGCACACCGTACTGGAGCGCCTGTTGGATTCGCTCAGCTACGAGGCACCGGACCGCGACGGTGAAACCCTCGCCATCGACAGCGCCTACGTCGATGCACACTTGGGCGAGCTGGTGCAGGACCCGGACCTGAGCCGCTACATCCTGTAATGCCCGACGCTGCAAAGCATGAGGCCGCCGAAAGGCGGCCTTCTGCGTTGGCGGTCAGCGCGAGTGCCGCGTGCGGTAGGCCTGCAGCACCTGGTCGATCACCGCGCTGGTGCGAGCGGCGCTGATGCCGTTGGATGGCGAGTGGCCGTTGCCGCGCAGCTCATCCACCAGAGTGGCGATCAACGGCTGCTGGATCGACGGCGGGTTCGGGATATCGAACGCCTGCACGCCGGCCTCGGTCTCCAGAACCACTGGAACATCCTCGAAGGTGGCAAAGCGCAGCTGTCCGCGATCGCCGGTGATTTCGATTTCATCCTGGCGGCGGAACGCGCAGAAGCTCCATTGCGCGATGCCGTGCGCCCCCGTGCCGGTGCGGAAGCACATCGAGACGCTGTCCTCGGCGACGTAGGCGCCGGTCAACGAGCTGGCCAGGCCACGCACATCGCTCAGCGGCCCCAGCAAATGGTCCAGCAGGTCCAGGGTATGCGAGCCCAGATCGACGAACAGCCCGCCGCCGGCGATCGCCGGATTGGTTCGCCAGAAGTCCGGCGATGCAGCGTTCGCCGAATGCGGCCGGTGCAAGGTGGCGCGCACGCTGCGCGGCGTGCCGATCGCGCCGCTGTCCAGCAGCTGCTTCACCTGCGCGAAGCGGGGCAGGGCGCGACGGTAGTAGGCCACGAACACCGGCACGCCGCTGCGAGCGCTGGCTTCAATGATGCGCTGGCACTCGCCGTGGTCCATGGCCATCGGCTTTTCGATGTAGACCGGCTTGCCCGCGGCAATCGCCTGCAATGCGTAGTGCATGTGCGTGGAGGGCGGCGTCGCAACATAGATCGCGTTCACTTCCGGGTCGGCGATGAGTGCATCGGCGTCCGCGTACCAGCGGGGAATCGCATGGCGCCGCGCATAATCCTCGGCCAACGCCGCATTGCGGCGCATGACCGCCGCCACCCGTGAGCCCGGCGTGTTGGCCAGAGCCGGCCCGCTCTTCTTCTCGGTGACGCTGCCGCAGCCGATGAAGCCCCACACCACGTTGTCCAGGATCATGGGTCCGTCCTCAGATGAGTGTCGCGGTGGCGGCAGCAGCTCTACTCACGCTTCGGGCAGCGGCTCGGGCACCGTCCCGGGCACGAACACCCCTTCTTTCACGTAGGCGGCCAGGGTCATGTCCAGCGCAAGCATGCCGTCGCGCTTGAGGTCCATCAGTTCCGGTTCGACCATCGCGCCATGCAGTACGCCCAGCACAGTGGCGTGCAGCATGCGCGCGGCGATCTTCGGGTCCGCGCCTTCGCGCAGCTGGCCCAGGTCCTGGGCCCGGCGCAGGGCGCGCTCCATCCGGTCCAGCGCATCGCGGAAACCGGCCTGCTGCATTTCGGTCAGCACCTTGGTATCGGCCGAGGCGTCGCTGCGCAGCATGATCTCCATGGTCTTGCGCAGGCGTTCGTCCTCGGACAGCTCGATGAACGAGTGGATCATCACTGCGCGCAGGTCGTGCACCGGTGTGTCGCGCTGGTCGGTGGAGGTGCGCTCCAGTTCCTGCATGAAGGGCAGGTGCACCCGTTCGACGATCGCGGCCAGCACCTCGCTCTTGTTCTTGAAGTGCCAGTACACCGCGCCACGGGTATAGCCGGCGCGGGCACCGATCATCTCCAGCGTGGTACGTGCCACGCCGTGTTCATGGAAGCAGGCTTCGGCGGCGTCAAGGATGCCTTCCCGGGTTGCCTGGGTGTCCTCTTTGGTCTTGCGGGCCATGGGTGTGGGTACGAGTGCGGGTGAAACGTGGCTGAATTGTACCGGTTTACAAACAAACAAGCATGTATGTATATTTCGCACCCATCATTCCCGTCGTGTGCGTGGCAGGCCCGTCCGGCTCCCACTCCACCCGGGTGGGCGCTGTTCGCACGGTCTTCACCTTCGCTGGTGGAGGGTCCGCCGTATCAGCGCTGGCTGAGACCCTTTCCTTCAAGAGCCTTTCCGTCATGTTGCTGAGCCGAATCCGACCCTTTGCACTGTCGCTGGCAATCGCCGCGACCGTGGCTGCCTGCGGCGGCCAACCCCAGGCCCCCGAACAGGGCCCGGGTGACGTCACCGTGGTCACGCTGAAGTCCGAGACCGTGGGCCTCACCCGCGAGCTGCCGGGCCGTACCAACGCCTTCCTGGTCGCCGAAGTGCGTCCGCAGGTCAACGGCATCGTCGCCAAGCGCCTGTTCACCGAGGGCGGCATGGTCAAGGCCGGCGAGCCGCTGTACCAGATCGAGGACGCCAGCTACCGCGCACAGGCCAACAGTGCCCGTGCCCAGCTGGCGCGTGCCGAGGCCACCGCCAACGCCGCGCGCCTGAGCGCCAAGCGCATCACCGAGCTGGCCAAGGTTGATGCGGTCAGCCAGCAGGACCTGGAAAACGCGGTGGCCGCGCAGAAGCAGGCCGAGGCCGACGTCGGCGCCGCCAAGGCCTCGCTGGATGCGGCCAACGTCACTCTGGGCTACGCCCGCATCACCGCGCCGATCAGCGGCCGCATCGGCAAGTCCAGCGTCACCCAGGGTGCGCTGGTCAGCGCCGGCCAGGCCAATGCGCTGGCCACCGTGCAGCAGCTGGACCCGATCTATGTCGACCTGACCCAGTCCTCGGCCGAGCTGCTGCAGCTGCGCCGCGAGCTGGCCGCGGGCCGCCTGCAGGACAACCAGACGCTGCCGGTCAGCATCCTGATGGAAGACGGCAGCACCTTCGAGCACAAGGGCACGCTGGAGTTCTCCGAAGTCAGCGTCGACCCGGCCACCGGCAGCTTCGGCCTGCGCGTGAAGGTGGACAATCCGGACGGCCTGCTGATGCCGGGCACGTACGTGCGCGCGGTGATCGGTGGCGGCGTGCGCAGCGATGCGGTGCTGGTACCGATGCAGGGCATCGCCCGCGATCCGAAGGGCGACACCACCGCCATGGTGGTCGGCAAGGACAACAAGGTCGAAGTGCGCCCGGTCAAGGTCAGCCGCACGGTCGGCGACAAGTGGCTGGTCGAGGACGGTCTGAAGGCCGGCGACAAGGTCATTGTCGAAGGCCTGCAGAAGATCGGCCCCGGCATGCCGGTCAAGGCCACCGAGAAGGGCGCTGCTCCGGCCAAGCCGGCAGCGGCCGCCCAGCCTGCCTCCCCGGCCGGCGACGCGAAGTAAGCGGAGAACCCCATGGCACGCTTTTTCATCGATCGACCCATCTTCGCGTGGGTGATCGCCATCATCATCATGCTCGCCGGCGGCCTGGCCCTGTTCAAGCTGCCGGTCTCGATGTACCCCAACGTCGCACCGCCGGCGGTGGAAATCAGCGCCACCTACCCGGGTGCATCGGCCAAGGTGGTCGAGGACTCGGTGACGCAGATCATCGAGCAGAACATGAAGGGCCTTGATGGCCTGATCTATTTCTCCTCCAACAGCTCGTCCAACGGCCAGGCCACCATCACCCTGACCTTCGAGAGCGGCACCAACCCGGACATCGCCCAGGTGCAGGTGCAGAACAAGCTGCAGCTGGCCATGCCGCTGCTGCCGCAGGAAGTGCAGCGGCAGGGCATCAACGTGGCCAAGTCCAGCTCGGGCTTCCTGAACGTCATCGCGTTCGTGTCCGAGAACGGCAGCATGGACGCCAACGACATCGCCGACTACGTCGGTTCCAATGTCGTCGATCGCCTGAGCCGCGTGCCGGGCGTGGGCAACATCCAGGTGTTCGGTGGCAAGTACGCCATGCGTATCTGGCTGGACCCGAACAAGCTGCATACCTATGGCCTGTCGGTTGCGGAAGTGACCGCAGCAGTCAAGGCACAGAACGCCCAGGTGGCCATCGGCCAGCTCGGCGGCGCGCCGTCGATCAAGGGCCAGCAGCTCAACGCCACCATCAATGCGCAGTCGCGCCTGCAGACCCCGGAACAGTTCCGCAACATCATCGTGCGCGGTGCGCAGGACGGTGCCGAGCTGCGCCTGGGCGATGTCGCCCGTGTCGAACTGGGTGCAGAGTCCTACGACTTCGTCACCCGCTACAACGGCCAGCCGGCCAGCGGCCTGGCGGTCACCCTGGCCACCGGCGCCAACGCGCTGGATACCGCGGCCGGCGTGGATGCCGCGCTGCAGGACATGAAGAGCTTCTTCCCGGCCGGCCTGAAGGCCGAGATCCCGTACGACACCACCCCGTTCGTGCGCGTGTCGATCAAGGGCGTGGTGCAGACCCTGATCGAAGCGATCGTGCTGGTGTTCGTGGTGATGTACCTGTTCCTGCAGAACTTCCGCGCCACCCTGATCCCGACCATCGCCGTGCCGGTGGTGCTGCTGGGTACTTTCGGCGTGCTGGCGATGCTGGGCTTCTCGGTGAACATGCTGACCATGTTCGCGATGGTGCTGGCGATCGGCCTGCTGGTGGACGATGCCATCGTGGTGGTGGAGAACGTCGAGCGCATCATGTCCGAGGAAGGACTGTCGCCGCTTGAGGCCACCCGCAAGTCGATGGGCCAGATCACCGGCGCGCTGGTGGGTATCGGCCTGGTGCTGTCGGCGGTGTTCGTGCCGATGGCCTTCATGAGCGGCTCCACCGGCGTGATCTACCGCCAGTTCTCGGCCACGATCGTTTCGGCGATGGCGCTGTCGGTGCTGGTCGCGATCGTGCTGACCCCGGCGCTGTGCGCGACGATGCTCAAGCCGCTGAAGAAGGGTGAGCACCACGTCGCACACAAGGGCTGGTCCGGTCGTTTCTTCAATGGTTTCAACCGCGGCTTCGACCGCACCAGCGAAAGCTACCAGCGCGGTGTGCGCGGCATCATCCACCGTCCGTGGCGCTTCATGGGCATCGTGGCGGCACTGTTCGTGCTGATGGGCGTGCTGTTCGTGCGCCTGCCCAGCTCGTTCCTGCCCAATGAAGACCAGGGCGTGCTGATGGCGCTGGTGCAGGCGCCGGTCGGTGCCACCCAGGAACGTACGCTGGAATCGATCGCGGCACTGGAAAACCACTTCCTGCAGAACGAGAAGGATGCGGTGGACTCGGTGTTCTCGGTGCAGGGCTTCAGCTTCGCCGGTATGGGCCAGAACGCGGGCATGGCATTCGTCAAGCTGAAGGACTGGAGCGAGCGTGACGCCGACAATGGCGTGATGCCGATCACCGGTCGCGCGATGGCGGCACTGGGCCAGATCAAGGATGCCTTCATCTTCGCCTTCCCGCCGCCGGCCATTCCGGAACTGGGTACCGCGTCGGGCTACACCTTCTTCCTGAAGGACAACAGCGGCCAGGGCCACGAGGCACTGGTGGCCGCGCGCAACCAGCTGCTGGGCCTCGCCGCCGGCAGCAAGAAGCTGGCCAACGTGCGCCCGAACGGCCAGGAAGACACGCCGCAGTTCCGCATCGACATCGATGCAGCCAAGGCGACCTCGCTGGGGCTGTCGATCGACCAGATCAACGGTACCTTGGCCGCCGCATGGGGCAGCTCGTACATCGACGACTTCGTCGATCGTGGCCGCGTCAAGCGTGTGTTCGTGCAGGCCGACCAGCCGTTCCGCATGGTGCCGGAGGACTTCGATCTGTGGTCCGTGAAGAACGACAAGGGCGAGATGGTGCCGTTCAGCGCGTTCGCCACCAAGCACTGGGACTATGGTTCGCCGCGTCTTGAGCGCTACAACGGTGTGTCGGCGATGGAAATCCAGGGCGAACCGGCCCCGGGTGTCGCGTCCGGTGATGCCATGGCCGAGATCGAACAGCTGGCCAAGCAGCTGCCGGCGGGCTTCGGCATCGAGTGGACGGCGATGTCCTACCAGGAACGCCAGGCCGGCTCGCAGACGCCGCTGCTGTACACGCTGTCGCTGATGATCGTGTTCCTGTGTCTGGCCGCGATGTATGAAAGCTGGAGCGTGCCGACCGCGGTGCTGCTGGCGGCCCCGCTGGGTATCCTCGGCGCGGTGCTGGCCAACACCTTCAAGGGCCTGGAGCGCGACATCTACTTCCAGGTGGCGATGCTGACCACGGTGGGCCTGACCAGCAAGAACGCGATCCTGATCGTCGAGTTCGCCAAGGAAAACCTGGAGAAGGGGGCCAGCCTGATCGAGTCGATCATGCACGCCGTGCGCGACCGCTTGCGCCCGATCGTGATGACCTCGCTGGCCTTCGGCATGGGCGTGGTGCCGCTGGCAATCTCCACCGGTGCCGGCTCCGGTGCCAAGCAGGCGATCGGCACCGGTGTGCTCGGCGGCATGATCGTCGGCACCGTGCTCGGCGTGTTCTTCGTGCCGCTGTTCTTCGTGGTGGTGCAGCGCGTGTTCAAGCGCAAGTCCACGACGTGACCTGAAACGGTAGTGCCGGCCGCTGGCCGGCACCTACTGCCCGCGTGATGTGAATCCAACGAGGTTGCCGGCCAGCGGCCGGCACTACCTCCTGCCATCCGGCAGTACCGATGGAAGTCATTCCCATGAAAAGTGCATCCCTGTTTCTTTCCATTGCCGCCGCGCTCGCGCTCGCCGGCTGCTCCACCCTGGTGCCGAAGAACACCGCCGTTGCTCCGGCCATTCCGGCGCAGTGGCCGGCCGAGGCCGCGCAGGGCGAGGTAGCCGACGTCGCCGCCGTCGGCTGGCGCGACTTCTTCACCGATGCGCGCCTGCAGCAGGTGATCGACCAGTCGCTGCAGAACAACCGCGACCTGCGCGTGGCCGTACTCAACGTTGAACGCGCGCGCGGCCAGTACCGCGTACAGCGCGCCGACCGTGTGCCCGGCGTGGCAGTCACCGGCCAGATGGACCGCCGTGGTACCGACGCCGGTGTCACCGAGCAGTTCACCGCCGGTGTTGGCGTAGCCGAGTTCGAGCTGGATCTGTTCGGCCGCGTGCGCAATCTCAGTGAAGCGGCGCTGCAGCAGTACTTCGCGGTGGCCGCCAACCGCCGCAACGCGCAGTTGAGCCTGGTGGCCGAGACGGCTACCGCATGGCTGACCTACGGTGCCGACGCGCAGCGGCTGAAGATCGCCGATGCCACGCTGAAGACCTACGAGGATTCGCTGCGCCTGGCCGAGGCCCGCCACGAACGTGGTGGCAGTTCGGCGCTGGAGCTGACCCAGACCCGTACCCTGGTCGAAACCGCACGTACGGATGCTGCACGTCTGCGTGGCCAGCTGGCCCAGGACCGCAATGCGCTGGCGCTGCTGGCCGGTGGCCAGTTGGATCCGGCACTGCTGCCGGACAGCATCGAACCGCAGCTGCTGGCACTGGCACCGCCGCCGGCCGGCCTGCCCAGCGACGTGTTGCTGCAGCGCCCGGACATCATGGCCGCCGAACACCAGCTGCTGGCGGCCAACGCCAACATCGGTGCGGCACGCGCGGCGTTCTTCCCGAGCATCTCGCTGACCGGCAGCATCGGTAGTGGTTCGAGCGAATTGTCCAACCTGTTCGACAGCGGGACCCGCGTGTGGAGCTTCCTGCCGAAGATCACGCTGCCGATCTTCCAGGGGGGCAAGCTGCGCGCCAATCTGGCCATCGCCAATGCGGACCGTGACATTGCGCTGGCGCAGTACGAGAAGTCGATCCAGGTGGGCTTCCGCGAAACCGCCGATGCGCTGGCGTTGAACGTCAGCCTGGATGAGCAGGTGAGTTCACAGCAGCGCCTGGTGGAAGCGGCCGAACAGGCCAACCGCCTGTCGCAGGCACGCTACGACGCTGGCCTGGACAGCTTCGTGACCCTGCTTGATGCGCGCCGTACCGCCTACAACGCGCAGCAGACCCAGCTGCAGGCGCAGCTGGCGCAGCAGGCCAACCGCATCACCCTGTACAAGGTGCTGGGCGGCGGCTGGCACGAGCGCGGGTAAGCAGTGCTTCTGGTAGGTGCCAACCTTGGTTGGCACGGATGCGTCAGCGCAGGCGGCTGGCCCTGTGCCAACCAAGGTTGGCACCTACCTGGCGATCGAGGGTAATGCCGGCCGCGGGCCGGCATTGTCATTTCAGGAACTGCTACACCGCTTCATCGTCGCGCCGCGCTGCGTGGCAGGCGCGCACCCGCGCCAGCGCGTCGCCGGCTTCGCGCGCCATCTGCTCGTACTCGCGCCGGATCTCTTCCAGCCGCTCCTCGTCCAGTTCTTCCAGATCCAACAGTTCGTTGTTGGCTTCGGCCGTCGCGCGGATCAGCTCGTCCAGCTTGATCTGCATCGCGGCGGTATCTGCGTTCTGCGTGTGCTGGATCAGGAACACCATCAGGAAGGTGATGATGGTGGTACCGGTGTTGATCACCAGCTGCCAGGTGTCGTTGAAACCGAATACCGGGCCACTGATGCCCCAGATCACCACGATCGCTACCGCGGCCAGGAAGGTCCACGGCGAGCCGGTGGCGGCCGCGGCCTTCTTGGCGATCGTATTGAACAGGTTGCGTGCTTTCATCGTCGTCGTCCCACTCAGGTGACGAGGATGATCGGCAGTAGCTCGTGCAGGGGCCGTGCAGCCGTCGCGAGGCAGCTCAGGCGCGCAGGCGCGGGGCGTCCTGCAGGCGCACCGGGCTGGTCTGGTAGACGTGCTGCCAGCAACGGTCGACGAATTCGCGGGCCTGGGCTTCGCTCAGGCGCGGCATGATCTGCAGGGCGTACTGGGTCTGGAACATCTCGTCGCGCTGCGCATTGCTGGCGCGCGGCTGGGTGATCAGCGAATCACAGGCGAACTTGATCCACGGTACGTACGAGCCGAACGAGTTGTGCGCCAATGCACCGTCGGCATGCTGGCGGCGCCAGTGGTCAAGCTCAGCGTCAACATTGATGACCGGGGGAATGGTGGGGACTTCGGCGTGCATGTCGATCCAATCGGTTGAAGTGGATGGGAGTGGGGGTTCATCGCAGTGTGGCCCGGACCCCGGTGGATACCGCGTCAGGGAGATGTGCAGCCGGCGTTGCGATTGCCTATCAGTTGCGCATGCTCGACCGCGCCCATCTCTTCGGCCATGTCGGCCATGGCATTGCAGAGGCGTTCGTGTTCGAGCGGATGGCCGCGCACCAGTTCCAGCTGCAGGCCCTGGTAAGCGGTCCAGAACCGGGCGCCACGCTGATGCAGCGCGAACTGCTGCTGCAGGCGCTTGCGGATGGCGTCAAGGATCGGGTCGGGCGTGGGGCGTACGGCGTGCGCGCACATGGCTGGCTCCGCCGGGGAAGGAAGGTCCCGGTAGCCCCACCCTAGGCGCGACGCTGGGGCGGGGTGTTACCGCAGCGTGTGCACGGGGCACGGCTGACTGTGCACGGGTTCACGGCTGGCGCCGCAAACGCTGCCGGCACTAGGGCGTGCCGGCACTGAAGCGTTCATTAAGCGGGTTCAACAGCACACTGCGTGGTGCTCATTCACCGATGTCTTCGTTCCAGATCTCGGGATGCTGCGCAATGAAGCCGCCGAGCAGATCGACGCATTCCTGGTTGTCGAGGTCGATCACGTTGACGCCGTTTTCGCGCAACCAGTCGATGCCGCCCTGGAATGTGCGCGATTCGCCCACCACCACGGTGCCGATGTTGAACTGGCGCACCAGGCCCGAGCAGTACCAGCAAGGCGCCAGCGTGGTGACCATGATGGTGTCCTGGTAGCGGCGCTGGCGGCCGGCCTTGCGGAACGCATCGGTTTCGCCGTGCACCGACGGGTCGCCTTCCTGCACGCGGCGGTTGTGGCCGCAGCCGAGCAGGCGGCCGTCGTTGTGGTACAGCGCCGCGCCGATCGGCACGCCGCCCTCGGCCAGGCCCTGGCGGGCTTCGGCGATGGCGGTCTGCAGCAGGGCCTGGTAGTCGGGCGTGGTGATCATGCGGGGCTCCGGTAAGTCGTGGCCCGCCATGATACGGGCAGGGGGTGCCGCTGGCCCCCGGCGGTGCGATAATCGGGGCCATGAGCGAATCCCCCTACAAAGCCGGTACCACCCATTTCGGGTTCCGCGACGTCGCCGCCAAGGACAAGCAGAAGCTGGTCGGCCAGGTGTTCACCTCGGTCGCGCGCAACTACGACCTGATGAACGACCTGATGAGCCTGGGCGTGCACCGGGCGTGGAAGCGCTACTACGTGGCGACCGCGCAGGTGAAGCCGGGCGACCGTGTGCTCGACCTGGCCGGCGGCACCGGCGATATCGCCGCGCTGCTGAAGGAGCGCGTTGGCGCCGAGGGCTCGGTGGTGCTGGGCGACATCAACGCCGGCATGTTGTCGGTCGGCCGTGACCGCCTGACCAACCGCGGCCTGGTGCTCGGCCTGGACTACGTGCAGTGCAATGCCGAAGCCCTGCCGTTCCCGGACAACAGCTTCGACCTGGTCACCATCGCCTTCGGCCTGCGCAACGTGACCGACAAGGACGCTGGCCTGCGCGAGATGTACCGCGTGCTGAAGGTGGGCGGCCAGGCCCGCGTGCTGGAGTTCTCCGAAGTCACCGCCGACTGGTTCAAGCCGATCTACGACTTCCACTCGTTCAAGATCCTGCCCAAGCTGGGCAAGCTGTTCGCCAACGATTCGGACAGCTACCAGTACCTGGCCGAGAGCATCCGCAAGCACCCGCCGCAGGATGAGCTGAAGGCGATGATGGGGCAGGCCGGCTTCGAGCGCTGCCACTACAAGAACCTGACCGGCGGCATCGTCTCGATTCACTCCGGCTACAAGCTGTAAGCGCTGGACGGGGAAACCCCGGTATCTGCTCTGGTAGGTGCCAACCTTGGTTGGCACAGCGCAGGCCGCGAGCGATGAAAGATCCGTGCCAACCAAGGTTGGCACCTACCTGTAGAAGCCAACCTTGGTTGGCATGCGCCGGAGGTGCAGGATCGGCCCCGGCCGCCATTACCCCGCACCGCGCAACGCCTGCGGGGCCGGAGGGAGTTACCATTGGGGGTCTGATCCCCGTAACGGTCCCGATTCATGCGTAATCCGCTGATGCTCCTTCCGCTGGCCGTGGCCCTGGCCGCCGGCTGCTCCCAGGAGGCGGCCGCGCCCGCCGCCGTCCCGACTGCCGAAAAGGCCCCCGCCGCCCCCGTGAACGCCGAGAACCGCAGCCACGACGAAAGCTCGTACGCCGAGCCGGACAAGGTCGTCATCAAGGACATCGCGCTGGATCTGAAGCTGGATTTCGACCAGAAGCAGATCGGCGGCACCGCCACCTACACCCTGGAATGGAAGCAGAAGGATGCCAAGCAGCTGGTGCTCGACACCCGCGAGCTGACCGTGTCCAAGGTCGAGGCCGTCGCTGCCGATGGCGCGCGCAGCCCGTTGAAGTTCGAGCTGGCCGCCGCTGACAAGGTGTTCGGCAGCAAGCTGACCATCGAAGCCCCGGAACAGCCGGCCAAGGTGGAAGTGACCTACCACACCGCACCGACCGCCTCGGGCCTGCAGTGGCTGGCACCGTCGATGACCGAGGGCAAGAAGCTGCCCTTCATGTTCAGCCAGTCGCAGGCCATCCACGCCCGTTCGTGGGTGCCGCTGCAGGACACCCCGAGCGTGCGTTTCACCTACAGCGCGCACGTGGTCTCGCGCCCGGACGTGATGGTGCTGATGAGCGCCGACAACGATCCGAAGGCCGCGCGTGACGGTGACTACACCTTCAAGATGCCGCAGCCGATTCCGTCCTACCTGCTGGCCATCGCGGCCGGCGACCTGGTGTTCGAGCCGATCTCCGGCCGCTCCGGCGTCTGGGCGGAGCCGACCATGGTCAACAAGGCCGCCAAGGAATTCGAAGACACCGAGAAGATGATCGGTGCCGCCGAGAAGCTGTACGGCGAATACCGCTGGGGCCGCTACGACATGCTGGTGCTGCCGCCGTCGTTCCCGTTCGGCGGCATGGAGAACCCGCGCCTGACCTTCGCCACCCCGACCGTGATCGTCGGTGACAAGTCGCTGGTCTCGCTGGTCGCCCACGAACTGGCGCACAGCTGGTCGGGCAACCTGGTGACCAACGCCAGCTGGAAGGACATCTGGCTCAATGAAGGCTTCACCACCTACGTCCAGGGCCGCATCACCGAAGCTCTGTACGGCAAGGAAATGGCCGAGATGGAGAAGCAGATCGACCAGACCGACCTGCTGGCCGAAGTGAAGGACATGAGCCCGGCCGACCAGGCGCTGGCGCTGCCGCCGCTGAACGAGCGTGACCCCGACGAAGCCCTCAGCCAGGTCGCCTACGTCAAGGGTTCGTGGTTCCTGGAATTCCTGGAGCAGCGCTTCGGCCGGGAAACCTTCGATCCGTTCCTGCGTGGCTGGTTCGATGACCACGCCTTCCAGAGCGCGAACACCGACCAGTTCGTCGCGTACATGAAGAAGAACCTGCTGCCGAAGAATCCGTCGGCCGTGACCGAGGCCGAACTGACGGCGTGGCTGGACGAGCCGGGCATCCCGGCGTTCGCGGCCAAGGCGCAGTCGCGCAACTTCAGCAGCGTCGATACCGCGCGCATCGCCTTTGCCAGCGCCGGCACCGTGCCGAGCAGCCAGGTCATCGCCGACTGGAGCACGCAGGAATGGGTGCGCTTCATCGACGGCCTGGGCGCGACCCAGCCGCTGGACAAGCTGGCCACGCTGGACAAGGCGTTCCACTTCACCGGTACCCCGAATGGCGAGATCGCCATGCGCTGGTACCCGCTGGCGATCCGCAGCGGTTATGAGCAGGCCAACGAAGGGGCCGCTGCGTTCATCGAGCGCGTCGGCCGTCGCAAGCTGATCCTGCCGATCTACGCCGAACTGGTGAAGACCCCGAAGGGTCTGGAGCTGGCCAAGCAGGCCTTCGAAAAGGCCAAGCCGGGCTACCACCCGATCACCACCGCCTCGGTCCAGGACATGCTGGCCAAGGCCGAAGCCAAGTAAGAGAACGCGCCGGGTATCCCCCGGCGCTTTTTTTGTAGAGTCGAGCTTGCTCGACTGGCTCTTCAACAGCAGTCGAGCAAGCTCGACTCTACAGATATGCGAAAACACGAAGGACCTCCGCCATGAAACGACTGATCCTGCTCACCGCCTGTACGCTGGCCCTGGCTGCCTGCAGCAACCCCGAGGAAGAGCGCAAGGCGCAGGAAGCCGCCGCTGCCGCCGCCCAGGCGCAGAAGGAAGCCAAGGCCGAAGACGTGGCCAAGCAGTACGACATGGCCGTGGCCGCACAGGACTGGGAGCGTGCGCGCCTGCATGGCGCCTCGCTGCTGGACCAGTACAAGGACACCGCCGCCGCCGAGCGCATCGCCGCCGGCTTCGACGAGGTCAAGGCCAAGGGTGATGCCGCGCGCGACCTGCGCCGCATGCAGGCGCTGTGGCAGTACAACCAGATCCCGGTGGGCAACAAGGGCAACCAGGTCTCGGCGCAGATCTACAGCAAGGAACGGGTGGACGTGGATGGCAGCGGTGCCAAGCCGGTGCAGCTGGTGTTCCGCGATCATCCGGAGTGGAAGCGGCATGCCTACCTGGTGCTGCAGGCCGGCGATTTCCGTTGCCCGCAGTGCACGGTGAAGGTGACCGTGGACGACGGCAAGCCGATTTCCATGGCGGCCTGGCGCCCGAAGACCGATGAAGCCATCGCGCTGTTCATCACCGACCAGAAGGCGCTGTGGAAGCTGGCGCGCAAGGGCAAGTCGATCAGCATCGAGTTCCCGGTCAAGGCCGGCGGCACGCGTACCGCCGTGTTCGAAACCGGTGGTGTCGACGCCAGCCGCATGCCGCAGTGGTGGCAGTGATGGTTGCGGCGGGCAGCGCAGTGCACGCGTTGTCCGCGATCCGGCACTGGGTGTTCGACATGGACGGCACGCTGACGGTAGCCGTGCATGACTTCGCCGCGATCCGCCGCGCGCTGCAGATCGCCGCGGAGGAAGACATCCTCGACCATATCGCAGCGCTGCCGGATGCACCGGCGCAGGCCAAGCGTGAGTGGCTGCTGGATCACGAGCGCACGCTGGCCGAGGACGCGCTGCCGGCGCGGGCGCGGTGAAGCTGCTGCGCGCGCTGGCGGCGGCGGGCTGCCGGCTGGGCATCCTGACCCGCAACGATCATGCGCTGGCGAAGCTGACCCTGGACGCGATCGGGGTCGGGGAACTGTTCGACGATGCCGACATCATCGGCCGCGATGAAGCGGTGCCCAAGCCGTCGCCGGATGGCCTGCAGCAGCATCTTCGACGCTGGGGAATCGGGGCTGCGGAGGCGGTGATGGTCGGAGACCACGCCTATGACCTGGAGTGCGGGCGCGCCGCGGGCGCCCATACCGTGCTGGTTAATCTGCCGGAGAACCCGTGGCCGGGCAGTGCCGACTGGCATTTCGCCGATTGCCGCGACCTGTTGGCGGCCTGGCAGCGGAGAGGGTAGTGCCGGCCGCTGGCCGGCAGTGTCGACCAGGGTCGACACCTACCAGAGCAAAGCGTGTCGACCAAGGTCGACACCTACCGAGCAGATGCGCGGGCAGTTCGGTTTACGCGCCCAGCGCGTAACCGAACTGCTGCTTGAACTGCTCGTTGAACTCATCGAAGGTGAAACGCTGGTTCTGGGTGCCCGGGTGCTCCACCTTCAGCGCGCCCATCAGGTTGCCCATGCGGCCGATGGTCAGCCAGTCGTAGCCCTTCTGGATGCCGTAGATCAGGCCGGCGCGGAAGGCGTCGCCACAGCCGGTCGGGTCGACCACGCGGCGCTCGTGCGCCGGCGGGATGTCGTAGCTCTTTTCCGGGGTGTGGATGACCGCGCCCTTCGGGCCGCGGGTGGTGATGTAGGCCTTGACCCGGCTGACGATCTCCTTCTCGTCCCAGCCGGTGCGTTCCTGCAGCAGGTTCGACTCGTAGTCGTTGACTACCACGTAGTCGGCCTGCTCGATGAACGCGCGCAGCTCCGGGCCGTTGAACAGCGGCATGGCCTGGCCCGGGTCGAAGATGAACGGAATGCCGTCTTCGTGGAATTCCTGCGCGTTCTGGATCATGCCTTCGCGGCCGTCCGGGCCGACCAGGCCCAGGGTCACGCCCGGCACGCCACGCACGTGGTTTTCGTAGGAGCGCATCATCGCGCCCGGGTGGAAGGCGGTGATCTGGTTGTTGTCGTGGTCGGTGGTGATGAACGCCTGCGGGGTGAACAGCTCATCGATCACGCGCACGCGCGACAGGTCGATGCCCAGGCCGTCGAAGTATTCGCGGTACGGGCCGAAGTCCGAACCCACGGTCCCCATCGGGATCGGCTGGCCGCCCAGCAGGTGCAGGTTGTAGGCGATGTTGCCGGCGCAGCCGCCGAACTCGCGGCGCATGCGCGGCACCAGGAAGGACACGTTCAGGATGTGCACCTTGTCCGGCAGGATGTGATTCTTGAACTGGTCCGGGAACACCATGATGGTGTCGAAGGCAAGAGAACCACAGATCAGAGCGGACATCGATGTAAGCCTATGCGGTGAATTTTGGGGTGGGCCGGCCCGGTTCGGCGGGCAAGCAAACGGCGCCCTTGGGCGCCCGACGGCGCAAAGGTTACCCGCTGGTGCCGCTCAGGGCCAGAACCGGGTGAGACCCGATCAGGCCGAAAGCCTGTGAAGACGCGGGTTCAGCTAGTTTTTTCCTTGCTCGGCGGCAGGCGGGTTGCTAGGCTTGTCGGCCTCGATTTCTGCCCATTTTTTCGCCATCCCGCGGCGGGCACGACACCCCTCAGGACTCCTTCCTCAGATGTTCAAGAAACTCCGTGGCATGTTCTCCAACGACCTGTCCATCGACCTGGGCACGGCCAACACCCTCATCTACGTGCGCGGGCAGGGGATCGTGCTGAACGAGCCGTCGGTCGTGGCCGTGCGCCAGGACCGTGCCATTGGTGGCACCCGCTCGGTGGCAGCCGTAGGCGCCGAAGCCAAGCAGATGCTTGGCCGTACCCCGGGCCACATCACCACCATCCGCCCGATGAAGGACGGCGTCATCGCCGATTTCACCTACACCGAGGCGATGCTCAAGCACTTCATCAAGAAGGTGCACAAGTCGCGCGTGCTGCGCCCGAGCCCGCGCGTGCTGGTCTGCGTGCCGGCCGGCTCGACCCAGGTCGAGCGCCGCGCGATCAAGGAATCGGCCGAGGAAGCCGGTGCCCGTGACGTGTTCCTGATCGAAGAGCCGATGGCCGCCGCGATCGGCGCCGGCATGCCGGTCACCGAAGCCCGTGGCTCGATGGTCATCGATATCGGCGGCGGCACCACCGAGGTGGCGGTGATCTCGCTCAACGGCATCGTCTATTCGGCCTCGGTCCGCATCGGCGGCGACCGCTTCGACGAGTCGATCACCAACTACGTGCGCCGCAACCACGGCATGCTGATCGGTGAAGCCACCGCCGAGCGCATCAAGGTCGAGCTGGGCTGCGCCTACCCGCAGGCGGAAGTGATCGAGATGGAAATCTCCGGCCGCAACCTCGCCGAGGGCGTGCCGAAGATGATCAAGATCAGCTCCAACGAGGTGCTTGAGGCCCTGCACGAGCCGCTGTCGGGCATCGTCAGCGCGGTCAAGCTGGCGCTGGAGCAGACCCCGCCGGAACTGTGCGCCGACGTCGCCGAGCGCGGCATCGTGCTGACCGGTGGTGGCGCCCTGCTGCGTGACCTGGACCGCCTGATTTCCGAGGAAACCGGCCTGCACGTGCAGGTGGCGGACGATCCGCTGACCTGCGTGGCCCGCGGCGGTGGCCGTGCGCTGGAGCTGGTCGACATGCACGGCAACGAGTTCTTTGCGCCGGAATAAGCCGTCCCGGCTGCCTGCGCCCGCAGCGCCCCTCCGGGGTGCGGCCCACCATGAGGGTAGGCCGGCACCGGCGGGGCGTCCGCGTGTTTCCCTTCCGCCTTCTGCCAGTTGAATCGTTGCCGTGCCGCCCTACGCCGGACCTCCCGTTGCTTCCCGATCCGGTGATGCCGCCAGCCCGCTGCGTCTGCTGGCTTATCTCGCACTGGCCATCACCCTGATCGTGCTTGACGACCAGGCCGGCTGGCTTGCGCAGCTGCGCGGGCAGGCCAACAGCCTGGTGCAGCCGGTATGGGCACTGGCGGGACTGCCGGGCAAGCTCGGCAACCAGGTCAAGGACTCGGCGGCCAGCCACGGCCAGCTGGTCAACGAGAACCGTGAACTGCGCAACCAGCTGCTGCTGGCCAACGCCCGCCTGACCCGCCTGCAGACCGCCGCGTTGGACAACGCCCAGCTGCGTGAACTGCTGAACGTGGCCGAGCGCAGTGGCCTGGACGTGCAGCTGGCGCCGATCCTGGACATCGACCTGGATCCGGTGAAGCAGCGCCTGGTGCTCGACGCCGGCAGCCGCGAAGGCGTGCACGTCGGCCAGGCGGTGATCGATGCCGGCGGTCTGATGGGCCAGGTGATCAGCGTCACTGGCGGTACCTCCACCGTGCTGCTGCTGACCGACCCCGACCATGCCGTGCCGGTGACGGTGGCCCGCAACGGCGTTCGCCTGATCGTCTACGGCCGCGGCGACAAGCTGGAACTGCGCGACATCCCGCTCAGCGCCGGCGTGGAGGTGGGCGATGAGATCGTCACCTCCGGCCTCGGTGGCCGCTTCCCGGCCGGCTTCCCGGTCGGCACCATCACCGGCCTGCGCCCGGACGACACGCACGCCTTCCTGGTCGGCGAACTGAAGCCGGCGGCGCAGCTGGACCGCGGCCGCGACGTGCTGCTGCTGCGCCCGGGTGCAGCAATTCGCTTGCCTGCGGCCAGCGAATTGCTTCAGCCAAGTTTGCCTTCGGCAAACCAGGCTGCCGGGGGGGCATCCCACCTTACCCCCGCGCCTTCGGCGCGCCCCCCTCAACAAGAGGGGGGCTCTCCACCCGATGCTGGGTCGGCGACGGTAGTGCCGGCCGCTGGCCGGCAACCGACCACGCCGGAGGCCCAGCGATGAGCCGCCTGCGCGACAACCCGTGGGTGCTGCCGGCCAGCCTGGTGGTGGCGCTGCTGCTGGGCCTGCTGCCGTTGCCGGCGCTGCTGCAGCCGCTGCGCCCATACTGGCTGGCGCTGGTGCTGGCCTATTGGGTGATTGAAGCGCCTGAGCGTGTCGGCCTGGGCGTCGCTTTCGCCAGTGGCGTGATCGCCGATCTGCTGTACGGCGGTGTACTCGGCGAACAGTCGCTGCGGCTGGTGATGCTGGCCTTCATCCTGCAGCGCTTCCGCGCCCGCATCCGCTTCTTCCCGATGTCCCAGCAGATGCTGGCCATCGGCGGCCTGCTGTTCAACGACCGCATCGTCAGCGCGCTGGTCCACATCGTGGTGGATGAGCCGACCCTGCCGTGGTCGTACTGGTGGGCGCCGCTGCTGGGCATGGGCCTGTGGCCGCTGGTATTCGTGCTGCTGGACGCGGTGCGCTTCGGCAAGCGCGGGCGCTGAGCCATGATCCCGCGCCGCCAGGTCAAGAATCCGCACGCCGAAGCCGAACAGTTCCGCCGCCGCGCGGCGCTGGGCTTCCTGGGGGTGCTGGTCTGCCTGCTGGGCCTGGGCGGCTGGTACTTCAAGCTGCAGGTGCTGGACCACGACGTCTACGCCACGCGCTCGGAAGCCAACCGCATCAAGCCGCGGCCGGTGGTGCCCGGGCGCGGCATGATCTACGACCGCAACGGCCGCCTGCTGGCCGAGAACGTGCCGGCCTTCCGCCTGGACGTGACCCCGGACAAGGTCAAGGACATGGACGCCACCCTGGAAGGGCTGGCGAAGATCATCAGCATCAGCCCGGAAGAACTGGAAGCGTTCAACAAGTCGCGCAAGGCGCGCCGCAAGTTCCTGCCGGTCACGTTGAAGCTGCGCATGAGCGACGAGGAGATGGCGCGCTTTGCCGTCGACCGCTGGCGCTTCCCCGGCGTCGAGCTGGAACCCTACCTGACCCGTCGCTATCCCTATGGCGATCTGTTCGCGCACATCATCGGTTACGTCGGCCGCGTCGATGACAAGGACCTGGAAATCCTCGGCGAGGGCAATGCCGCGCTGACCCACATCGGCAAGTCCGGCCTGGAGCGTTATTACGAGCAGCAGCTGCGCGGCAAGGTCGGCTACGAGCAGGTGGAGACCAACGTGCAGGGCCGTGCGATCCGCACCATCGGCCGCGTCGCCGCGCAGTCCGGCGCCGACCTGCGGCTGTCGATCGACGCCGACCTGCAGCGCGCCATGGTGGCCGCCTTCGGCGACCAGGAAGGGTCGGCGGTGGCGATGGACCCGCGCACCGGCGAAGTGCTGGCGATGGTCAGCCTGCCGTCCTACGACCCCAACCTGTTCGTCAACGGTATTTCCCATGCCGACTTCAAGGCGCTGAACGACAACCCGTCGCGGCCGCAGTTCAATCGCCTGGTGCTGGGTGGCGTCGCGCCCGGTTCCACGCTGAAGCCGCTGATCGGCCTGGCTGGCCTCGATTCGGGCGTGCGCCGCCCGGAAGACAAGGTGCTGTCCACCGGCATGTTCTACCTGCCCGGCACCTCGCGTGGCTGGGGTGACTCGCACCGCGGCGGCCACGGCTGGACCGACCTGCGCAAGTCGATCGCGCAATCGGTCAACACGTATTACTACAAGCTGGCGCTGGATCTGGGCATCGAGCGCTTCGACCATTACATGGAGTACTACGGCTTCGGCCAGCCGACCGGCATCGACCTGACCGGCGAGATCGGCGGCATCCTGCCGTCGCCGGCCTACAAGCGGAAGAGCCGCAAGGAAGCCTGGTATCCGGGCGATACAGTCAACATCAGCATCGGCCAGGGTGACTGGAAGGTCACTCCGCTGCAGCTGGCGCGGGGCGTCAGTGGGCTGGCCAACGGGCAGCTGCGCACGCCCCATCTGGTGATCCAGCAGCGTGCGGGGTTCGACCATGACTGGATGGCGACCGACCCGGGCGAGAGCAAACCGGTCAGCCCGAACCCGAACAACCTGCAGGCGGTGCGCGAAGGCATGATGGCCACCATGCTGCCTGGCGGCAGCGCTGCTCGAATGGCGGCCGGCGCGCCGTACACGATGGCAGGCAAGACCGGTACCGCGCAGGTCGTCAGCCGCAAGGGCACCGCTGCAGTGAATCCGAAGAGCCTGCCGATGCACCTGCGCCACCGCGCGCTGTTCGTCGGTTTCGCGCCGGTCGACCAGCCGGTGATCGCGCTGGCGATCGCGGTGGAAGGTGGTGGTTACGGCGGTGCGGCGGCCGCGCCGATCGCACGCAAGGTGTTCGACGCCTACCTGCTGGGCAAGATGCCCGAAGGCATGCAGCCGCTGGACAGCGAGCGCGGCACCACCGCCATCGGTGCAACCGCATTCGACAACGAAGATGTGGGCGCGCGCCAGGCCGGTGACCTTGCTGCGGCACAACTGGGGGAACACCCCGTGCTCATTGGCGTGCCTGCGCCGGAACCGGCACCCGCACCGCAGCCGGGGACGCCGGCCGCCGCGGCGCTGCCGACCACGCCACGCCCGACCACCGCGGAGCCCGCACGATGAGAGTGTTCCTGCGTTGGGCCGGCGACATGCTGCGCCGCTTCTTCAGCACGCTGGACTGGGTACTGTGCCTGGCCCTGGGCGCGCTGATGGTGATCGGCCTGGCCACCTTGAAGAGTGCCGGTGGCGACGGCCTGGTGATGGCCCAGGGCGCGCGCTTTGCAGTGGGCATGGCCGCGCTGTGGGGCATCTCACGGGTACCGATCCTGCGCATCCGCTCGGCCACACCGATGATCTACGCGATCTCGATGATCCCGTTGCTGGCGGTGTTCGTGCTGGGCACCGGCAAATACGGCCGGCAGTGGCTGGACCTGAAATTCTTCTACCTGCAGCCGGCCGAGCTGCTCAAGGTCAGCCTGCCGATGATGGTGGCCTGGTACCTGCACAAGATGCCGTTGCCACCGCGCTTCAATACCGTGCTCGTGTCCCTGGTCATCATCGGCGTACCGACCGGCCTGGTGATGCTGCAGCCGGACTTCGGTACCGGTGTGCTGATCGCCGCCAGCGGCGTGTTCGTGCTGCTGTTGGCAGGCCTGCCGTGGTGGTGGGTCGGGCTGGGCGTGGGTGGCGTGGCTGCGGTCGCGCCGGTGGCCTGGTTCTGGCTGCTGCGGCCGTACCAGAAGGACCGCATCATGATGTTCCTGGACCCGGAGATGGATGCGCTGGGTGCTGGCTGGAACATCATCCAGTCGAAGATCGCGATCGGTTCCGGCGGCTTCGATGGCAAGGGCTGGGGCGAGGGCTCGCAGTCGCACCTGAACTTCATTCCCGAGCAGACCACCGACTTCGCGTTCTCGGTGCTGAGCGAGGAGTTCGGCTGGATCGGCGTGGCCACCGTGCTGGCGCTGTACCTGGTGGTGATCGGGCGCTGCCTGTGGATCGCCAGCCAGTCGCGCGATTCCTATTCGCGCCTGCTGGCCGGCGCCACCGGCCTGGCGTTCTTCGTCTACGTGCTGGTGAACGGCGGGATGATCTCCGGCCTGCTGCCGGTGGTGGGCGTGCCGATGCCGCTGATCAGCTATGGCGGTACCTCGGCGGTCTCGCTGCTGGCCGGCTTCGGATTGGTGATGGCCGTGCGTAGCCACAATCCAGTGCACGGCGGCTACGGGTAACAACGGCCGCGCCTTTCACCGCGTTTCCGTATGCTCGATTGCTTCTCGCTGTTCTGTAGAGTCGAGCCGTGCTCGACTGCTTCTGCTGCATGAAAGGCAGTCGAGCACGGCTCGACTCTACAAACGCAGAAGCACCCTGACAGCTTCACGCAAGCGCGCGTTGCTACCGTGGCCAGCGTGGACTGGAAACGAATGCTTGGCGGCTGCCGTGAGGCGGTGCGCACGATCGACCTGCCGTTGCTGGTCGCGTTGTTGATCCTGATGGGCGCGGGGCTGGCGGTGCTGCACAGCGTTTCCGGTCCGGTCACCGGGCAGGCGGCGCGCTTCGCCGGTGGCCTGCTGGCGATGTGGCTGCTGTCGCGTGTTTCGCTGCTGCGCCTGCGCGCGTGGACACCGGCGCTGTACGCGCTGTCGATGCTGCCGCTGATGGCGGTGTATGTGATCGGCACCGGCAAGTACGGGCAGCGCTGGCTCAACCTCGGCGTCTTCTACCTGCAGCCCTCCGAGCTGCTCAAGCTCAGCCTGCCGTTGATGATGGCCTGGTACCTGCACCGGCAACCGCTGCCACCGTCACCACGCACGGTACTGACGGCCGCAGTGCTGATCGGCGTTCCCGCCGTGCTGATCCTGATGCAGCCCAACCTCGGCACCGCCACGCTGGTCACCGCCAGCGGCGTGTTTGCGTTGTTGCTGGCCGGCCTGCACTGGGGCTGGGTGGCGACGGGGGCGGCAGGGCTGGCGGTGGCCGCACCACTGGCGTGGTTCGGCCTGTTGCGGCAGTACCAGAAGGATCGTGTACTGACCTTCCTCGACCCGGCAGCAGACCCGCTCGGCACCGGCTGGAACATCCTGCAGTCGCGCATCGCGATCGGTTCCGGTGGTTGGCAGGGACGTGGCTGGGGGCAGGGCACCCAGGCCACGCTGGATTTCCTGCCCGAGTACACCACCGACTTCGCGTTTTCGGTGCTGGCCGAGGAATTCGGCTGGATCGGTGTGGCGACGCTGTTCGCGCTGTACCTGTTCGTGGTCGGGCGTTGCCTGTGGATCGCAGTGCACGCGCGCGACACCCATGCGCGGTTGCTGGCCGGCAGCCTGGGGCTGGCGTTCTTCGTCTACGTATTGGTGAACGGTGGAATGATTTCCGGCCTGTTGCCGGTGGTGGGCATTCCGATGCCGTTGATCAGCTATGGCGGGACATCGGCGGTCTCGTTGCTGGCCGGTATCGGGTTGGTGATGGCGGTACGCGGGCACCGGCCGGTGCACGGGGGATAGGGTTTCCAGCCAACGGCGCAGCCCCTCGTGGGTGGTCGCGCAAAGCAGTTCATGGGTGGGGCCGGGTAGATGGGCTGCGCAGGGGACGCTGCAAGTACGTCCATGTAAGCTCGGTCGCCGCATCCATGCGGCTCACGCCCCTGCGCAGCCCATCTACCCGGCCACGGACAGGTTCCGTGCGCGTCCACCCACGGAGAAGAAAAAGAAGATCAAAAGCAAAAGCGGCCTGGCGGGTCGCTTCCTTGCTTTGTGTAGAGCCGAAGGCAGCGGCAGGAGCCGCTGCCAACGTCGCCCACGGCGACGGCCGGACGACCGGCATAGCCATGCTCGGCTCTCGAGCAAGCGCAGCGCGCGACCCGCTTGTGATCTTCTCTTTCTTCTCCGTGGGTGGCAGACCACCGAAATCTGTCAGAGGGCGGTCGGGTTGGGTATGCGGGGGTGTCAGCCGCATGGATGCGGCTGCCAAGCCTCCAGGGACGGATTCACGGCGTCCCCCGCGTACCCAACCCGACCGGCCCAGCGGCGGCTTCTGCTTTCCGCAACACACCCCACCCACGAGGGGCTGCGCCGTTGGCTGGAAACTTCCTGACTCTGCGCAACGCCCGTTGTGGAAGCGTTCTCACAACGATGCACGGCAGCACGTCCACTGATCAAAGTCCGGAAAAAGCGTTAGCTGGTTCACACTTTTACAGCGCGTTGATCCTGATCAATGGACTTGTCGTAATCGGCCTGCACAATGGCGGCCCGTTCGGCACGGCGCGCCGTCAATCGTTGCAGCGCGAGGGGGCGTCGGGCGGGAAGCAGTACTGATCCAACGGGTACAGGGAGCGCGGAGCACTGCCACTGGGGAGCGGCAGCCGCGCGGGTACCGACCGGATCCGGTCGCCGGTTGCGTCTGCGGGGATGGGGACGCAACCGGCAACCTCTATCTGAATGGGGAAGTGTGATCACGACGTCTTCACATTTCCCGCTGCTCGCAGGCAAATCGTTGTGATTCATGGTGTTAGGGGTTTTAATTCATCCATGACCTGCTAACCTGCGACGATGATTCGACGCACTCTGGCCTGCATGCTCACCCTCGGCCTGGTCGCCTGCGCGACCCAGCCGAAGTCCCCACCGTCTTCGCCCCAGGCCAGCAGTACGCCGCGCCAGCCCGCCGCCAAGGCCCATGGCCCGGCCGAGGCCGCGCCCGAAGCCGCTGCTGCCACCGCGCCGCCGGTCGATCTCACCCCGGTGCCGTTCGAGGTCGCACGGGCCCGCTTCATTGCCGATACCGCCAAGCGCTATGGCCTGAAGCCGGAGCAGATCAGCAGCGTGCTCGACCAGGCGCAGGTGCGCCAGCCGATCATCGCCGCGATGTCGCGCCCGGCCGAACGGGTCAAGCCGTGGAACGAGTACCGGCCGATGTTCATCAGCAAGGCGCGCATCGATGGCGGCCGCGCGTTCCTGGCCCAGCATCGCGCCGAACTGGATCGCGTCCAGCAGCGCACCGGTGTGCCGGCCGAAGTGATCGTGGCGATCATCGGCGTGGAAACCAGCTACGGGAAGAATGCCGGCAGCCATCGCGTGCTCGATGCGCTGTACACGCTGGCGTTCTACTACCCGCGCAGCGGCGACCCGGCCAAGCTGGAACGCGAAGTGCGCCGCGAGCTGTTCTTCCGCGATGAGCTGGCCAAGTTGTTCGAGCTGGGCCGCGAAGAGAACCTGGACATCACCACGCTCAAGGGCAGCTATGCCGGCGCGATGGGCATGGGCCAGTTCATGCCGTCCAGCTACCTCGATTACGCGGTGGACGGTAATGGCGACGGCCGTCGCGACCTGTTCACCAGCTACGACGACGTGTTCTCGTCCATCGCCAACTACTTCGTGAAGAAGGGCGGCTGGGTGCGTGGCGGGCAGGTGGCCGTGCCGGCCACGCTGGCGCCGGGACGCGAGGAGTTCAATCCGACCGAATGGATGCCGACCTGGTCGCTGGCCGACCTGGCGAAGCGTGGCTACCAGCCCAGCGCTGCGGTGCAGCCGGGCGCCACCGCCACGCCGATCACGCTTGAAGGCAGCACCGGCAAGCAGTACTGGCTGGGCTTCCAGAACTACTACGCGATCACCCGCTACAACCTCTCGAAGATGTACGCGATGGCCGTGTTCCAGTTGTCCCAGGCCATTGCCGGACAGGAGCTGCCCCCGGCATGAACATCAGATGGCTGGTCCCAGGCTTGATCGTCCTCGCGCTGGCTGCCTGCAGCAGCGCGCCGAAGAAGCCGGCCACGGCCGGCCATGGTGGCAAGTCCGGCGGCACCCTGGTGCAGGGGCGCGGCTCGCGCCCGGCACACTGCCCGGAAGGATCGCCCTACGCGGCGGCCAAGGAAGACCTGAGCACCCGCGGCAACTACACCGCCGGTGGCCTGTACAAGCCGGGCGTGCGTGACAGCACGCCGGACTACATTCCCAACGTGGCCTGCATCCCTGAGCCGGAAGTGACCGCGGAAGAACGCTCGGCGATCGGCAACAAGACGCCGTACGTGGTGCTGGGCAAGTCGTACAAAGTGCTCGACGACACCCGCAATTATGTCGAGCGTGGCACTGCGTCGTACTACGGTGCCAAGTTCCATGGCCGCCTGACCTCCAACCGTGAGGTCTACGACATGTACCAGTTCACCGCTGCGCACAAGACGCTGCCGCTGCCCAGCTTCGCCCGCGTGACCAACCTCGACAACGGTGAGTCGGTGATCGTGCGCGTCAACGATCGCGGTCCGTTCCATGATGGCCGCGTGGTCGATCTCAGCTATGCCGCCGCTGTGCGCCTGGGCATCACCCAGCGCGGCACCGGCAACGTGGAAGTGCGCGCGCTGCAGCCGGGTGAGGGCAACCTGCTGGCGCAGAAGCCGTCGCGCCGCGAACGTCGTGCTGCGGAAGCGGCCGCCGCCAGCGCTGTAGCCAGTGCGCGCCCGGCACCGACCGCGCGTGCTGCCGCCGACAGCGACATCGATCGCCTGGTCAAGGGGCTGCCGGCCGATGGCATGCCGGCGCGTGGCCAGCCGGCCACCACCCAGGGCGTGGCCAGCACCGTGCCGGATGTGGCGGTCAGCAGCCTGCCGCCGAGTGCTCCGCCGGTGCGCAGCACCGCATACGCGCCAGCTCCGGCGGTCGTTGCCAGCACCACGCCGCGCGCCGCTGCGCAGGCACCGGTCCGCACCGCCGCCGCTACCCCCAGCCTGTCGCAGCAGGTGGTGGGCGCAGTCATGGTGCAGGTTGCCAGCTTCTCCAACCGTGACAACGCCAACCGCGCGATGGGCCAGCTCAACGCCGCCGGCATCGTCGGTGCCACCATCAGTGACATCGCCGCCGGTGGCCGTACCCTGTTCCGCCTGCGCGTTCCCGCCAGCGACCATGCCAGTGCCGCGGAACTTGTCGGCCGCATCGCCGGTCTGGGGCTGGGTTCGCCGCAGATCGTCAAGGATTGATCCACCCGGGCCGGTGCTGCCGGCCCATGCTGCCCCGGCCTTACAATGGCCGCTACGTTCCACCCTCCATTCCCGGCCGTCCCCTGGAGCCTGCTGTCCAATGAATTTCCGTTCCGCCGCCACCGCCCTGGCCGCCACCCTGGTGGTGGGCCTGGCTTCCGCCCAGACGCCGCTGCCGACTCCGGCCACGCCGGCGCCTGCCGCCGCCGCTGCCGCCCCGGCCACCGTCGCCACTCCGCCGGCGCCGGCGCCGAGCGTGTCCAAGGCCTGGGTGCTGATGGATTACGCCACCGGCCAGGTGCTGGCCGGTGAAAACATCAACGAACAGCTGGCTCCGGCCAGCATCACCAAGGTGATGACGTCCTACGTGATCGCCGCCGAGGTCAAGAACGGCAAGGTCCGTGCGGATGACCAGGTGATGATGAGCGAGCGCGCCTGGCGCGAAGGTGGCGCGGGTACCGATGGCAGCTACAGCGGCTTCCCGGTCAACCAGACCGCGCGCCTGGAAGACATGGAAAAGGGCATGGCGATCCAGTCCGGCAACGACGCCGCGATTGCCCTGGCCGAGCATGTGGCTGGCAGCGAGGAAGCCTTTGCGTCGCTGATGAACAGCTATGCCGCCAAGATCGGCATGAAGAATTCGCACTTCGTCAACGCCCATGGCCTGACTGCGCAGGGCCACCACAGCACCGCCTACGACCTGGCGCTGCTGGGCCGTGCGATGGTGCGCGATTACCCGGAAACCTACGCGTACAACAAGATCAAGGAATTCCAGGTCGGCAACATCAAGCAGCCGAACCGCAACCTGCTGCTGTGGCGCGATGGCAGCGTGGACGGCATCAAGACCGGCCACACTTCCGAAGCCGGTTACTGCCTGATGAGCTCGGCCCAGCGCGGCGACCAGCGCCTGATCGCCGTGGTGCTGGGCGGCCAGTCGGAAAAGCAGCGTGCCGATGACAGCCTGGCCCTGCTGAACTGGGGTTTCCGCTTCTTCGAGACCCACCGCCTGTACGAGCCGGGCAAGGCCGTGGCCGAGCACAAGGTCTGGAAGGGCACCACCGACAAGGTGCAGCTGGGCGTGGCCCAGCCGATGCTGGTGAGCGTGCCGCGCGGCCGCTACAACGACCTGAAGCCGAGCATTGACGTGCCCAAGACCCTGGAAGCACCGTTCACCGCCGGCCAGCAGATCGGCACCGTGAAGGTGATGCTGGATGGCAAGCTGGTGGCCGAAGCGCCGCTGGTGGCGGTGGCTGCCGTCGAACAGGCCGGCTTCTTCAAGCGCCTGTGGGACAGCTTCTGGATGTGGTGGGAAACGGAATGATCCACGCCCCGGCGTGGTGAAGGAAAAGGCCGGCAAATGCCGGCCTTTTCTGTTTCGGGATGCCGCTTGCGCATGAATCCTGCCGGATGTGGGTAGTGCCGGCCGCTGGCCGGCTCCTCATGAACCCATCCGGATATGCCGGCCCCGGTGTGCCGACCAACGGTCGGCACCTACCTACAGCGACCGGCTGATGGTGAAGCTGCCGAACACCGGCGCTTCGCGCTGGCCGTTGAACTCGCGCGTGCTGTGGTAACGCGCCGCGGCGAACTTCCAGCGTCCGTACATCACCGCCACGCCATAGCCGCCGTAGGCCACCACATGGCGCTTGTCCACACTGTGGCTGTTGCGGAACGTGTTGCCATCCAGCGTGATGTCACGGATCACCCAGGCGGCGTCCGAGGTCGCGAACAGGTGCCAGGACCAGCCATTGGGACGGCCGCCGCGGGTCGGCGCAGTGTTCTCACCGGCCGGGCGCAACGGCGTGCTGCCGAAGTCGTCCGGCAGCTTCCAGCCAAAGCGCACTTCACCGCCGAGATTGGCCTTGGTTTCCAGGTTGCCGATCGATCCGCCGTAGTGGCTGATCGCGTCCCAACCCCAGCCGTCGGCATTGACGCTGGCATCGCCCGGCCAGCGGCGCATGCGCTCATGGGTCAGCATGAACAGCGGCTCGTTGTGCAGCTGGTTGTCCCAGCCCTTGAATTTCTCGTCGCCCAGCACTTCGTGCACGGCATTCTGCACCTGCTTGCCCTGTGCCCACGGGCCAACCACGCCCAGCGTCAGCTGGGTGGTCTGCAGGCGGTCGCCGCTGCGCGCATTGAAACCGAAGTTTGCGATCAGTACGCCGGCGTAAGGGCGGTCGTCCTCAATCAGGTCCCTGCGGCTGAAATCGGTCGGGGTGAAGATGCCCTGGCCGATGCTGAAGATCATGTTCTGCTGTTCGAACTTGCCCGGATGCAGCCCTTCCAGGTACTGGTTCACCCAGCGGGCCATGCGTGGCAGGCAGGGGTCGTCGGTGTAATCGACCAGATTGGGCGACACCAGGGTCAACAGTGCACCATTGGTATAGCCCTGGTCCTGGTGGCGGCCGCCGAACAGGTCGTTGTCAACGCGGAAATTGACCTGCGGAGGGTGGTCGCGCATCGCGTCCGGGCCACATTGTTCGGCCGCCTGGGCGGCGAGGGGGAGGGCAGCAGCCAGCAGGCCGGACAGCCCGAGGGCTGCAAGGCGGCGTTGGGAAGGGGGGCTCATGTGGAGGTTTTTTCTGTCTGTCGTTATATGCCGCGACACGGTACTCGTGCGGGCGTGATGGAACGAGCGCGTTCGAATCACTTGTCTGTTCCGAAAACGACATTGTCTCGTGAAGACAATCCTGCACTGTCCTGCGGCGCCCCAAGGGGCAACGGCCAATGCTGAACGGCCGTTCAGCTGCAACGCAGCGACTCACCGGTGCACTGTTTGACGTTGATGAATACTCTTGGGTTTGTTGGCCTGCGGCCCGATAATGGGGGCATGGAAATCAAGTCCGACAACCCCGACCACGGCTTCCAGTTCCCCGGCCAGTTCGAGCTCAGTGCCATGGGCCCGGCCAACCGCGGCCTGGAACATGAGCTTCCCCGCCTGCTGCTGGCTGCCGGCATCGATGTGGTGAATGAACGCATCAGCTGGAAGCATTCCTCCAACGGCAAGTACGTGTCCGTGCGCATCGTGTTCAAGGCCGAGAGCCGCGAACAGTACGACCTGGCGCACCAGGCACTGCGCGACCACCCGGAAGTGAAGTGGACGCTGTAGCCGACAGCTGCCCGGCCGAAGCCGCCCCGGAAGACCGCGCGCCGCGCCCGGCGCTGGTCCGCGACCTCGGCCGCCAGGCCTATGAACCGGTGTGGCGCGCCATGCAGCGCTTCACCGACCAGCGCAGCGACGCCGATGCCGACGAGCTGTGGGTGGTGGAGCACGACCCGGTGTTCACCCTGGGCCAGGCCGGCAAGGACGAGCACGTGCTGGCGCCGGGCGATATCCCCGTGCTGCACGTGGACCGTGGCGGCCAGGTGACCTATCACGGCCCCGGCCAGATCGTGGTCTATCCATTGCTGCGCCTGCCGCGGCTGGGCATCGGCGTGCGCGACTACGTGTGCCGCATCGAGCAGGCCCTCATCGATACCCTGGCCGAGTGGAACATCGGCGCCGAACGCCGCGAGGGCGCCCCGGGCGTCTACGTCGGTGGCGCCAAGATCGCCGCGCTCGGCATCCGCGTGCGCCGCGGCTGTACCTTCCATGGCCTGGCCTTCAACGTGGCCATGGACCTGGAACCTTTCCACCGCATCAACCCCTGTGGCTATCAGGGGTTGCAGGTGACCTCGGTAGTAGACTTGGGCGGGCCCTCCGGGATGGAGGCCGTCAAGCCGGTGCTGCTGGACCACCTGGCCCGCCAGTTCGGCCTGCTGCTGCAGCACACGCCGGAACTGCCCGATCTTTCTGCGGCCGCCTGACCGCCCCCCGGAACTGCCATGACTGAAACCACCGCCCGTTCCATTCCCCTGCAGATCGTGCAGGGTGATTCTCCGTCCGCCGCGCCGTTGCAGGCCGGGGTCAAGCAGCTGGGCGGTGACAAGATCAACCGCTCGCCGGTGCAGTTCGCCGATGCGCCGGTGCTGCGCAAGCCGTCCTGGATCCGCGTGCGCATTCCTTCGGGCAATGCCGTGCAGAACCTGAAGGCCAAGCTGCGCGAGAACCGCCTGGTGACGGTGTGCGAGGAAGCCAGCTGCCCGAACATCCACGAGTGCTTCGGCCACGGCACGGCAACGTTCATGATCCTCGGCGAGGTCTGCACCCGCCGCTGCTCGTTCTGCGACGTTGCCCACGGCCGCCCGAAGCCGCCGGATGCCAACGAACCGGCCAGCCTCGGCCAGACCGTGGCCGACATGGGGCTGAAGTACGTGGTGGTGACCAGCGTCGACCGAGATGACCTGCGCGACGGCGGTGCCCAGCACTTCGTCGACTGCATCAGCGCCATCCGTGAGAAGTCGCCGGGCACCCGCATCGAAGTGCTGACCCCGGACTTCCGCGGCAAGGGCCGCATGGAGCGCGCGCTGGAGATCCTGGCGCAGAACCCGCCGGACGTGTTCAACCACAACATCGAAACCGTGCCGGACCTGTACCGCAACGTGCGCCCGGGTGCGGACTACCAGTGGTCGCTGAACCTGCTGAAGAACTTCAAGGCGCAGCACCCGGACGTGCCGACCAAGAGCGGCATCATGCTGGGCCTGGGCGAAGAGTTCGAACAGATCAAGGCCACCATGCGTGACCTGCGCGCGCACGACGTGGACATGATCACCATCGGCCAGTACCTGCAGCCGACCGCGCATCACCACCCGGTGCTGAAGTACTGGACCCCCGAGGACTACAAGGCGCTGGAAGACTACGGCTACGAGCTGGGCTTCAGCCACGTGGCCTCCGGCCCGATGGTGCGCTCGTCGTACCACGCCGACGTGCAGGCCAAGGGCGCCGGCGTCCGGTAAGCGGTTGCGCGATGCGCGCTACCGCTTCCCACGCTGCGCACACCGTGGGCCCCGGCTTACCACCACCCACACCCCCGCCGCTTCGCGGCCGCCCCCTGACTCAGGGGGCTTGCAACCCCATGCCCTCTGCAACCGGACAGACGGCGCCGCTGGGTGCGCCGCTCTTCAGCCATTCACAATTTGCTACACCGGCCCGGCTAGGCTGGTTTTCCACCGAGCGCGGCCGGGTGACAAACCCGGCAACTTTCGGCACTGTCGTGGTGTCTTAACACCCCGCAGTCTCCCCCTTGGCAAGGCGCCTTCGAGCACGTCAATGAAATTCAAAGCCCCCGCATTCCTGATGGCCCTGGCGCTGGTCGCGCCGCTGGCGCTGGCGGCCAAGGCCGATTCGCCGGCATTGCCCGCTGCGGCAACCGCCGATCAGGTGACCACCTCCAAGCTGGTGTACGGCCTGCTGTCCGACAGCCGCTACGCGTACCGCCCGCGTGCGCTGGACGAGGCCACCTCCAAGGACGTGTTCAAGCGCTACCTGGAGACGCTGGACGGCGGCAAGCAGTACTTCACCCAGGCCGACGTGGCGCGCTTCGCGCCGTTCGAAGCCAACATTTCCTCGGCCATCCGTGGCGGCGAGCTGGAGCCGGCGTTCCAGGTGTTCGCGGTCTACAAGCAGCGCGTCGGCGAACGCGTGGCCTATGCGCGCAAGCTGCTCAAGCAGGAGCCGGACTTCACCACCGACGAGCGTTTCGAATACGACCGCAAGAAGGTGCCGTGGGCGGCCAGCAGCGCTGAACTGGATGAGCTGTGGCGCAAGTCGGTCAAGAACGACTGGTTGCGCCTGAAGCTGGCCGGCAAGAAGCCGGACGACATCCGCAAGACGCTGGACAAGCGCTACGCGACGCTGGAGAAGTCGGTCAATGAACTGAAGGGCGAAGACGTCTTCCAGTTCTTCATGAACTCGTACACCAGCGCCGTTGACCCGCACACGGATTACTTCACGCCGCGCACCGCCGAGAACTTCAACCAGGCGATGTCGCTGTCGCTGGAAGGCATTGGTGCGCAGCTGCAGCGCCAGGACGACGTGGTGGTGATCCGCGAGATCATCGCCGGCGGCCCGGCCGCAGTGGATGGCACGCTGAAGCCGGGTGACCGTATCGTCGGCGTCGGCCAGGGCAAGTCCGGCCTGGTCGAGGACGTGATCGGCTGGCGCATCGACGACGTCGTGGCCAAGATCCGCGGCGCCAAGGATACCCAGGTCAAGCTGGAGTTCATCCCGGCTGCTGAGGGCGCCGACGGCAAGCACCACACCCTGGTGCTGACCCGCCAGAAGGTGCGCCTGGCCGAACAGGCCGCCAAGGGCGAGACCATGACCATTCCGGCCGCCAATGGCGAGCCGGCGCGCAAGGTCGGCGTGATCAAGCTGCCGACCTTCTACCAGGACTTCGAAGGCCGTCGCCGCAACGCGGCCGACTACGCCTCGGCCACCCGCGACGTGGCCAAGCTGCTGGCCGGCTTCAAGAACGACAAGCTGGACGGCGTGGTGCTGGACCTGCGCAACAACGGTGGTGGTTCGCTGGATGAAGCCATTGAACTGACCGGTCTGTTCATCGAGCAGGGCCCGGTGGTGCAGGTGCGCGAGTCCGGTGGCCGCGTCACCGTCAACAGCGACCGCAACCAGGGCGTGGCATGGGACGGCCCGCTGGCAGTGCTGATCAACCGCGGTTCGGCCTCGGCTTCGGAAATCTTTGCCGGTGCCATCCAGGATTACGGCCGTGGCCTGGTGATCGGTGAGACCAGCTTCGGCAAGGGCACCGTGCAGAACATCGTCGACCTGGACCGTTGGCCGAGTGGCGAGACCCAGCGCTTCGGCCAGGTGAAGCTGACCATCGCCCAGTTCTTCCGCATCAGCGGCAGCAGCACCCAGCACAAGGGTGTGGTGCCGGACCTGGCCTTCCCGGCCAGCGTCGATGCCACCGAGTTCGGCGAGAGCACCTACGACAACGCGCTGCCGTGGACCCGCATCGCTGCCGTGCCGCACACCCAGTACGGCAACTTCGCGCCGCTGCTGCCGAAGCTGGAAACCCGCCATGACGCGCGCATCGCCGCCGACAAGGAATTCCAGTGGTGGAACGAGGACGTGCAGCAGTTCCGCACCGAGGCCGCGAAGAAGTACATCTCGCTCAACGAGGCCACCCGCCGCGCCGAGCGTGAGCGCCAGGACACCCAGCGCAAGGAGCGCCAGGCGATGCGCAAGGAGCTGGGCCTGGCCTTGGACCCGCTGGCCGATGACAGCAACGACGACGGCCTGACTGGCAACGAGCGCGACATCGTCAAGGATGCCGCCCGCGAGAAGGCTGCCGAGAAGCGTCCGGACCCGCTGCTGCGCGAGTCGGCCTCGATCCTGGCCGATGCGGTGAACCTGCTGGCCAATGACCGCCCGCTGTCGGCGCAGGTGCTGCCGCAGTCGACCGGCGCTGGCCGCTGGGCGGACTGAGCCGGCGACGGCATGTGATACCCGAGGGGCCGGTATTGCCGGCCCCTTTCTGTCTGGGGACCTCGTTCACGGTAGCGCCGGGCCATGCCCGGCGAGCGAAGTGCCACAAACGACTTAATCCCCTCCGTCCCCTTTTCTGTGCATGAACCGGCAGCAACGGGGGGGCTCGGTCACGCCGGTTTCAACCTGCCGCACACGGCCGCAGGGCTACCCTTGGCGGTACCGTCCTCGCAGGAGTACCCATGCGGGCCTCCCGTCTTTCCAGTGCTGCCGTGGCGCTCGCCAGCGCCCTGATCCTGTCGGCCTGTGGTGGCCGCGCCGCCGACAGTACGTTGCTGCGCGAATCCTTTGATTCCGGCGACACCTTCTCGCGTACCGTCGATGGCCGCCCCGGTGACGCCTGCGAGGCCGCGCGGCGCACCCTGCTCAGCCAGGGCTACGCCATCGCCCGCTCCGACGAAGCGCAGGTGGAAGGCAACAAGAACTTCCAGCCACGCGAGGATGATCACGAGCAGCTGGTGCTGCGCATCTCGTGTGCCCCGCGTGGCAGCCAGACGCTGGTATTCGTCAGCGCGGTGCAGGACCGCTATGCGCTGAAGAAGAGCCCGACGTCGGCCAGCGTGGGCGTGGGTGCATTGGGCTCGGTGTCGCTGCCGTTCGGCAGCAATGACGATTCGCTGGTGAAAGTGGCCAGCAGCACCGTCACCGATGCCGGGTTCTATCAGCGCTTCTTCCAGCGCCTGCAACAGTACCTGCCGGCGGATGCTGGCAAACCCGCACCGCCTGCGCTCGCACCGCCCGAGCCTGCATCGTCCGAGCCCGCACCGGCCCGCAGCACGGATCAAGGGTGATCGTGCGCGGCAGGTTG
This sequence comes from Stenotrophomonas sp. ASS1, assembly GCF_004346925.1. Lineage (NCBI taxonomy): Bacteria > Pseudomonadati > Pseudomonadota > Gammaproteobacteria > Lysobacterales > Lysobacteraceae > Stenotrophomonas > Stenotrophomonas oleivorans. The sequence continues at coordinate 3,862,730 of NZ_CP031167.1, read as the reverse complement.
ATGGGTGTGGCACTCCTGCTGATGCCCGCGCTGGGCATTGCGTCCGCAACGCCGGACTGCACGCAGGGCCTGCTGCAGCGGCTGGGATGGCGCTTTGACGAGGTCACGGCCGGTGCACCACAGGTGCACGGCGGCCCGGTGTGTACACGTGCCTCGCTGGCTGAAGCACAGGCGGCAGGCGATCTGCGCGTGGGGTGGCCGGCCGGAATGTCCGCTGCAGCACGCCAGGCGTTGCTGCAACAGTTGCTGGACGAGCCAGCCACGGTCTGCGCCTATGCCTTCGAACTGGGCGCGGCCACGCAACGTGCGGCTTCGGCACTGCAGGACAACCCCACCTTCCGCTTCTCCGGCCCGCAGCTGGGCTGGATCGGCTTCGGCCTGCAGGGCCCACGCGCGCAAGGCTGGCAGCGCACACGCAGTTTCGGTCGTGGCTTCGTGCCGAGCGCGGGTAACAGTCATGCACTGGAGGCGTTCTACAGCGGTGTCGTGCGTGCCGAATGCGGGGTCGGCCGCCAGGTCGCGCAGCTGGCCACGCAACGAGAGCTTTATGGTGATGCCGCGTTCGATACGGAGTTCGCAGCGGATGAACTGTCGATCGGCACTTTCCTCGCCCTGCACGATACCGACAGCATCCTGCTCGGAGCCCACGCGGGCGATTTCTTCGCCGATGGCAAGGCGGTGCGCACCTCGGCGATGGGACGGCAGGCCTTCGTCGGCGTGCCCGGTTTCATCGAACACGTTCAAGACAAGAGCACGCTGGACGATCTGAGCAACCAGGCCGAGAACTTCGTCGTGGTCGAGGTGGGCAAGGGCGCCGCGCAGGCACTGGCTGCGCATGGCGGACTGGCCTGGTACGACCAGCGCAATGCCGAACTCTGGAAACTCGCGCAGGACATCCCGCGCATCGGCCAGCGCTACTTCGAGCGCCTGTTGTTCGAGCGTGATCCCAACCTTCGTGCACGGCTGGAACCGCGCTACCACGACACGCTGGCACGCATGGACCAGCTGCTGGACGATCCGTTCTACCAGCAGTTCGTGATCTATGTGCATCCACGCGGTATACGTCCCATCGGCTACCACATCGCCCGCCTGCTCGATCGCAACCCGCGAACGCCGTTTTCGATCGACCTGGCGGTGCACAATCTGCATACCACGCTCTACCGGCGTTGGCGCGAGGCGCAGCTGCGCCACTGCGCGGCTACCGGCAGGCCAGGCAGCCTGACCCTAGACCCCAACTGAAGGTGAAACAATGGATATTGCAATGATCGGCCTCGGCCGCATGGGCGCCAACATGGCCCAGCGCCTGCATCGCGGCGGCCACCGCGTGGTCGGCTACGACCCGGGCGAGGGTGCCCGCCAGCGCGCTGCCGAGGCCGGCCTGGAAGTGGTTGATTCGCTGGCCGCCGCGGTTGCCGCGCTGCCGGTACCGCGCGTGGTGTGGCTGATGGTGCCGGCCGGCGAAACCGTCGACCAGACCCTGGGCCAGTTGACCCCGCACCTGGCCGAGGGTGACATCGTCATCGATGGCGGCAACTCCAACTACCAGGACTCGATCCGTCGCGCCAAGGCACTGGCCGAAGACGATCTGGGCTACGTCGACTGCGGCACCAGTGGTGGCGTGTGGGGCCTGCAGGAGGGCTACAGCCTGATGGTCGGTGGCGAAGCGTCGGTGGTGGAGCAGATCGCACCGCTGCTGCGCACGCTGGCACCGGCCGAAGATCGTGGCTGGGGTCGTGTCGGCCCGTCCGGCGCTGGCCACTTCACCAAGATGGTCCACAACGGCATCGAGTACGGAATGATGCAGGCCTACGCCGAAGGCTTCGCGCTGATGGAGCGCAAGCAGGAAATGGAGCTGGACCTGGCCCAGGTCGCCGAAGTCTGGCGCCACGGCAGCGTGGTGCGTTCGTGGCTGCTGGACCTGAGCACTGAAGCCCTCAAGCGCAATCCGTCGCTGGATGGCATCGCCCCGTACGTGGAGGATTCCGGCGAAGGCCGCTGGACCGTGGCCGAAGCGATCGCGCTCGATGTGCCGGCACCGGTGATCACCCTGTCGCTGCTGGAACGCCTGCGCTCGCGCGAATCGAATTCGTTCACCGACCGCCTGCTGTCGGCGATGCGCAACGAGTTCGGCGGCCACGCCATCAAGAAATCGTAAGCACCGCGGTGGGGTCGGAGCCCTTTCCGCAGGAAAGGGCTCTGACCCCTTGCAGCCAGTCGAGCATGGCTCGACTCTACAAAAGCGTTCTCCGATCGTTTCCACGTCATCCACGCATGGCGTGGATGTGTCGACCAAGGTCGACACCTACCGTCGGGCGCGGGAATCTGTCGAAGGCGGGGTGGGTCCGGTTGCGGGGGCGTGAGCGCCATGGATGGCGCGACCGAGCCTACAGGGACGTATTTACGGCGTCCCCCGCAACCGGACCCACCCCGCCATCACACGGATAGCTTGCCTTTGACGTTGACGTTGACGTTGCCGTTGATTCGGCAGGTGCAGGGCGCAGCCCTGCCGGTCACCCCAACTGAACCCGCCGCCCTTCGCGCGCGCTGTCCATGCCGGCCTGCAGCAACCGCATCAGCTGCAGTGCCTGCACCGGGCTGACCGTCGGCTCGCCATCGCCGTGCATCGCCGCCGAGAACTGCGAATACAGCCGCCGGTAGTCGCCCGGCAGGTTGTCCACGGTACTGCGCTGCACATTGTCCTCAGTATCGCAGCGCACCAGCTCGCCGTGCCGTGGGTCGATGCCCCAGCCTGGCGCTCCTGGCGCAACACTGCGCCGCAGCTGTGCCTCCTGCACGTCCAGCCCATGCTTGATCCAGCTGCCACGACTGCCATGCACACTGAAGTGCGGCGTGGGGGCCGCCACCAGCGAACCGGCATGCACGATCGCGCGATGCCTCGGGTAGTGCAGTACCGCGTGGAAGTAATCGATGCCGCTGCCACCTTCGCGTTGCACGGCCAGATCGGCATCGATGGCCTCGGGCCAGCCGAACAGCACCAGCATCTGGTCCAGCAGGTGCGGTCCGAGGTCGTACCACAGGCCGCTGCCCGGTCCGTCCTGCTCGCGCCAGCGGTCGCGCACCTGCGGCCGGTAGCGGTCGAAGTGCGCATGGCACTCGGCCACGTCACCGAGCGCGCCTTCGGCCAGCAGCGCCTGCAGGGTGAGGAAGTCGGCATCGAAGCGCCGGTTCTGGAACACGGTCGCGATGCGTCCGGCATCACGTGCCGCAGCCAGCACCGCTTCGGCTTCAGCGACATCCAGCGCGAACGGCTTGTCGACCAGCACATGCTTGCCCGCGGCCAACGCCGCGATCGCCAGCGGTGCGTGTTGTGCGTTCGGAGTGGCGATCACCACCGCGTCCACCGCCGGGTCGTCGAACACCTCCTGCGGCGTGGCGCGCACGTGCACGTCGCTGAACGCGCGCAGCAACGTGTCGCGCTGCGAACTGACGATGCTGTGCAGCACCAGCCCGGGCGTGTGCTGGATCAGCGGCGCGTGGAAGACGCGGCCGGCGAGGCCGTAGCCGATCAGGGCCAGTTGCAGGTCGGGGCGCATGAGACGGCTCCGGCAATGGGGAAGGGCAGGGTAAACGACACCTGCGTACAGGCCAAAACTGAACCGTTGCCGTTGGAATCGCCTCGATTCACAGCGGCATGACCGCAACGCCACGCCTGCTCTACGGCGGCTTGTCCAGACTGGCAGCACATCCCGAAGGAGTACGACACGATGAGCAATACCACCCGCACGCTGATTGCTTCCGCCCTGACCCTGGGCCTGGCGCTGTCCTCCTCGGCTGCATTCGCCAAGGACCCGGCCGCGAAGAGCCCGCCGACCAGCACCCATCCGGCAACCCATGCTGATCGCCATGACTCCAACGAGCCGGTGACCGATACCTGGATCACCACCAAGGTGAAGGCCGATCTGCTGGCCAGCAGCAACGTTCCGGGCACTGAAATCAAGGTGGAAACCGTGAACGGCGTGGTCAGCCTGAGTGGTGCCGTGGCCACCCAGGCCGAGAAGGACAAGGCGGTCACCACCGCCAAGGGCATCAAGGGCGTGACCCGCGTCGATGCCGCTGCATTGAAGGTCAGCGCTGCTGCCAAGCGCTGACCCCGGAGGGCGCCCCGCATGGGGCGCCCGCTGCCTGGGTAGAGTCGAGCTTGCTCGACTGCCCTTTGGGTTGCAGCCGAGCACGTCTCGGCTCTACCGTGGGTTTCCGCAACCCGTTCAGCCAACCAGGCGGGAAACTCCAGAGTTGTGACCGCCTGCGCTATATTGCCCGTTCCGCCGCAGCCGGGCCGGTATCGGCCTACGCTCCGCGGCTGTGCTGACGAGGAACTATGGCGCTGGTTTTCAGTGATGACATCTGGGACCGTTGGCGGTTGCCGGCCTTGGCGCTGGCTGCTGCCGCGATCATCGTGGTGCCGTGGTTGACCCTGCGCCAACTGCAGCAGGACAGCGAAGATGCGATGGCCTGGGTCAATCATACCCAGGCCGTGGGTGTGGCCCTGCAGCAGCTGCAGGCCGATGTACGCGATGTCGAATCGGCTGCGCTGACCCTGTCCAAGGGTGTGGATGCGCCTGGCCTGCGCGAGCGCATGGCCAAAGCCAATGACCTTCCCGGCCGCCTGGCTGAACTGGGCCGGATGACCCGCGACAATCCTGAGCAGCTGATCCGCATCGGCCGTATCGAGTCGATGCTGGAAGGGCGCATGGCGCTTGCCCGCGAACTGGCGAAGTCCGAACCCAACAGTGATCAGCGCGAGCTGGTGCAGGACCTGAGCACGCGCTATCCGATCCGTGGCCTGGTGGAGGAACTGCAGGCGAGCGAGCAGAAGCTGCTGACACAGCGCGCCGAGCAGGCCGCACGCCAGCGCAAGCAGACCGAGCTGGTGTCGTGGAGTTCGCTGGTGATCCAGCTGGCGCTGCTTGGCCTGGTGCTGTGGCTGCTGCAGCGGCAGATCGGTCGCCGCCTGCATGCCGAACGGCAGTCGCTGCGTTCGGCCGCGCGTGCAGCCTCGGTGCTGCAGACCGTGCGTGAGCCGATCGTGCTGCTCGACCGCGACCTGCGTGTGCAGCTGCACAACCCTGCCTTCGCCGAGCTGTACGGGCTGCAGGATGAACGCGCCGATGGCCTGTTGCTGGACACTGTCGGCGACGGTGCATGGAAAGACCCCGTGATGCGCCAGCGACTGTCCGATGTGCTGTTGCGCGGCCGCGAACTGTGGGACTTCGAGCATGAACAGCGCGCCGCCGATGGCATGGTGCGCTACATGCTGCTCAACGCGCGGCGCATGCCGCTGCCGGACACCGACGACGAAGTGGTGTTGCTCACGGTCAGCGACGTCACCGTGCAGCGTGCCGTGCAGCTGCGGGTGGAGGAACTGAACCGCCAGCTGGAAGGCAAGGTTGCGCAGGTGTCCGAGGTCAACAGGGAACTGGAAGCCTTCAGCTACTCGGTGTCGCACGACCTGCGTGCACCACTGCGCCACGTGGCCGGTTTCTCCGACAAGCTGTCGCGCCATCTGGGCGACGCCGCCGATGACAAGAGCCGCCATTACCTGGAGGTGATCTCCAGTTCGGCGCGGCGCATGGCGGCACTGATCGACGACCTGCTGGTCTACTCGCGGCTGGGCCGCGCGGCAATGCGCCAGCAGGCGGTGGACATGCAGTCGCTGGTGGCCGATACCCGCGCCATGCTCGATTCCAACCTGCAGGCCGAGGCCGAGAACAGCGGCCATGCGCACCACGTGGAGTGGAGCATCGCGCCGCTGCCGATCGTGGTGGGCGATGAGAACATGATCCGCCAGGTCTGGCTGAACCTGCTCGGCAACGCGGTGAAGTACTCGGGCAACCGCGAACCAGCGAAGATCCGCGTGGACTACCAGCCGCAGCCTGACGGCGGTCATCAGTTCACGGTCAGCGACAATGGTGCAGGCTTTGACATGGCCTACGCCGGCAAGCTGTTTGGTGTCTTCCAGCGCCTGCACAAGGCCAGCGACTACCCGGGTACCGGCATCGGCCTGGCCAGCGTGCGCCGCGTGCTGACCCGCCATGGCGGCCGTATCTGGGCCGAGGCCGAACCGGACGTCGGCGCCACCTTCCACTTCTACCTGCCTCCCGCGATCGACGCGGACAAACAAGGGCCTTCTGCATGACCACTCTGCGCACCATTCTTCTCGCCGAAGACAGCCCGGCTGATGCCGAAATGGCGATCGACGCCCTGGAAGAGGCGCGTCTGGCCAACCCCATCGTGCACGTCGAGGATGGCGTGGAAGTGATGGACTACCTGTTGCGCCGTGGTGCCTTCGCCAACCGCGAGGAAGGCCTGCCGGCGGTGCTGCTGCTGGACATCAAGATGCCGCGCATGGATGGCCTGGAGGTGCTGCGGCAGATCCGCGAGCACGAAGAGCTCAAGCGCCTGCCGGTGGTGATCCTGTCGTCCTCGCGCGAGGAAAGCGACCTGGCCCGCAGCTGGGACATGGGCGTGAACGCCTATGTGGTCAAGCCGGTGGACGTGGACCAGTTCTTCGGCGCGGTGCAGACCCTGGGCAAGTTCTGGGCGTTGATCAACCAGGCACCGGAACTCGAGTGAGCCCATGCCCCTGACCGGTCCCGCCCTTGGGGCGCTGCGCATCCTGCTGGTGGAGGACTCACCGGAAGATGCCGAGCTGATGTCCGAACAGATGCTCGACGCGGGCCTGGAAGCCCGCTTCGAACGTGTCGAGAGCGAGGGCGAACTGCGCCAGGCACTGGTCGCGTTCCAGCCGGACATCGTGCTGTCCGACCTGAGCATGCCGGGGTTCTCCGGTGATGACGCGCTGCGCATCGTGCGCGAGACATCACCGGAAGTGCCCTTCATCTTCGTCTCCGGCACCATGGGTGAGGAGAATGCAGTGGCGGCGCTGCAGAAGGGCGCCAACGATTACATCATCAAGCACCTGCCGGCGCGCCTGCCGTCGGCGGTGGCGCGTGCGATCCGCGATGCACGTAGCGCCATAGAGCGCGCACGGGTGGAAACCGAACTGATGCGCGCGCAGCGCCTGGAAAGCCTGTCGCTGCTTGCCGCCGGCCTCAGCCACGACCTGCGCAACATCCTGCAGCCGCTGCTGATCATGCCGGACCTGCTGAAGGCGCGCACCGAGGATCCGCAGCTGCACCATCTGGCCGATGTCATCGCCGAGTGCGGCCGCCGTGGCCACGAGATGGCCGAGTCGATGCTGTCGTTCGTGCGCGGCTCGCGCAAGCCCAGCGAGCGCATCGAGATCGATGGCCTGTTCGATGCGGTGGCGCTGCTGTTGCGCAGCAACGTGCCCGATGCGGTGCGCCTGGAGTTGCAGGTGCAGGACGAAGGTCTGGTGGTCGACGCCAACTACACCGAACTGCAGCAGGTGATGCTGAACCTGGCGCTCAACGCGATCCAGGCGATGCCCAACGGCGGTCGCCTGAGCCTGACTGCCAGCCATGCCGGCCAGCGCGATGGCGTGGACTGGATGCAGATCTGCGTGGCCGATGAAGGCATCGGCATGGATGCGGACACGCTGTCACACCTGTTCAATCCGTTCTTCACCACCAAGGCCGATGGCACCGGCCTGGGGCTGATTTCCTGCAAGCGCATCGTTGAAGGCGCCGGTGGCAGCATCCACGTCAACAGCCAGCCGGGGCAGGGCACCTGCTTCGAACTGCGGCTGCCGATGCATGAGGCCATCGATGGCAGCGAGCCGATCGAGCAGCTGGTGGCGCTGGGCAGTGGCCAGTCGATCCTGGTGGTTGACGGCGAAGCCACGCGCCTGTCGCTGCTCGGCAACGCGCTGTCCAGCCAGGGTTACCAGTTGCAGCTGGCCTCCGATGGCCCGGCGGCGTTGCGCTGGATGCAGCAGGAGGCGATGCCGGCGCTGGTGATTGCCGATGCCGGCTCCAAACTGCTGCCGGCCAGCCAGCTGCTGGGCGAGATGGCCACGCTTGGCTACCGCGGTCCGGCGCTGGTGCTGGAGGACCCGTCGGTGCCAGTCGCGGCGGACGCGTTCCCGGCCGGTGTGGAGGTGCATGTGCTGCACAAGCCGCTGCAGATGCAGCAGGTCTTCCGCGCGGTGGCCGAAGCGCTGGGCTGATGCCGCGGTAGTGCCGGCCGCTGGCCGGCATCGCCGTGCGGTGGGATCACTGCGGTTGCCGGCCAGCGGCCGGCACTACCGCTCGGCAGTTTTCCAGGGGAAGCATGGCAGGGCGTCCACCGCCTGTTCCAGCCGCTGCAGATGCAGCAGGTCTTCCGCGCCGTGGCCGAAGCACTGGGTTGATGCCCCGGTAGTGCCGGCCGCTGGCCGGTATCCCCGTGCGGTGGGATCACTGCGGTTGCCGGCCAGCGGCCGGCACTACCGGTCCAGGGTTTCCCAGGGGAACCGCGGCAGCGCGTCCACCGCCTGTTCCAGCCGCCGCGACCAGTTCTGGTGAATATCGGCATACAACGCGGAATCCGCGCCCAGCCGCAGCTGCTGGCCGATGCGCAGCTCGCCGTCGCGCAGCAGCGCCAGATCGATCGGCAGGCCCACCGACAGGTTGGAACGGATGGTGGAGTCCAGCGAGACGATCGCCGTGCGCGCGGCATCCTCCAGGTGTGTGGCCGGACTGAGGATGCGATCGAGTATAGGTTTGCCGTACTTGGACTCACCGATCTGCAGGTAGGGCGTTTCCGGCGAAGCAGCGATGGCGTTGCCGAGCGGGTAGATCATGTACAGCCCGGGACGCTCGCCGGCGATCTGGCCGCCGAAGATCAGCGTGGCCTGGGTGTTGACCCCGTCATGGCCGTGTTCGCTGTGGCTGCTGTGCACCTGGCTGTCCACCAGCAGCTGGCCGACGTACTCGGCGGCTTCGAACAGATGGGCCATGTCGCGCAGGTTGGGCGTGCGCCGTTCGCCGGCATCGCGCCCCAGGCGCGACACCAGCAGCTGGGTGGTGGCCAGGTTGCCAGCCGCCATCAGCACGTAGGCTGCCTGGCCGGGGTACTCGAACACGTGCAGCTTGCGGTGCACGCGCACATCGTCCAGCGAGGCATTGGTCCGGGTGTCGGCGGCGAAGACCAGGCCCTCGTCCACCTCGATTCCAACGCAATAGGTCATGTCGGTGCCCTATCATGTGCGTCCCGGATTGTAGGCAGGCCGCCGTGACGACGGCATGTCCACGCCCCCCAAGTGCCGTCACCTGAACCGCATGACCACCGTGCTCCTGAGCCTGGGCAGCAACGTCCAGCCCCGTCGCTACCTCCACGCCGCGGTGGCGGCCCTGCGCGAGCGCTTCGGCGCGCTGCAGGTGTCGCCCGCCTACCGTACCGCCGCGGTCGGCTTCGATGGCCCGGCCTTCCTCAACAATGCGGTGGCGATCGAAACCGACCTGCCGCTGCAGGAACTGGACGAGTGGCTGCATGCGCTGGAAGACGCGCACGGGCGCGACCGCAGCGGGCCGCGCTTCTCCGATCGGACCCTGGACATCGACGTAGTGTTCTACGGCGACCTGGTGGTGGAAGGTCCCGGCCACCTGCGCATTCCGCGCCCGGAGCTGAAGCATGCCTTCGTGCTGAAGCCGCTGGCCGACATCGCGCCGGGCTTCATCGACCCGGTCAGCGGGTTGGACCTGGCCACGCTGTGGCGTGCGCACAGACAGTTTGGCGAGGCGTTCGAGGTGGTGGACCTCGGATGACGGAGGTTGCCGGCCAGCGGCCGGCACTACCTCAACTGACCGTTCGCCCACCATCCACGCGCAGGGTGTGGCCGGTGACGAAGCTGGCTTCGGCCACCAGCCAGTAGACCGCCTCGGCGATCTCCTCGACCGTGCCGATCCGTGCCAGCGGCGTGCGTGCCAGCAGCGCTTCGCGGGCGAAATCGTCCTTGCCCTGTTCCGGCCATAGGATCGCCCCCGGCGCTACCGCATTGACCCGCACTTTCGGCGCCAGCTCCAGCGCCAGCGAGCGGGTGGCCATCTCCAGCGCGGCCTTGGCCATGGTGTAGGCGATGTGGTCGCGCATCGGGTCGGTGCCGTGCAGGTCGGTCAGGTTGACGATGCAGCCCTGCTGGCGGCGCAGGTAGGGCGCCGCCGCCTGTGACAGCAGCAGTGGCGCGCGCGCGTTGACCGCATACAGCTCGTCCATTGCCTCGGCGGTGACCTGGCCGAGCGGGGTGGGAAAGAAGTTGGAGGCGTTGTTGACCAGTGCATCCAGTCGCCCGAAGTGGGTGACCGCCTGTTCCACCAGGTCGGCCAGGGCGTCGGCGTCGCGCAGGTCGGCCTGCAGGGCCAGCACGCTGCCCGGGCGCACGTTGTCGAAATCGAACGCGGCCTGCTGCAGCTCGGCGCTGGAGGTGTTGGCATGCAGCACCACCGACCAGCCACAGGCGTGGAACTGGCGGGCGATGGCCGCACCGATCCGGCGCGCGCTGCCGGTGATCAGGACCACGGGGTGGGTGTCGCTCATCGAGGGTCCTCCAAGGCTCGGCTATCCTGTGCACCATTGTCACCGCATTCGAAGACGCCATGCAGCCCACCTTCCCCCTGCCCGAAGCCGATGCCCTGGCCCACAGCGACCAGCTGGCGGCCGCCCTGCGCGCCGAAATCCTTGCGCAGGGCGGGGCGATGCCGTTCTCCCGCTTCATGGAGCTGTGCCTGTACACCCCCGGCTGGGGCTATTACAGCGCCGGCGCCAGCAAATTCGGCGGCAGTGGCGACTTCACCACCGCGCCCGAGCTCGGCAGCCTGTTCGCGGGCAGCGTGGCCAATGCGCTGGCGCCGGTGTTCGCCCAGCTGGGTACGCAGGCGCGCATGCTGGAGCTCGGCGGTGGTACCGGCGCCTTCGCCGAGGCGGTGCTGCTGCGCTTGGCCGAGCTGGACGCACTGCCCTCGCGGTACGCCATCCTTGAACCCAGCGCCGACCTGCGCGAGCGCCAGCAGCAGCGCCTGCAGCAGAACCTGCCGGCCGCGCTGGCGGCGCGCGTGGACTGGGTCGATCGGCCGTTCGAGGAGGACTGGGAGGGCGTGGTGTTTGCCAATGAGGTGATCGACGCATTGCCGACGCCGCGCTTCCTGATCCGGGATGGCGAGGTCTACGAGGAAACCGTCGAGCTGGATGCCGAAGGCAACTTCATCCGCGGCGCGCAGCCGGCCGACATCCTGCTCAATGGCGCGGTACGCCACATCGAGCGCTACCTGGAAAAGCCCTTCGCTGAGGGCTACCGCTCCGAAGTGCTGCCGCAGCTGCCGTACTGGCTGCAGGCGGTCGCCGGTGGCCTGCAGCGTGGCGCGATGCTGTTCGTCGACTACGGTTACAACCGCGGCGAGTTCTACCAGCACGACCGCGACGATGGCACCGTGCGTGCGTTCTACCGCCACCACGTGCACAACGACGTGCATCGCTGGCCGGGCCTGCAGGACATCACGGCGTCGGTGGATTTCACGGCGATGGCCGAGGCCGGCATGCACGGCGGTTTCGAGCTGGCCGGTTACTGCAGCCAGGCCAGTTTCCTGCTTGGCAACGGCCTGGACCAGGTGCTGCTGCTGGCCGAGGAACGCACCGATGAAGTGGGGCGCATCCAGCTGCGCGACCAGGTGAAGAAGTTGACCCTGCCGACCGAAATGGGCGAACGCTTCCAGGCCATCGGCCTGCAGCGCGGCGTCGATTTCGAGCCGGCGTTCGAGCTGGGTGACCTGAGCTGGCGCCTGTGAACCACGCGTTGCCGGTGATCAAGCCGCTGCAGCGGCCGCGGCTGTGGGGCGTGCTGTGGGCGCTGGCGGTGCTGTTGGTGATCGTGGTCTGCCTGATTCCACCGCCGCCGATTCCGTTGCCGGAAAACAGCGACAAGGGCGAGCACTTCCTCGCCTACTTCATCCTGGCCGGCAGCGCGGTGCAGCTGTTCCGTCGGGGCCGCCCGCTGCTGTGGGTGGGCGTGGGCCTGGTGTTGATGGGCATCGGCATCGAATTTGCCCAGGGTGCGCTGACCAGCAACCGCATGGCCGACCCGATGGATGCCATCGCCAACACGGTCGGTGTGCTCGCCGGCATGGCCACCGCACTGACCCCGCTGCGCGACCTGCTGCTGCGCTGGCGCGGGTAAAGGCGTGCCAACCCAGGTTGGCACCTACCCGTAGATCCACGCCATGCGTGGATGATCTGCCCGAGGTGCCGGCCAAGGCCGGCACCCACCCGGACAGGCCTGCCGTCATTTCCCCAGGCTCACCTCATCCAGCACCCACATCGCCGGGCGCGTGTCGCCAGTGAAGTTGATGCACAGGTCACCGGTGCCCTGAGTACCCTTCGGCAGCGCTGCACGCAGTGTCACGAAGCCATCGGCACCGGGCTTGGCTGGCAGCGGTACCTCAGCCAGCACCTTGCCGCTGCAGTCGCCGCGACGCACCTGCATCTCGCCGTGGGCACGCTTGGCCTTTTCGAAACGGCGCTTGGGTTCGTCGTGGGCCAGTTGGAAGTAATACGGGATGCGACCTGCACGCACTTCCACGCTGCCGATGCCGTCCAGCTGCGCCTGCGGCCAGCGCCAGCACGGCTGGAAGATGTCCACGTTGAACACCGCACGGTTGCCTTCGCGTGGGCCATCGTCTTCCAGGCGCAGCACCAGGCCCTTCTTGCCCACGCAGCTGAGCAGCTCATCGCTGCGGCGGCTGAGCAGCGACTGTGCGGTGAAGGTGGCAATGGTCGGTTTCGCCGCCAGCATCTGGCCCTGGTAGAACGCGGCAGCCTGCACGGTGGTTGGCAGTTTTCCGGTCAGCGGCTGCTGGTACAGCGGTGACTGCGCGGTCACCGGCTGGCCATCGGTGCTGTAGCGCACTTCATAGCCCAGCGGATTGGCCAGCGACACCGTCACCGTGTTGTCCGCGCGATTGTCGGTGTAGTCCACGCCTACTTCGAACGGGGTCTGCGCATAGGACAGGCCCCAGGCACGGTAGCGCTGCAGCTGCGCCGGCAGGCGTGCGAGGAAATCGCGGAAGTCGCGATGTTCCGGCGTGCTCCAACCGGTCTCGGCCACAGCGGCCAGGCGCGGGAACAGGTTGTGCTGCAGGCGCGCATAGCTGCGTGTGTGCTCGGTGAACATGTTGGCCTGCAGGCCGAGAATGTGCCCGCGCTTGTCGGCGGCCAGTTCGGCCGGCACCGGCTCGAAGTTGTAGAGCTTGCCGAGATTGACCTGGGTCGGACGGCCCGGCGGTTCGTTCGGCGAGGCAGTCTGCAGGTAATCCAGGTACAGGTAGCCGACCGGCGACATGATCACGTCATGCCCGGCACTGGCCGCAGCGAGGCCACCTTCGGTGCCCTGCCACGACATCACCGTGGCCTGGGGCGGCAGCCCGCCTTCGAGGATCTCGTCCCAGCCGATCAGGCGCCGGTCGTGTTCCTCCAGGAAGGTCTCCAGGCGCTTGATGATGTGGCTCTGCATGGCCATCTCATTCTTGATGCCCAGCGCACGCATGCGCTGCTGCACCTGCTTCGACGCTTCCCACTGGTCCTTCACCGCCTCGTCGCCACCGACGTGCACGTACTTGGCCGGGAACAGGTCGATCACTTCTTCCAGCACGTTCTCGAGGAAGGTGACGGTGCTGTCTTCCACGTTGAACAGGTTGGGGAACACGCCCCATTCGCTGATCGGCTTCAACGGCGTATCGATGGTGCCCAGCTCCGGATACGCAGCAATCGCGGCAGTCGCGTGGCCCGGCACATCGATTTCCGGAATCACCTGGATATGCAGCTTCGCCGCATAGGCAATCACTTCGCGGATCTGATCCTGCGTGTAGAAGCCGCAATACGGATGCTCCTTGCCAGTGACCGGATCGATGCCACCGTCGCCGGCCGGCAGGCGGCAGCTGCCCACTTCAGTCAGCTTCGGGTAGCGCTTGATCTCCATGCGCCAGCCCTGGTCGTCGGTCAGGTGCCAGTGGAAGGTGTTGAGCTTGTGCGCGGCCATCGCATCGAGCACGCGCTTGATCTCGTCCAGGCTCTGGAAGTGACGTGCGGAATCGAGCATGAAACCGCGCCAGCTGAAGCGCGGCGCGTCCTGGATCTGCACCGCCGGCAGCACCCCGTTGCTGCCGCCGGTGGCGAGCTGGGCGAGGGTGGTCGCGCCGTAGAACAGGCCGGTCTCGTTGCCGGCCTGCACCAGCACGCCTTCTGCGGTGCTTTCCAGCGTGTAGCTTTCGCCGCTGTCGCGGAAGGTGGGCACGATCTGGAAGCGGATGCTGCCCGACGTGCCTGCCGCCTTGCCCCTGGCTGGTGCAAGGCGCGGACCACCGCTGCGGGCCAGCAGATCGGCGAACTGGCTGGCGACGCGCTGCGCGGCTTCGCCTTCGGCCTGCAGCACGGTGTCGGCGCGGACGGTGATGCCGCTGCCCTGGCCGCGCTGCACGGTGGCCGGGGCGGGAATCAGCATCAGGCTGTCGGCGCGCAGCAGGGGGCCGGGTGCTTCAGTGGCGGGTGTGGGGTCGGCGGCAAGTGCCGGCAGTGCCGGCAACAGGGCGAGCAGGCCGCCCAGCAGCACTGCGCTGCGCATCCGGGCGCGGGAAGGCTTGACCATCGGTACGACTCCTTGGAACGGTGCGATGAACGCTATACATGAAAAACGCCGGGCCCGGAATGACCCAGGCCCGGCGTGCGTGCACGACTCGGCGATGTTGCCGCCGCTGGATCAGTACTTGAAGCGGAAGTTGAGGTAGTACTGGCGACCGTTGCTGTAGAACGAGGTCGGGATGGCCGCGGTCTGGTAGTACTTGTAGGTCGGGTTGTTGAGGTTGAGCGCATCGAAGCTGATGCTCAGCCAGTCGGTGGCCTTGTAGCTCAGCGACGCCGACAGGGTGCCGAAGTCATCCTGGTAGTACGGGTTGGCGCCGGACAGGCCGATCAGGAACGACGAACGGCGGGTGTAGCTGACGCGTGCACCGAAGGTATCGTTCTCGAAGTATGCACCGACGTTGTAGGTGTTCTTCGAAGTACCCAGCAGGTTGTCGCTGCCATCGGCCCAGGTGTGGTCGGTGCTGCCATCAGCGTAGGTGTAGTTGGCGTTGACGCCGAAGTACTCGCCGATCGGCTGCTCGTAGGCCACTTCGATACCGCGCACCTTGCCGTCGGCGTTCTTCGGACGCGAGATGTCGTACTCCTCGAGCTGGTTGGTCAGCTCGCTGAACAGCATCTGCTTCTCGGTGCTGAAGGCCACGTAGTCCTTCAGGCGCATCGAGTAGGCACCGACCGACAGCATGCCGCGCGGCATGAAGTACCACTCCAGGTTGGCGTCGAAGTTGGTCGAGATCACCGGCTTCAGTTTCGGATTGCCGCCGCCGCCCTTTCGGTTCAGATCCGAGCCGTACGAAGACGCACCCAGTGCGGAGTAGTCGGGCAGGGTCTGGGTCTGCGAGGCGGCGAGGCGCAGCACCAGGTCGTCGCGCAGGTCGTACTTGAAGTTCGCGCTCGGCAGCACGCGGTTGTGCTTGTTCTCGAAGGCTTCGCGGGTCCACGCACCGAACAGGCTCTTCACGTCCGGCACGGTCGAGCCGGTGGCGGTGGCGTAGGTATCGATGTCCTGCTTGATGTTGACGTAGCGCAGGCCGACGTTACCGCTCCAGCGGTCGCCGCTGAAGTTGCCCTGCACGTAGGCGGCGAAGTTCTTTTCGGTCACCTTCCATTCGGCGCCATAGTTGTGGCGGCCATCCGGACCGTCATTGCCCGACAGCCATTCGGAGTTGTTGGTCACCGCATTACGCAGTGCTGCCGGGGTGTAGTACCAGATGTTGCGTGGGAAGTTGCCGCCGATGTCGCCGGCGAAGCCACCCGGGTAGTTGGCGGTGGGGCTGCCGCGCAGGGCGTCCCAGATGTTGCCTGGGGTGGCGCCTTCCGGCGACTTTGCTTCACGCGTGTGGTCGGCGTAGCGCGCGCCGAAATCGATCGAGCTCAGCACGCCTGTGTTGAAGTACTGGCTGAAATCGACGTTGGCCCACTTTTCCTTGTCGATCGCAGTGACCTGCTGGTTGCCCCAGGTGCCGCCCCAGCTGGCGCCGGCAGGACTGATATCGCCCCCCACATTCCAGTCCACCGGCGAGCCATTGCCATGGGTGGTCCAGCTGGCGCCGCCACCCTTTGCAGTCAACAGCTCGGCGATGTACTGGCGCGGCGTTTCGCCAGTGCCCTTGGTGGTACCGGCCTGGAACTTCGCAGTCAGGTTTTCGCTGACCTGCCAGTCGGCATCCAGGGTGATGTAGTTGGTCTTGGCCGTCGACTCGCGGTAGATCATGTCGTACACCGCGTAGTTGGTGTCCGGCATGCCCTTGTAGCTGGCCTGGGTCAGTACGCCATCCTTCACCACATAGCCCGGATCAGGCGCCTGCGACTTGCCGAAGCTGTTGCCGAACATCATGAAGTTGCGGTTGTAGTTGTTGGCTTCCAGCTTGGAGCTGAAGCCGCTGAGTACGAAGCTCAGATCATCGGTCGGCTTGAACTGCAGCGAGACCAGGCCACCCGTACGCTTGCGGGTCTGCTCGAACAGGGTTGAGCCCAGCAGGCCCGGAACCTGTACGCCGAGCAGATCCGGGTTGGTCTTGGCCACCGGATCGTTGGCTTCGATAGTGAAGAAGCCACCCGGAATTTCCTGCGCTTCGCGGCGCAGCTCGCGCTTCTGGCTGAAGGCCTGCAGCATCACGCCGAAGGTGCCTTCATCGTTCTTGTAGTTGAACAGCGCCGACAGCTGCGGGTCGTTCGACTTGGCCTGGTCCGAGCGCACCGCGCCGATCGAGCCTTCCGCGGTGAACTGCTTGGAGAATTCCAGCGGCTTGCGGGTGATGATGTTGACGGTACCGGTGGTGCCGCCGTCCTGCAGCTTGGCCTGCGAGGACTTGTTCACTTCCACCGAGCTGACCAGTTCCGACGGCAGCAGCGAGTAGCTGACGCTGCGGCCGACGTTGTTGCCCTGGCTGAGCACGAACCAGTCGGCCGAGCCGACGGTATGGCCGTTGATCAGGGTCTGGGTCAGGCTCGGGCTGGTGCCGCGCAGGCTGACACGGTCGGCTTCGTCGAAGCCGCCTTCGTCGGCGCTGGACGAGCTGATGTTCACACCCGGCAGGCGCTGCAGGGTGTCGGCGACGTTGTGCGCGGGCAGCTTGCCCACGTCTTCGGCGGTGACCACTTCCACGCGCGCATTGGCTTCGCGCTTGGTGTCCAGCGATTTTTCCATCGAACCACGGATGCCGGTGACCTGCACGGTATCCAGGTCGGTGGCGGTCTGGGTGGCCTGCTGCGCGTGCGCGCTGAAGGCGAGGCAGCTGACGATGGCGGCCGAAAGCAGGGTCTTGCGGGTGTTCATGATGTCTCTCCTCATCACTCGATTGGATGCCGGCGGCGGTGTTCGATTACGGTTGCGATGACATGCGCGGGGCGGCGGCGAAGTCCCGTGCGTTGGCGTGCCACGTACTGCGTGCTGCGATTGCGTTGAAGCCTGTTGCGGTGTCAGGCGGCCGACTGCTGCAGGTACCAGCTGGCAGCGCCGACCACGCCCAGCTGGCCGTGCTCGACGACCTTCACCGGGATGCGTGCCAGCGCTTCGCCCATCGGTCCCTTCTGCAGGTAGCGTTCGACGAAAGTGCTGGCGTGCAGGTATTCACGGATCTGCGGCAGGATGCCGCCGGCCAGGTAGACGCCACCGTGGGCGCCGTAGAACAGCGCCATGTCGCCGATGGTGCTGCCGAGCAGGCCGCAGAACACATCCAGCGCCTGGCGCGCATGTGCATCGCTGTCGGCCATGGCCGCAGCGGTAACCGCGTCGGGGCTGGCCAGGGTCGGCGCCTGGCCCTGCAGTGCGCACACCGCGCGGTACAGGTTCATCAGGCCCGGGCCGGAGATCGCGTGTTCGATCGACACGTGCGCGCGGTCGCGCTGCATGTGGCGGACGATGGCCATTTCCAGTTCGGTGCTGGCGGCCAGGGTCGGTTGCCCGGCTTCGGTCGGGAGCACCACCGGGCCGTGCGCGGTGGGGATCCACAGCGCGGCGCCGAGGCCGGTGCCGGGGCCGACCACCAGGGTCGGGCCGCGGGCGGCGGTTTCCGGTCCGCACAGGTGCAGCACGCCACTGGCGTCAACCTGCGCGGCGGCGTAGGCCACGGCTTCGAAGTCGTTGACGATGTAGACCCGCTGCAGGCCGACGTCGGCTTCCACCTGGCGCGCCGACAGCGGCCACGGCAGGTTGGCGGTGATCACCGTGCCGTCCTCGCGGGCGTAGCCGGCACTGGCGACCACGCAATGCGTGGGCCGCGGGCCTTCGCCGAGGAAGTCGGACAGGATCGCGCTGAGGCCGGCATGGTCGGCGTTGCGGTATTTGCGGTACTCCAGCACCTGCACCGGATGGGCGGCATCACCGCTGGCCTGGACCCGGGCCACGCGCACATGGGTGCCACCGACGTCGGCGGCCAGGAACGTCGGCGCGACTCGGGACAGGACATGGGCCGGGGCGGGGTGGCTGGCGGTCACGCGGGCTCCTGCTGCAGGTGGGGCCGGCCCCGGGATCGGGGGCGGCGATTGGGGCGGAGTCTGTAACCCCGCTGACAACGATGTCAACGAGTTCGTGACACTTTCGTTGCTGCATCGCAACGAATGCGACATGTAGTAAACGTTTACATGGCGTGAGTGCGGGTTTCACGTGGGAACCGTTGCCGCACATGGGCCAAGGCCTTCGGCGCATTCAGCACGATGCGTTGCGATCGGGTTGCGCAGTGCAGCACGAGGTTCACAGGGCTGCGCGTGGAAGTTGACAAACCGCGGCTGTCCATCGAAAGAATGTGACAACGTTGTTCCCAGCCACTCTCCGACGCCGTGTTCTGCGGCCGTCGCCGCAGGAGCCCTCCTGATGTCCGCCGTCCCCGCTGCAAGCGCGCGCCCGAACGTGGCCACCTCCATCGCCATCGTTGGCGTGTTGTTCTTCCTGATCGGCTTCTTCACCTGGCTCAACGGCCCGCTGATCACCTTCGTCAAGCTCGCCTTTGAACTCAGCGAGGTCGGCGCCTTCCTGGTGCTGATGGTGTTCTACCTGTCCTACTTCTTCCTGGCCCTGCCGGCGTCCTGGATCCTGCGCCGCACCGGCATGAAGAAGGGCCTCAGCCTGAGCCTGCTGGTGATGGCCGGTGGTGCTGCGTTGTTCGGTGAGTTCGCCACCCAGCGCTGGTACCCGGGCGCGCTTGGCGGCCTGTTCGTGATCGGCAGCGGCCTGGCCCTGCTGCAGACCGCGATCAACCCCTACATCTCCATCCTTGGCCCGATCGAGACGGCGGCACGCCGCATCGCGCTGATGGGTATCTGCAACAAGATCGCCGGCATGCTGGCGCCGGTGCTGATCGGCACGCTGGTGCTGCACGGCATCGGTGACCTCGATGCACAGGTGCAGGCCGCAGATGCGGTCACAAAGGCCGCGCTGCTGAACGAGTTTGCCGCCAAGATCCACACCCCGTACCTGGCGATGGCTGCGCTGCTGGTGGTGCTGGCGGTGGCCGTGCTGTTCTCGCCGCTGCCGGAAATCAAGTCGTCCGAAGCCAACGCCACGCCGGCGGCTGCCGGTGCCGCCGAGCGCCGCAGCATCTTCCAGTTCCCGCATCTGTGGCTGGGCGTGCTGTGCCTGTTCGTCTACGTGGGCGTGGAGGTGATGGCCGGTGATGCGATCGGCACCTACGGCCATGGTTTCGACCTGCCGCTGGACCAGACCAAGATGTTCACCTCGCTTACCCTTGGCGCGATGCTGGTCGGCTATGTGGTCGGCCTGCTGTTGATCCCCAAGGTCGTTTCGCAGTCGCGCTACTTGACCATTTCGGCGGTGCTGGGCGTGGTGTTCTGCCTGGGCGCCTGGGCCACCCACGGCTATGTATCGGTGGCCTTCGTGGCCCTGCTGGGCTTCGCCAACGCCATGATGTGGCCGGCGATCTTCCCGCTGGCGATCCGCGGCCTGGGCCGTTTCACCGAGACCGGCTCGGCCCTGCTGGTGATGGGCATTGCCGGTGGCGCGATCATTCCGCAGCTGTTCGCCGTGCTCAAGCAGCACATCGACTTCCAGCTGGTGTTCGTGTTGCTGATGGTGCCGTGCTACCTGTACATCCTGTTCTACTCGGTGGTCGGCCACCGCGCCGGCCTGCCGCAGGACAAGGCCTGATCGGCGATGATGGACGGCAGCCAACCCCAGGGAAAACCCATGCGCAGAGCGACCATCAAGGACGTTGCGGAAAAGGCCAAGGTCTCGCTGAAGACGGTCTCGCGGGTGATCAACAACGAGCCTTCGGTGATGCAGGCCACCCGTGCGCGGGTGCTGCGTGCCATCGCTGAACTCGATTACGAACCCGATCCATCCGCGCGCAACCTGCGCAGCGGCACCACCTTCGTGATCGGGCTGGTCTACGACAACCCGAACCCGTACCACATCATCGGCGTGCAGAACGGCGTACTGGCCGCGTGCCGCGAGACCGGTTTCGGCCTGCAGATCCATCCCTGCGATTCCAGCTCGCCGCTGCTGGCCGATGAGCTGGCCGACTGGGTGCAGCGTTCGCGCCTGGCCGGGTTGGTGCTGACCGCACCGATGTCCGAGCGCCGCGACCTGATCCAGGCACTGACCGCGCGCGGCATCAAGCTGGTGCGCATCATTGCCGCCACCGAAGACCCGGCCGACGGCGCCTGCGTGTTCGTCGACGACCGCGAGGCCGCCTACGAGATCACCGAGCACCTGATCCAGCTGGGTCACCAGCGCATCGGCTTCCTCTGGGGCGGCATCTCGCACCGCTCATCGGGCGAGCGCTATGCCGGTTACGAAGCCGCACTGAAGGACTACGGCATGACCGTGGACAAGCACCTGGTGGTGCAGGGCGACTACACCTTCGACGATGGTTTCCGGGGCGCACGCCGCCTGCTGGCGCTGCGCGAGCCGCCCACGGCCATCTTCGGTTCCAACGACGAAATCGCCGCCGGTGTGCTGGCCGCCGCGAAGTCGGCGGGCATGAACGTGCCGTATGACCTGTCCATCGCCGGTTTCGAGGACAGCCCGTTCTCGCGCCAGTCGTGGCCGCCGCTGACCACCGCCAAGCAGGCCACCGAAGACATCGCCCGCCATGCCGCGCGCCTGCTGATCGCACAGCTGCGCAGCGACGCCTATGACGATGCGCCGGCACCGCTGCACAACCAGGGCTTCGTGCCGCAGCTGGTGGTGCGCGGTTCGACCGCGCCGATGCGCCCGGCCGGCGCACGCCCCCTTCCTTCCGATCCTGCCTGAGCCTGCCATGTCGCTGTCAGACCCCACGTCCACCCTGATGTTCGCCGAAGCCGCTGAAGCGGCCGACGTGGTCGCGCGCCAGTTCTCGCGCAACCACGCCACCATGGAAACCCTGGCCGCCAGCCTGCGTGCGGCGCCGCCGCCGTTCGTGGTCACCTGCGCACGCGGCAGCTCCGACCATGCCGCCACCTATGGCAAGTACCTGCTGGAAACCCAGCTGGGCCTGGTGGTCGCATCGGCTTCGCCGTCGGTGGGTTCGGTCTATGCCGCACCGCTGCAGCTGCGTGGCGCGCTGTTCATCGTCATCTCGCAGTCGGGCAAGAGCCCGGACCTGCTGCGCAACGCGGAAGCTGCCAAGGCCGCCGGCGCGCGCGTGATCGCACTGGTCAACGTCGAGGATTCGCCGCTGGCGCAGCTGGCCGATACGGTCATTCCGCTGCACGCCGGTGCCGAGAAGAGTGTGGCGGCGACCAAGAGCTACCTGGCGTCGCTGGCTGCGCTGCTGCAGCTGGCTGCCTACTGGAAGCAGGACGCAAGCCTGCGTGCGGCGCTGGACCTGCTGCCGGACGCGATGCGCGAGGCCTGGCAGTGCGACTGGACGCCGGTGACCGAGGGCCTGGTCGAGGCGACCAATCTGTTCGTGTTGGGGCGCGGGTTGGGCCTCGGCGCTGCGCAGGAAGCTGCATTGAAGTTCAAGGAAACCTGCAGCCTGCATGCCGAAGCCTACAGCTCGGCCGAGGTCAAGCATGGCCCGATGGCGCTGGTCGACCGCGGTTTCCCGGTGCTGGCCTTTGCCCAGCCTGATGAAACCGGCGCCGGCACCCGTGCCGTCGTCGAAGAATTCACCGCGCGCGGTGCACAGGTGTGGATGGCCGGTGCCGGTGGCAACCTGCCGGTAGCGGCCGCGCCGCATCCGCTGTGCGCACCGCTGCTGACCGTGCAGACCTTCTACCGCGCCATCAACGCGCTGGCGCTGCGTCGTGGCTTCAACCCGGATCTGCCGCCGCACCTGAACAAGGTCACGGAGACGGTGTGATGGCCACGGTCCTGCGCAATGCCCGCATCCTGGCAGGCGACGAATTCCGCGATGATCTGGCGGTGGTGATCGAGCACGGCCGCATCAGCGCGCTGCTGCCCGATGCAGCGCCGCAGCTGGGCCAGGCCGCCGAGCAGGTTGATCTGGGCGGTGGCTGGCTGCTGCCCGGTTTCATCGATGTGCAGGTCAATGGTGGCGGCGGCGCGCTGTTCAACAACACGCCGGACGTGGCGGCACTGCGCACCATCGCGCAGGCGCACCGCCGCTTCGGTACCACCGCGATGCTGCCGACGCTGATCAGCGACGACGTGGGCGTGATGCGTGAAGCCATCGATGCGATGCGCGAGGCGATCGCGCAGGGTGTGCCAGGCGTGATCGGCATCCATCTGGAAGGACCGTACATCGCGCCGGCCCGCAAGGGTACGCACGATGCCAGCAAGTTCCGTGTGCCCGACGAAGCAGAGATCGCGCTGGCCGCATCGCTGGACAACGGCGTGACCCTGCTGACGCTGGCACCGGAACGCGTGCCGCTGGAGACCATTCGCGCGCTGGTCGAGCGCGGCGTGGTCGTTGCCGCTGGGCATACCGCAGGCACCTACGAAGAGATCCGCGCCGGTCTGGATGCAGGCGTGCGTGGCTTCACCCACCTGTACAACGCGATGTCGCCGCTGCAGGGCCGTGAGCCCGGCGCGGTGGGCGCTGCGCTGGAAGACCGCGACAGCTGGATCGGCATCATCGTCGATGGCGTGCATGTGCATCCGGCCAGCCTGCGCGTGGCGCTGGCAGCCAAACCGCGTGGTCGCCTGCTGCTGGTCACCGATGCGATGCCGCCGGTTGGCGCCGACGATCCCAGTTACGTGCTGTACGGCGAAACCATCACCGCCATCGATGGCGTGGTGCGCAATGCCGCCGGTTCGCTGGCGGGCTCGGCGCTGGACATGGCCACCGCGGTGCGCAACACCGTGCAGCTGCTCGGCCAGCCACTGGCCGAAGCCGCGCGGATGGCCTCGACCTATCCGGCACAGTTCCTCAATGTCGACGACCGCCTGGGCCATATCGCCGAGGGTTACCAGGCCGACCTGGTCCTGCTGGATGACGCCCTGCAGGTGCGTGGCACCTGGATTGCCGGACAATACGAGGCCGCTTGATGAACAGTATGCCGCCGCGCCGCTTGGGCTCGATCGATGCCCTGCGCGGCATCACCGTGGCGGCAATGCTGCTGGTCAACAACCCGGGTGACTGGAGCGCGGTGTTCGCGCCGCTGCGTCATTCGGAATGGCATGGCTGCACGCCCACCGACCTGGTGTTCCCGTTCTTCCTGTTCCTGGTCGGCGTGTCGATGGCCTTCAGCGTGGCGCCACGCGCGCTGGACGTGGCCTTACGACCCGCGCTGGCGCGCGGCGTTCTGGAGCGCGCACTGCGCATCCTGGTGGCCGGTGCGCTGCTGCACCTGCTGATCTGGTGGGCGCTGGATACCCATCACTTCCGCATATGGGGCGTACTGCAGAGGATCGCGGTATGCGCGGCGCTGGTGGGCGTACTGGCGGTGTATGCGCGTCCGCGCGCACAGGCGGCCGTACTGGTCAGTCTGCTGGTGGGGTATACCGTACTGCTGCTGGGCGTCGGCGATCTGGCGCCGTGGACCAATCCGGCCAGTCGTCTGGATACCACGCTGTTCGCACCGTGGATCTACCAGTGGCATGCCGATACCGGGCTGGGCCATGACCCGGAAGGATTGCTGAGCACGCTGGGGGCGCTGGCCAGTACCGTGCTCGGACTGTTGGCCGGTGGCCTGCTGCGCAACCGGCGTTCGGCGGCATTGGCCGGGCTGGGCGTGGCGACCGCTGTGCTCGGCCTGTTGCTGGCCATCGTGTTGCCGCTGAACAAACAGCTGTGGACGCCCAGTTACGTGCTGTGGACGGGCGGTCTTGCGGCGCTGGCGCTGTGGCTGGGCCACGTGCTGATCGACCAGAAGGGCTGGCCCGCGCTGGGCCGGCGCTTCGGGGTCAATGCAATCACCGTCTATCTGGGCGCATCGGTGATGTCGGTGGTGTTGATGGCGACCGGCGCCTGGGGCTGGATCTGGCAGCAGCTTGCCACCGCGATGCCGCAGGCGCTTGAACTGGCGTCGATGCTGCAGGCGCTGGTGTTCGTCGCACTGTGGTGGGGCGTGGCGTGGTGGCTGGACCGGCGGAAGATCTATCTGAAGATCTGACCCCATCCGCCAACGGCATCCACGCATGGCGTGGATCTACCAGGTGCCATGAGTGAATCGATTGGCGATGCAGGGTCAGTAGATCCACGCCATGCGTGGATGCTTTGCGCTTGATTCCCACCTGCCGAAAAAATGAACGATTTCAGCCACATCACATTGGCATGAGGGCCGGGCGATTTCACATCTGAACTGTGATTCTCCGCACGCAAGTTTACCTGTCGAAACGGTTCACCACACGGCAGACTGCAAGCGCAGTGCCGCACATACGCAGTTCCTGATTTCCCGTCCAGGAGTGCCCCATGTCCCGTGCCGTTCCGCGTGCGTTCCGCCCGCGCCGCCTTGCTGTTTCCGTGTTGCAGGCCCTCGCCGTTCCGTCCCTGCTTCTGACGACCGCCAGCGTCGCCTGGGCGGGCTGCAACAACCCGGCACCGACCGCCGGCCAGACCGTCACCTGTGATGCCAACGCACCGAATCCGCAGACCGTTCCCGTTGCCGCCAGTGGCGCGGCCGGAATCACCGTCAACGTCGGCAATGGTGCCCAGTTGCAGCAGAGTGGTGGTGGATCGGCCCTCGTGCTGGTCGGTGCCGGTGGTCACCTGCTGTCAAACCAGGGCACGATCAGTTCGGTGGGCGGTGCGGCCGTGCAGCTTGGGGGCGGCAGCCGCGTCGACAGCCGCGGCAGCATCAGCACCGGCAACAACATTGCCCTGCAGTTCATCGGCGCAGGCGACAGCGTGCTGGTCAATCGGGGAACGATCAGTGGTCAGACCGGCGTGCAGTTCGATGCGGGCAACGATCGCCTCGAGATGCAGGCCGGCAGCATCACCGGAGGCGTACTGCAGGGCGATGGAAACGATGTGCTGCTGCTCAGTGACGGCACGATCGACAGCGTCGACCAGGGCGGTGGCGATGACCAGATGACTGTCACCGGCGGCACCGTCACCGGCGTGGTGGTGCAGGGCAGTGGCCGCGATGATTTCGTCATGAGTGGCGGCACGATCGGCGCGCTGCAGCAGGGCGACAACATCGATACCTTCCGCATGAGCGGTGGCCGCATCGTCGGTGCGTTCGAGGATGGCGACCAGGCCTGGATGACCGCTGGCCGCATCGGCCGCGTCAACATGAAGCTGGACAAGAATCTGTGGGATCAGTCCGGCGGCATCGTTGAGGGCAACGTGGTCACCGGCTTCGACACCGACACCATCATCATCTCGGGTACGGCCTACATCGGCGGCAACATCAGTGTCAGTGGTGGTGCCGACAGCGTGACCATCACCGATGGCACCGTGCGCGGCCAGGTACTGCTCAGCACCGGCAACGACACTTTCAACTGGAACGGCGGCGGCATCGTCTACGGCGCGATCGACATGGGGCCGGACAACGACGTGGCCAACCTCAGCAACCTCAACCAGGGCAACCTTGGTGCAGTGCCGCTGTTCGACGGTGGCAGTGGCATCGATCAGCTCAACTTCAACAACGTCAAGGCTGCGGGCGTGGGACGCTTCCAGAACTGGGAGACAATCAGCCTGGCCAACAGCACCGAGCTGACCTTCGATGGTGATCTGGTGCTGGGTGACAGCGGAACCGGCACCGGCACGCTCACGGTGGATGACACCAGCACTGTCTACGCGGGCAGTGGCGGCTATGCCGTCCGTCCGTTCAACAGTGGCACACTGGTGGAGATGGTCAATGCCGGGCGCATCGACCTGACCGGTACCGGCGCTGGCGACGTGTTCACCGTGCGTGGCAACTACCGCGGTGACGGTGGCGGCCTGTACCTGCGTACCGTGCTGGGTGCGGACAATTCCGCCAGCGATCGACTGGTGATCGATGGCGGTGTCGCCACCGGCACGACCGGCATCGGCGTCATTAATGCTGGAGGCAGTGGAGCGGCCACGTTGGCCGATGGCATCCTGGTGGTGCAGGCCCTGAATGGTGGTCGCACCGCGCCGGGCGCGTTTTCGCTGTTCGCACCGGTTGCGGCCGGTGCCTACGAGTACTTCCTGTTCAAGGGCGGTGTCAGTGCCGGTACCAGCGAAAACTGGTACCTGCGCTCGACCGTGGTGGCCGGCCCGGCACCGGCGCCCAACGGAAGCGGTATCAATGGCGTACCGCCGCCGCCGACGCCACCCGTCGCACCCCCACCACCGATCACTCCGGCACCGCCACCGCCGCCCGAAGGTGCCACCGATCCGGATCTGACCGCAGGCGAGACCGCGCCGCCACCACCGCCGCCGGAACCCGTGCCGGTGGCGCCGCCCAGTGATCCGGCGGTGCCGGACGTACCGGTGGCGGGTGGCAGCCTGCCCGGTACCGGTGCGCCGCCGACGCCGGGTGCACGCCCCGCCGAGGGCGCAGTGGTGCCGCTGTACCGCGTGGAAACCGCCACCTACGCCGTGGTGCCGCCGCTGCTGCGCGAGACCTCGCTGGCCAGCCTCGGCACGTTCCATGAGCGGCAGGGCGAACAACGCCTGCTGTACAACCAGGGCGCATTCCGCACCGCGTGGGGCCGGTTGGTGGGGCAGAGCAGCGAGATCCAATGGAAGGGTGATGCGAAGCCCGGCTTTGATGGCGATGTGATGGGCCTACAGGCCGGCCTCGATGTGTGGGCCACGGCCAATGACAACCATCGCAACCAGATCGGCGTGTTCGTCGGCCGCACCCGCGCGCAGGGCAAGACCACCGGCCTGGCACTGGGCTGGGAGAACGTGCACGTGGGGCAGAACCGCCTGGACGACAAGCACGTGGGCCTGTACTGGACGTTCACCGACAGCAGCGGTGGCTACATCGACGCCGTGGCGATGCAGAGCCGTTACGACGGCCGCGTACGCTCCTCGCGTGGGCTAGGCTTCGGGATCAAGGGCGATGGCACCAGCGTGTCGGTGGAGGCGGGCAAGCCGCTGCTGCACCTCGGTCAGTCCGTATGGTGGCTGGAACCGCAGGTACAGGTGATCTGGCAGCGCACCGCGCTGGACGACCGCCGCGATGAAGTATCCAGCGTGCGTTTCGACAACGACAATGCCTGGACCGGCCGCATCGGCCTGCGCCTGGCCGGCGACTACCAGTTGGCCGACAACGGCTGGCAACCGTACTTCAAGCTCAACTACTGGCATGGCCGTTCCGGCGAGGACCGCGTCAGCTTCGACAACGACACGATCATCAATTCGCAGCGCTCGCGTGCACTGGAAGCCGGCGTAGGTGTGGTCGGGCGCTTCAACCGCACCATCAGCGCCTATGCCGTGGCCGACTACACGCGCGAACTGGGCGGCAACCGCAACGAGAAGCGCCGCATCATCGAAGGCAACATCGGCCTGCGCGCGGACTGGTAGCGCCGGGCCATGCCCGGCGGCATGACCCGCTCTGGTGGGTGTCGACCTTGGTCGGCACAGATTCCACCGGCGCCATGACCCTGCTCTGGTAGGTGCCGACCTTGGTCGGCACGGATTCCACCGGCGCCATGACCTTGCTCTGGTAGGTGCCGACCTTGGTCGGCACGACTCTCTCCGCTGCCATGACCCTGTAGAGCCGAGCCATGCTCGGCTGCTTCGGTCCAATCCCACAGAGCCGAGCATGGGCTCGGCTCTATAGAACAACGGTGCGTGGCGAGATCGATCCCGCCACGGCTATCCTATGGCTTCGATACATGACAAGGAGTCGTCGATGCTGGACCCAAGGAATGTTCGTGCCGCCATGCTCGCCACGCTGCTGCTTTCATCTGCGGCCGCTGTTGCAGAGGAAACAGTGGAGCTGCCGTCGCCCGAAGCGCGTGAGCAGATGCTGCAATTGTTGGAAACACAGTCCTTGTACCGTGGCCGCGTCGATTGGAACGACGTGCGCGCGCGCCTGACCGCCGCAGGCGATGACCGCGCGCAACAGCGCCGTGTTCTGGATGAGGCCGCCGCACGCAGCAGCGGAGGCCACGGCCGTTGGTTTTCACCAAGCGAGCAGCGTCAGCGCTCCGAACGTGCTCAGCGCGTGAATGCCGCTCAGGCGACCGACCTCGCTGCCCCCAGACACGCCAATCCCCGCATCGGCGTGCTGCGGGTGAGCCCCTTCGTGGAAGACCTGCAACGCAGCGGATCGGAACGTTATGAAGCACGCAAGGTCTACGCGCTGGCGTTGCAGGAGCGTATCGCTGGCCTGGATGACGGCATGCGGTGCGGCTGGGTAGTGGATGTAAGCAGCAATGGCGGCGGCAACATGTGGCCGATGTTGTTTGGTTTGTTGCCATTGCTGCATGGAACGCCGGATACGCAGGGAGCGTTGATCGGTGCTTTCCGTAGTGCCAATGGATTGCTGTGGTGGCGGCAGGCGGAAGGTGAAGTCGTGCAAGGCAACGCATCGATGCTGCGTTCACGACAGGGCGCCTATCGGCTGCGTGCGGGCACGGCACCGGTGGCGGTGGTGATGGGGGCAGGCACTGCCAGCTCCGGCGAAGCAGTGGCACTCGCGTTTCGAGGGCAACCAGGGAGTCGTAGTTTCGGTCAGCCGAGCGCGGGCTTTTCTACCGGCAATCGACCGACGACGCTGGTGGACGGTACCACCTTGCTCTTGACCCACAACGTCATGACCGACCGTAACGGCCAGGGTGACGGTGGCAGGATGCAGCCGGATCAGGCTACCCCCAGCGGACCGGCCACCCTTGCCGCCGCCCAAGCCTGGCTGCTGGCCCAACCAGCCTGCCAGGGCCGCTGATCCATGATCCTGATCGGCCAGCAGGAACGGGTGATGGTGGTCGGCCCGACCGAAGCCCACCACTGCCTGCGCTGCCAGACGGAAACCGAGTTCGCCCCCCAGCTGCGTTACAAAATGGCGCGCATCGACCTGCTGTTCGGCCTCACCTACCATCGCCGCTACGAGACCCGCTCTGGTAGGTGTCGACCTTGGTCGGCACAGATTCCACCGGCGCCATGACCCTGTAGAGCCGAGCCATGCTCGGCTGCTTTGATCGTGTCCCATGCAGCCGAGCATGGGCTCGGCTCTACAACGGCTATCCGCATAATGGCGCGGCATGATTCGCCACGGTTATGCTGTGAACCTGACCCAACGACAAGGAAACGTCGCATGCAGATGTGCAAGGGAGTGCCTGGGAATGGCGCGCTGATACTGACCCTTCTGGCAGCCAACGCAACGGCCGCCATCGCGTCCACCACCGAAGTACCTTCGCCGGAAGCGCAGGTACAGATCCTGGATCTGCTCGAGCATGAAGCCTTGTACCGCGATAAAGTGGACTGGCCTGCCGCTCGTAAGCGACTGGCGTCGTTGCAGGCGTACCCGGGTGCGTTGCATACCGCCCTGCGTGAGATCATCGTGGAGAGCACCGGGGGGCATGGTGTCTGGATGACGCTTGCACGCAAGCGTGAAGCCACGGAGCGCTCGAAGCAGGTCGGCGCTGAGGCCGTTGCCAAGGCGAAAGTGACTGGTGCCGTCGATGCACGCATTGGCTGGGTGGTCATCGAAGGCTATGCCGCCACGCCGGGGGCTGCGCGGCAGGACGAATTCAATCAGGACATCCAGCGCGCGCTGCAATGGCAGGATGTCATCCGTGGCAAGGACAGCGGCGATCGCTGTGGCTGGATTGTCGATCTGCGCAGCAACCATGGGGGCAACATGTGGCCGATGCTGCTGGGTGTTGCGCCGTTGCTGCGCACGTCGTCGACAGGCGTGGAAGAGGTCGGGTCGTTTGCTACCGCCCACGGGTCGCGGCGCTGGAGTCTGACGCCGACCATGGTGCAGGTCGATGGTCGTCCCAGGCTGGGATTCGGTCGACCGGGGTATTCCCTCAAGCAGCCCGGCGCGCCCGTCGCCGTTCTGGTCGGGTCGAATACCGCCAGCTCTGGCGAAGCGACGATGCTGTCATTCAGGGGGCGCCCACAGACGCGGAGTTTCGGGCAGTCGACTGCGGGCTTCTCGACAAGCAACGATACGCGGCCCCTGGTGGATGGCAGTGTGTTGGCGGTGACGACCGCGGTGATGAAAGACCGCACTGGCGCTGGCGCCGGTGCCAGGATTACTCCGGATGAATTGACGACAGGCGATGCGGCCACCCTTGCCGCCGCCCAAGCCTGGCTGCTGGCCCAACCCGCCTGCCAGGGCCGCTGATCCATGATCCTGATCGGCCAGCAGGAGCGGGTGGTGGTGGTCGGCCCGACCGAAGCCCACCACTGCCTGCGCTGCCAGACGGAAACCGAGTTCGCCCCCCAACTGCGCTACAGGATGGCGCGCATCGACCTGCTGTTCGGCCTCACCTACCATCGCCGCTACGAGCTGGCCTGCACCCGGTGCGAGCACGGCTGGGTGCTGGACACCGACACCATGGACCAGCAGCTGGGAGGGGTGCCGATCCCGTGGCGGCACCGCTTCGGCCTGCCGCTGATGCTGGTGGTGGTGGCCGGTCTGGCGGCGCTGGGCTGGCTGTGGCGGCATGGATTCCTCGGTTGAGGAGCGGGCCTGTTAAAGTCTGCCCTGCAATCACGTACCGGAACCGACCATGGACCACGACACCCCGTTCGAACCCCTCAACGACCTCGAGGTGCGCCTGCTGCAGGCCCAGGACGGCACGCTGACCGCAGCGCAGTTCCTCGACGGCCTGCTGACCTCGACGGCGTTCGTGCTGCTGGACAAGGCCATCGGCGAAGATGGCGCCTGGGACGAGAGCATCTCGCCGCTGGTGCTGACCAGCGAGAGCGGCGAGCCGATGTTCGCCGTGTTCACCGCCCCCGAACGCGCGGGCCTGTGGCACGAGCAGCTGCCGCAGTTTGCGCATGCCATGCCGATCGCGGTGCACGCGCTGCTGGCCGGTATCGGCGACGGCGTCGGCCTGGTGCTGAACCCGGGCCTGGACGTGGGTATGGAGATGATTCCCGATGCCGTGGCCCAGCTAAAGCAGCGTGCGGCGGCGATCACCCGCGGCATGGCGCACTGAATCCAGGGATTGTCTGGGTGCCGGCCAGCGGCCGGCACTACCAGGGCTTCAGCGGGCGGCGGCGATGGCTTTCACCCGCGCCTTGGCCAGTGCTTCGCCGATGGCCGGGCCCTTCAGATGCGTGGTATCCAGATCCCGCGCCTGCACTGACAGCGCCGCCTGATGCAGGCGCTTGAGCGTTTCGCCCTGTGGGTAGTTGGCGTCCTCGAAGCCGAGCCGGCCGCGCTTGTCGGCCTCGCAGCACAGCGCGATGCGGGCCACGCGTTCCGGCCGGCGTAGTGCATCGCAGCGGCCCAGCAGTTCCAGCACGGTGGCATCGCGCAGTTCGTCGATGCGGTGCACGTTCAAGTGCTCGCGGCAGACGGCCTCGGCCAGCTGCTGGTGCTCGGTGGGAACCCTCAGCCGTGCGCACAGTTCCTTCAACGGCTTGATGCCACGCTGCTCGTGCATGATGTGGCGCGGCCATTCCTCCGGCGGGGTCAGGCCCTTGCCGAGGTCGTGGGTGAGGGCAGCGAAGCCGACCAGGTCATCACCCGGTGCCAGTTTCGCGGCCATGTCGCTGACCATTTCCTGGTGGATGCCGGTGTCGACTTCCGGATGGAATTCGGCACGCTGCGGCACGCCATACAGCGCTTCCAGCTCGGGCAGGATCGGGCCCAGTGCCTGCGCAGCGTGCAGCGTGCGCAGGAAGGCGGAGGGCCGTTCACTGACCAGCGCCTTGCGCAGTTCCTGCCAGACGCGTTCCGGCACCAGCGCGTCCAGCTCGCCACTGGCGGCGACCTCGCGCATCAGCGCCATGGTCTCTTCGGCGACGGTGAAGCCCAGTGGCGCGAAGCGTGCCATGAAGCGCGCCGCACGCAGCACGCGCAGCGGATCTTCGACAAAGGCCGGACCGACGTGCCGCAGCACACGCTGTTCAACATCGCGTACGCCGCCGTAAGGATCGACCAGTGTGCCGGTCTCCTCATCGCAGGCAATCGCATTGATGGTGAAGTCGCGGCGCTGCAGGTCTTCTTCAAGGGTGACCGCCGGATCGGCATCGACCACGAAGCCGCGATAGCCACGGCCGGATTTGCGCTCGGTGCGCGCCAGCGCGTACTCCTCGCCGGTCTTCGGGTGCAGGAACACCGGGAAATCGCGGCCCACCGCAGTAAAGCCCTGCGCTTCCATCTGCGGGGGCGTGGCGCCGACGACGACCCAGTCACGGTCGCCGGCCGGGCGCTGCAGCAGGCGGTCGCGCACGGCGCCGCCGACAAGATAGATCTTCATGGGGGGATGATCGCACGGTAGGTGCATGAGCATCGGTAGTGCCGGCCGCTGGCCGGCAACCCTTGGACAATGGCGGTTGCCGGCCAGCGGCCGGCACTACCGATGAAGAGGAATCACGGCAGGCCGCGCCACTCCGGCACGAACAGGCCAGCCAGGAACCACAGCCCGTAGACGATCCACAGGCAGAGGAAGTACAGCTTGATCTGCGATTCGTCCCACAGGCTGCCCCAGCTGTCGATGAAGGCCAGCGACTTCCAGCCTTCCATCCAAGCCGCGCCACCCCAGCGTAATACCCAGGTGGCGAACAGGCTCCAGGCGGCGAATATCCCGATCCAGGCCAGCAGGCTCATCGCTTTCCCCTCCCCGGGAAACGGATGCCGGGTAGTGCCGGCCGCTTTGCAATCAATCGCCGCCCTGGTCAGCGTTGGCGGCGCAGCTGAAGCTCTTGCGCTTGTCCACCAGGCGGCCCATCAGACGGTCGCTCAGAGGCAGCGCATCACCATTGAGGCGCCAGTCGTAGATCACGCTGAAGGCCAGCACGCGTGCGACGTACTCGCGGGTTTCCTTGTAGCTGATGGTCTCGATCCACAGGTCCGGGTCATAACCCGGGCGCTGGCCCTGCCAACGCGCGGTCGGGGTCGGGCCGGCGTTGTAGGCGGCGATGGTCACGTACGGCAGACCGTCGTACTTGTTCATCAGCTGGCGCAGATAGGCGGTACCGATGGCGATGTTGGTGTCCGGGTCGTACAGGCTGTCGGCGCCGCCGTAGCCGGTCAGGCCGATCGACTTGGCCACGCCGGCACCGGTGGCCGGCAGCACCTGCATCAGGCCCATGGCGTTGGCAGGCGAGCGCGCGCGCGGGGTGAAGGTGCTCTCGGCGCGGATCTCTGCCGCCACCCAGGCCGGATCGATCGCGTTGCGTGCCGATTCGCGGCGGATGGTGGCGTCGTGGTGCAGCGGGAAACGCAGGTCGTACAGGCGCTGTTCCTGCGGCTGCTTGCCGAGTGCGAACACGGCGCGGTCGAACCAGCCATTGTCCTGCGCCACGCGAACGGCGAGGCGGCGCTGGGTGTCATCGAAGCGCGACAGCGCACTGTTCCATTCGGCCACGGCCCAGCCGGCGCGATCGATCTGGTACAGCGCCATCGCGCGCTGGATGGCTGGGTCGCGCGCGATCACCGCTTGTGCCTGCGTGCTGTCGTTCGGCTTCCACGGGCACAGCGTGTAGCCCTGCTGCAGTTTGTCGGCGGCGAGGAAACCATGGAAGGTCGGTGCGCGCGCGGCCTCGCGGAACAGCGGCTGCGCCTGTTGGGCCTGGCCGGTCTTCTCCAGCATGCGGCCTTCGAAGTAGCGCCAGCGCGGGTCGCTGCGCTGCTTGCTGCCCATCTTGCGGATCGCGGTCAGCGCCGCCGGCCAGTCACCGCGCGACATCGCTTCGCGCACGCGCCACTCGTGCAGGCGTTCGTCGTACGCCGATTCCGGCACCGCGTTGAGGCGCCGCGCCGAATCGGGCAGGTAGGACGCCACCGTCCACAGTGCGATCTGGTACAGCACCTGGCTCTGCTGGTCGGCACTCAGGCTCAGTGCCTGCGCGTACTGCGGCAGCTGCTGTTCGGTGGCGCCGGGATCGGCCTTGGCCAGCTTGGCCAGGCCATCGGTGGCGATGCGCCGGCTGCGCTCGTTGCGCGGCCAGTTCAACGCGCTGGCGTTGGGCTTGTCGACAAAGGCGGCGTAATTGTTGGCCAGCGCCAGGTCGGTGGCAGGCAGGCCCCGTGCGGCGCTGCGCATCACAGCGGGTTGCTGGGCGTCGGCGGCAGCGTCGATGCGTTCCCAGCGCAGGGCGTCGCTCAGACCTCCCTGTGCCTGCAGCACGGCAAAAACGGCATCACAGCCGTCCGGCAGCGACTTGCCGTTCCTGCGCCACAGGTCCTGCGCTTCGTTGATCCACTGCGGATCGACCTTACCGGTCACCTGGCGCGCGGTCAGCTGCGCACAGCGCAGGCCGGCGTTGTCGGTGGGCGCCCAGTTGGCGAGCAGGGTCGGCCAGTCCTGGCGGCGTGCGACCGAGGGCAGCCATACGCTGCGGAACGTGGTGGCCACGGCCTGGCCGTCATAGCGCTTGAGGAAGGCCTGCGCCTGCGCGGTATCGACGGTGTCGATGTTGCGGCGCAGGTTGG
This sequence comes from Stenotrophomonas sp. ASS1, assembly GCF_004346925.1. Taxonomy (NCBI): domain Bacteria; kingdom Pseudomonadati; phylum Pseudomonadota; class Gammaproteobacteria; order Lysobacterales; family Lysobacteraceae; genus Stenotrophomonas; species Stenotrophomonas oleivorans. The sequence continues at coordinate 3,827,849 of NZ_CP031167.1, read as the reverse complement.
CGTACTCCAGCCAGCCGTATGCAGGATGGCGGCTGAGTGCGGCGGCTTGGCCGGGATCGAACTGGCCGCGTTCGGCGGCAGCGATCGCGGCCTTCAGCTGTGCGTTCTGGGCGTCGAGGGACTGGGCATTGGCGCAGCCGATCAGCAGCGTGGTGGCCAAGGGCAGCAGGGACAGGGCGGTCGAAGAGCGTCGGGTCATGGCGGGCAGCATAGCGGGCAATGGCTGAATTCAGTTTCGCATTGCGTGCACGCGATGGGTCGGCAACGGCAGCTGAATGCTCGTGCTGCAGGCACTGCCTCGCGAGCCTGCGGGCGACGTAGTGTCGAGCTTGGGCGATCGGCCCGGCTGCAGGGAGCGGCACATGGCGTTCAGTAGCGCAGGAAGAAGCGGCCCGCTGGCGGACATCAATGTCACGCCACTGGTGGATGTGATGCTGGTGCTGTTGATCATCTTCATCGTGACCGCGCCGATCGTGGCCCGGCCGATAGCCGTGCAGTTGCCACAGGCCACCGATCGCGTGGTCGACCGTCCCGAACCGCCACCGCCGATCGAGCTGCGCCTGGACGCTGCCAACCAGCTCAGCTGGAATGGTCAGCCGATGGTGATCAGTGAGCTGCAGGCGCGCCTGCAGGCACAGGCGGGCGAACATGCCGGCAACCTGCCGGAGCTGCGTATCGCCACCGATCCGGCGGCCGAATACGAAGGCATGGCGAGGATTCTGGCCGCAGCCGAGGCGACCGGCATGGAGCGCATTGCGTTCGTGCGGTAGTGCGATGTCTCACTGCCGCTCATGCGGTGATTGCCGCATGGGCGGCGCTTCCCCTGCTGACAGCGTCGCATCCAGGATCCGCAGAAAGGCCATTTCAATCTGCGCTGGAACCGGGGTTGGATGTGCTCGCCACCTTCCGGTCCCAGGGGCACGTTCAACGTCGAAAGCAGTCAACTCGGCTCTCTCGAAATCCACCACAACCGTCAATCCCTCTCCCGAGGCCAAGGCCGCATCGCTGGGAGAGGGGCAGTTGTTGCACTCGATCACGCCGCCTGCTCTCGATTCGCCCGCCAGGGAAAAAAGCAGCGTCATCACCGTCGTGACACCCAGCACCGCACTCACCGCTTTCATGATCGACCCTCCCGCGAATGGCTGGAGGTGCGAGTCTGCGCTGGATCGACTAGCGGCGCCTTCTGAAAGAGGGAATTTCAAACTATTCCTGAAACGGTCCGGCAAAGACCTTTTCCATGAATGTGGCAGCCCCCGGCGCGCGCTGTCGCAGCCGGCATCAAGGCTGCCTGTCGTGAACAATATCGTCCGGTCATAACCTGCAGCCATCTGACGCAATCGGCCTGCAATTGCGTCAATTCCGCGTGAAAGAGTGTCGATCATCACGCCGCGATTTTTACTACTTGTTTACAAAGGAGACGGCGCCGCCATGCAGGGAGGGAGTGCGGCAGCCCATGTCCCGACATTCCTTTGGAGAGAGAGCGAATGAATCACCTGCACCACCGCCCTTTGGCGGTTGCCGTCGCGCTGTGCGTGATGACCCTGGCACCGTTGGGTGCCGCTGCACAATCCACCACCAACCTCGATGCGGTGGAAGTCACCGGTACCCGCATCAAGCGCGCTGAAGTCGAAGGCCAGGTGCCGATCCAGACGCTGACCCGCGGTGATATCGAACGCACCGGCCTGACCTCGATCGGCGAAGTGCTGCAGCAGCTCACCGGTTCCGGTTCCGCGCTCAATGCCAAGTTCAATTCGTCCGGCAACTTCGGCTTCCCGCCCGATGGCAGTGGTGTAGGTGCTGGCTCGGCGCAGGTGGACCTGCGCCATCTGGGCGCCAAGCGCGTGCTGGTGCTGGTTGACGGCATCCGCTGGGTCAATGAGTCGTCCGCCTCCGGTGTGGGCTCGGCCACCGACCTCAACACCATTCCGCTGGCCATCGTCGAGCGCATCGAAGTGCTGGAAGATGGCGCGTCGTCGCTGTACGGCTCCGATGCCATTGCCGGCGTGGTCAACATCATCACCCGCCGCGACTTCGATGGCGGCCAGGTGACCCTGAACTACGGCGAGTACAGCAAGGGCGACGGTACGCAGAAGGGCGTGGACCTGGCCTGGGGCAAGAGCGGTGATCGCTTCAGCCTGTTCCTCGGCGCCAGCTGGACCAAGCAGGATCCGGTGTTCGCCAAGGACCGCGAGCAGTCGCGCTTCCCGATTCCCGGCACCGGCCTGGCCTTCGGCAGCGGTGGCATTCCGCAGGGCCGTTTCATGTTCACCGACCCGAACACCGGTGCGGTGCAGAACATCGTGCCCAATACCGGCGTGAGCAACCCGCGCTACGACGGCAGTGCCGGCTGCGCGCGCACCGATGACTATCACTGCTTCACCAGTGCTGATCGCTTCAACTTCGCCGAATACAACATGGTGCTGACACCCTCGGAACGTAAGGGCCTGTTCGGCCAGTTCCGCTTCGACATCACCGACAACGTTCAGTGGTACGTCAAGGCACTGGGCAACCGCCGTGAGTCGACCAACCAGGCCGGCCCGGAGCCGCTGTTCTTCGGTCCCGATGGCGCCACCGGCAATCCGCTGGCCGACAACATCACCGTGTCTGCGCTCAACCCGTACAACCCGTTCGGCTTCGACCTGGTCTCGGGTGACAACCTGAGCCTGATCGGTCGCCGTCCAGTAGAAGGCGGCGCGCGCGTGTTCAAGCAGGAAGTGGACACCACGTATTTCGCCACCGGCTTCGTCGGCAACTTCCAGGCGGCTGACCGCAGCTGGTACTGGGACGTCAACGGCATGTACAGCAAGAACAAGGCCGAACAGACCAACTACGGCAGCTACAACATCTACAACGTCAACATGGCGCTGGGCGATCCGGCGGTGTGCGCGGCAACGCCGGGCTGCGTGCCGCTGAACATCTTCGGCGGCGTCGGCTCGATCACCCCGGACATGCTGAAGTGGATCCAGCCGGTGGTGCGCGACCGCAGCCAGAACGAGCTGAGCCTGTTCACCGCCAACCTGTCCAGCGACCTGTTCACCCTGCCGGCCGGTCCGGTGTCGTTCGCCAGCGGCTACGAGTACCGCAAGTACAGGGGCTGGTACCAGCCTGATCCGCTGACGGTGATCGGCCACTACAACGGCGTGCCGTCGCAGCCGACCTCGGGCTCGTATGACGTCAACGAAGCGTACCTGGAGTTGAGCGTTCCGATCTTCGCCGACTCGCCGCTGGGCAAGAAGCTGGACCTGAGCTTGGCCGGCCGCTACTCGGACTACTCCACCTTCGGCGGCGAGTTCACGCCCAAGTACGGCTTGCGCTGGCAGGTGACCGACGACTTCGTGCTGCGCACGACCTATGCCGAAGGCTTCCGTGCGCCGTCGATCGGTGAACTGTACGGCTCGGCCGCGCGCGCCGACCTGCAGCTGTTCGACCCGTGCTCGGTGGGCCTGGGCGGCACGCCGCCGCGTGGCAGCGCCGCCAACTGTGCCGCACTGGGTGTGCCGGCTGGCTTCCAGCAGGCCAATTCGCAGATCTCGGTGACCACCGGCGGCAACCGCGAGCTGGAACCTGAGCGCTCGCGCAGCTTCAGCGCCGGCTTCGTGTGGAGCCCGTGGTTCGGCAACAATGCGTCGTGGTCGGAGCGCTTCGATGTGGAGGTGACCTTCTACCGCCATGCCATCGATGGTGCGATCCAGGCGATCAACGCGCAGACCCAGCTGGACCTGTGCGTGGACACGCTCGATCCGGTGTACTGCGATGGCATCACCCGCGCCAGCACCGGTGCGGTCAGCAGCTTCAACAACCGCCTGACCAACCTCGGCTCGATCAAGACCGACGGCTGGGACGTGGACCTGTTCTGGACGTTGCCGCAGAGCTCGATCGGCCAGTTCAAGCTGGGCTGGAAGAACACGTTCGTCGGCCGCTACGAGGCCACCGGTGCGGCGGGCCAGAAGCAGCCGCAGAAGCCGGGCGTGGAAGTGGCCGACAGCTCGATTCCGGAATGGACCAGCAATGCCAGCATCGGCTGGACGCTGGACCGCTGGAGTGCCAACTGGACCGTTCGGCATATCTCCGAATTGACCGAGAACTGCGGTGACGCCTCTGTATTCCCGGTCTGCAGCAACCAGGCCGCAGGCACCAATACGCTGTCGGCCACCACCTTCCATGACATGCAGGTGGGCTACAAGATCGACTGGATGAAGGGGTTGCAGCTGACCGCTGGCCTGAACAACGTGTTCGACAAGGATCCGCCGATCTGCCTGTCGTGCTCGTTGAACGGTTACGACGCTTCGACCTATGACATCCCGCGTGGCCGCTACTGGTACCTGCGCGCGGACCTGCGTTTCTGATGAAGGGACGGCGCCGGGCTCAGCCCGGCGCCGTTGTGGTGTCGAGCCGTGCTCGACTACCCCGTGTGATCGAGTCGAGCATGGCTCGACGCTACAAGGCCGATTGGATCAGAACGCCCAGGTGAACGTCAGCGAGCCATTGCGGCCGTCGCCGTAGGCACCGTAACCGGTGATCTGCGAGTAGTACTTCTTGTCCAGCAGGTTGTTGAGGTTGGCCTGCACGCTGAACTCCGGCGAGATGCGGTAGCGCACGAAGGCACTGACCAGCGCGTAGCCTTCCTGTTCGAAACGGCCCACTACCGGCGCAGCGTAGTAGATGCGGTTCTGCCAGTTGGCACCGCCGCCGACGGTCAGTTCCTGCAGCGATTGCGGGGTGTAGCTGGTGAACAGCTTCAGCGCGGTCTGCGGCAGGTTGGTGTTGATGTCGGCGCCGTTGATGTCCTTGGCCACGTAACGTGAAGCACCGAAGGTCGCGTTCCAGCCCGGTGCCAGTTCGCCATTCACTTCGAACTCGAAGCCACGGCTGACGGTGCCACGTGCAGCGATGTAGGCGGTTTCGTTCAACTGCCCGTCAACCTTGTCCATGGTTGCCTGGCCAACGTTGTCCTGCTCGATGCGGAACACTGCCACGGATGCATTCAACCGGTTGTCGAACCACGCGCCCTTGACGCCGACTTCGTAGCTCTTGCCATCGACCGGATCGAGGTAGCTGCCCTGCTTGTTGCGCAGCGTCTGCGGCTGGAAGATCTCGGTATAGCTGGCGTAAGCGGAGTAGGTATCGTTGATGTCGTAGACCAGGCCGGCATACGGCGTGGTCACTTTGTGCGAGCGGTCGTTGCCTTCGTCTTCGCTCTTCCAGTCGGTGTAGCGCGCACCGATGATCAGCTTCAGCGGATCGGCCAGCGACAGGCGTGCGGCGGCATAGCCGGCCTTCTGTGTGATGGTGCCCTGGCTGGCAAGCTTCAGCGGTCGCCAGTTCGGCTGCGGGAAATCACCGGTCCAGCCGAAGTAGCTGGCCAGCGGCAGGTACTGTGCATTCGGATCGTTGAAGTCAGGCTGGAAATCACCATAGTTGGCGAACTCACGCTTGTTGTAGCTCAGGCCGGCCATGAACTGGTGCTCGCGGCCGAACAGCTGGAACGGCCCATCGATGTAGCCATCGATGCCATCAACCTTGCGCTCGGTGTTGTAGAAGCCGGCCATCGGCGTGATGCCGGCGCCCGTGGTCTTGTTGAACGCGGTGTAGGCCGGATAGAACAGCTTGTCGTCGGCCTTGGTGCGGTCGTGGGTGGCGCCGATCTTGAACTTCCAGCCGTTGCTGAAGGCATGCTGCAGGGTGGCGAACGCACGCTTGCTGGTGGTGTCCCAGTAGGTCCAGTCCGGCGACGGATTGAACGAGGTCGGATAGTTGGTCGGGCTGCCATCGGCGTACCACATCGGGAAGCCGCCCCAGGTCGCGCCGTTGGCGCGCTTCTGCTGGTAGTCGTAGCCCACGCTGAGCTGCGTGTCCGGGGTCAGGTCGGCGTCGATGACGGCATAACCCAGCGTCTTGCGCTGGTTGTAGCGGTCCATCTGACCATCGGTGTCCAGGTAGCTGCCGATCACCCGGCCGCGCACCGTGCCACTGGCGTTCAGCGCGGTGCCCACGTCCACGGTGGTGCGTGTGCGGCCCCAACTGCCGACGTTCACCGAGACGCTGCCGGTCAGTTCTGCGCTGTCGGCGTGTTTGCGGATGAGGTTCACCGAGGCGGACGGATTGCCGGCACCGCTGAGCAGGCCGGTAGCGCCGCGTACCACTTCCACGCGGTCGTACAGCGCAAGATCGAGGCCGGAATCGCCGTAGCTCCAGTTCTGCACCATCTGCGTCGGCAGGCCATCGAACTGGTAGGCATCGATGTAGAAGCCACGCGCGTAGAACTCGGTGCGCTCGCTGTCGGACTGGGTGCTGGTCACGCCGGTGGTGTTGGCCAGCACGTCGATGATGTCGTCCAGCTTCTGATCTTCGATGCGCTGGTGGCTGATGATGCTGACCGACTGCGGGATCTCGCGCGGTGCCAGATCGAAGCGGGTACCGGCCGAGGTGCGGCGCACCGAATAGCCTTCGGCACGTTCGCCCTTGACCACCACCTTGTCCAGCGTGGTCGGATCGGCGGCGGTGTCGGCGAAGGCGGCCGGGGCCACGGCGCAGAGAACGGCAAGCACGGCAACGGACAGCCGCTGCGGCTGCAGGGTACGGAAGGCGGGACGGGTCATGGGGGTCCTGGACGAGCACGCGCGTTCGGCCGGCATCCAGGAGGCGAGGCGCTACGGGTAGGGGAAGGGCGGGCAGGCCGTCCTGGCACCACCGGAAACGAAAGAAATGGTAATACGAACTATTCCTATTTACAAATCATGAACGGTTCGGTGCGCGGGTGCGCCGTGGCGATCAGCGCAGCAACGGCAACGGGTTGCGGGGGCCGTTCGTGCCGTAGATGCCCCAGTGCAGATGCGGCGGCGTGCCCTTGGCATTGCCGCTGTCGCCCACGTGGCCGAGCAGGTCACCGGCCTGCACCACCTGGCCGCGCGCCAGGCCCTCGGCCCAGCCTTCCAGATGCGCGTAGTAGTAGCGTTCCCGCCCGGGCCCGATCACCCAGACCTGGCGACCACCGAGGCCGCGTTCGCTGACATCCGCGATGACGCCGGCAGTGACGCTGCGCACCGGCGTGCCGCGCTGGGCGAAGATATCGATGCCGGCGTGGGAGCGGTCGCGGCCGCGCGGCGCGCCGAAGGTATCGGCGATCTGGCGGGGGCGCACACCCTCCACCGGCACCGGGAGTTCGGTGGCCGGCGGCATCTGCGCGAGTGTCCACAGCATCTTTGGTGCGGCGGCCCAGGGACTGTTCCACAGCGCCATCGCGGCAACGACGGCAATGGCCAGCCACAGACCGCGCAGCAGCCAGCGGCGCAGGCGACCGGCAGGAGAGGACGGAGTGCTCATGGTCTCCGACTGTAGCGTCGAGCCATGCTCGACGGCTGTTGCTTTGCGGTAAAAACGCAGTCGAGCATGGCTCGACGCTACAGAACCGGTGCCAGCGGGACCTCGAAACTCCGCTTCAAGGTGCCCAGTGCCACCGAGGTACGGAAGCGCTCGATGTTGTCATCGCCACCGAACAAGCGCTCGGTGATCGCCTCGTACTCCTCCATCGACGCCGCCGAAAGCAACAGCAGGAAATCGCCATCGCCGGTGATCGAGTAGCACTGCTGCACGGCCGGGTCGTCCTGCACGCGACGCTTGAACGGCGCCACGCGTTCGCGCTGCTCGCTGACCACGCGCACCTCGACGATGATGGTCAGCGGTCGTCCGACCTTCGCCGCAGCGACCACGGCCACATTGGCCGCGATCACACCGCTGTCCTGCAGGCGCTTGATCCGGCGCTGCACGGCCGGGGTGGACAGGTGCACGGCCTCGGCGATTTCGCGCTGCGGCAGGGTGTTGTCCCGCTGCAGCAGGTCGAGGATGGCGCGGTCGAAGCTGTCGAGCACGGGGGCGGTGGCCATGGCGAGCAGAAGTTGCACGAACGGGCCGTCAATTGAGCCAAGTGCTCGGCACCGGCGCAATAGACTTTGCGCATGCAGACTTCACGATTCGCGCCGATGTTGCCGGCGCTGGCGGTGCTCGGCTCGGTCACCTCGCTGGCCATCGGCACCTCCTACGCAAAACACCTGTTCCCGCTGATCGGTGCCCAGGGCACCAGCGCGCTGCGCGTGGGCTTTTCGGCGCTGTTGCTGCTGCTGTTCTGGCGGCCATGGCGCTGGAAGACCAGCCGCGTGGATGCGATCACCATCCTGCGCTACGGGCTCACCCTGGGCCTGATGAACCTGCTGTTCTACATGGCCCTGCGCACGATTCCCTTCGGCATCGCGGTGGCCATCGAGTTCACCGGGCCGCTGACGGTGGCGATGCTGTCATCACGGCGACCGATCGACTTCCTGTGGGTGGGCTGCGCGGCGGTGGGGCTGCTGTTGCTGTTGCCGATCGGTGGCGGCCCGGCGCTGGATCCGGCCGGCGTGCTGTATGCCATGGGTGCGGCGGCGTGCTGGGGCCTGTACATCGTGTTCGGAAAGCGTGCCGGCCATCTGCACGCCGGGCATTCGGTGTCGCTGGGGCTGCTGGCGGCGTCGCTGGTGGTGGTGCCGGTGGGCGTGGTGCATGCCGGCGCCGCACTGCTCGATCCGAAGATCCTGGCCGCTGGCCTGCTGGTGGCTTTGGTGTCCAGCGCGATCCCGATGTCGCTGGAGATGATGGCGCTCAAGCGCCTGCCCAAGGAGACCTTCGGCATCCTGATCAGCATGGAGCCGGCAGTGGCCGCGCTGTGGGCGATGCTGCTGCTGCACGAGCACCTGCATGGATTGCAGTGGCTGGCGATCGGCTGCACGGTGCTGGCCTCGGTGGGCAGCACGATGACCGCGCGGCGGCTGAAGGTGCCGGTGGTGCAGGCGGGGTAGCGCCGGGCCATGCCCGGCGGAGAGCGTGCCAACCAAGGTTGGCACCCCACCAGGAGCGGTCAGCGCAGGGCGTCGTCCGGGACGTCGATCTGCATCGCCAGGGCGAGGTGATCGGAGAACGCGGCCGGTACGGCTTCCACGGTGCGGGTCTGCAGGCCGCTGCTGACCAGGATGTGGTCGATGGCGCGATCGGGGCGCCAGCTGGGGAAGGTCGGCACGATGCAGCCGGGGGGCTGCAGCCGGGTCTTCTGGTACAGCACCTGCATTTCCGGGCGTTCGGCCAGGCAGTTGAAGTCGCCCATCAGGACGGCATTGGGATGGTCGGACAGCAGCTCGGCAATGAAGCCCAGCTGCGACATCCGCGAGCCCGCGCCCAGCGACAGATGGGCCACCGCTACCGCCAGGCCATCGGCGCCGTCGCCGAACTTGGCCAGCAGCACGCCGCGCCCGCCGATGCGGCCGGGCAGGGCGTGATCCTGCACTTCCACCGGTTCCAGCTTGCTCAGCAGGCCGTTGGCGCTGGAGGCGACCCCGCCCATGCGCCGGTTCGGCTGGTGGCTCCAGTAGTTGAAGCCGGCACGCTGGGCCAGGTAGTGGGTCTGGTTGGTGAAGCCCGAGCGCAGGCTGCCCGGGTCGGCCTCCTGCAGGCCGACGATGTCATGTTCGCGCGCCAGGGTGGCGATCGCGTCCAGGCTGCTGCGCTTGCGGCCCGCCGGCAGCGCATGTGACCAGCTGCGGGTCACATAGTCGCTGTAGCGGCGGGTACTTGAGCCGGCCTGGATGTTGGCCGTCAGCAAGCGCAGGGTCCGTGTACGGGGGGAATTCACGGCCGGGAAACGCTTCTCTTGGATCAGTGAGCCTGGGCCGCACCGCGTTCGCGGGCGATCAGGTGGTCGGCAATGCGCAGCATGTCCGGGAAGCTCTTGCCCTTCACCAGGTACTTGCCGTTGACGATGATCGACGGGGTGCCGCTGATCTGGCTGCGCTGGGCGAACTGCTTGGCCGAGTTGGTCTTGGCATTCACCGCGAAGCTGCCCATGGTGGCGGCGAACTGCTTCGGATCCACGCCGTAGGCACCGTAGAACTTGGCGATGTCGTCAACCGAATCGGTGCCGCGCTCGCCCTTCAGGGTCTTCTGCGAATGGATGGCAGCGTACAGGGCTTCGTGGGTCTTCTCCTGCACGCCCAGGGTCTGCGCGGCGTAGAAGGCACGGGCGTAGTTGTCCCAGGTACCGCCGAACATGGCCGGCACGTAGACGAAGTTCACGTCGCTCGGCAGGCCGGCCTTCCACGGGCCGACCAGCGGCTGGAACGCGGCGCAGGCCGGGCAGACATAGCCGAAGATCTCGGTCACTTCGATCTTGCCGGCGGCCGGCTGGAACGGCTGGCCGTTCGGGATCACCTGGTAGTCGGCGCCTTCCACCGGGGCCGGGCCGGTCAGTGCGGTGGTGGTCGGGGCCGGTGCAGCGGCCGGTGCGGCTTCAGCCGCGTCCTTCTCGCCTTCGGCAGCGGCCGGGGCGGCGCCTTCGGTACCCGCGGCCGGAGCGGCCGGTTCGGTGGTCGCCGGAGCTGCAGCCGGTTCGGCCGGGGCCGCGGTGGTGTTGGTGCTGCCGTCGTCGGCCTTGCAGGCCGCCAGGATCGGCAGCAGCGCTGCGAGGGCGAGGGCGTAACGGATCTTCATGGAAACGTCTCCAGCATCTGGAAAGGTGGGGCCGGCGTCATGCGCCGGCCAGGGGGAAATGATGACACGCGGCGGCGAAAGCGCCGTGTCGGTGGTGGGTGTTGGTTCAGCGGCCGCGGGCGGCGCGGGCCTGGGCGATCAGCGCCGAGGCGATGCGCAGCTGGTCGTCGAAGCTGTCGCCACGGACCAGGTACTGGCCGTTGATGATCAGCGCCGGGGTCCCGGGGATCTTGGTGCGCTGGGCGAACGCGCGGGCGGCATCGACCTTCTTCTGTACGGCATCGCCGCGCAGGGCCTGCAGGTAACGGTCCGGGGTCACGCCGTAGGCCTTGTAGAAGGTGGCGAGCTCATCGGCCGAGACGTTCTGCATCGGCAGCGAGCCGTCCTGGTGCAGGGCCTTGAACACGGCGCCATGGCTGCGCTTGGCCACGCCGACTTCGTCGGCGGCGTAGTAGGCCAGTGCCCAGGCATCCCAGGCGCCGCCGAAGGCTGCCGGAACCGGAGTGAAGCGCACATCGGCCGGCAGCTTGGCTGCCCAGGCTTCCAGCTGCGGTTCGAAACGGGCGCAGTGCGGGCAGGTGTAGCCGAAGACCTCGACCACCTCGATCTTGCCGGCCAGCGGCTGGAACGGGCCCGGCTGGGCGATGCGCTCGTAGTCCTTGCCTTCGACCAGCGGGGCATTGGCGGGGGTGGCGGCGCAGGCTACCAGCGGCAGCAGCACCAGCACAGACAACAGCAGGCGGGAAATCAACCTCATCGACACGCATCTCCGTTGAAAAAAGCAACGCCGGCGCGGTCGCCGGCGTGAAGGAAACATACCGCAGCCGCGGGCCGGCGTGGCGACCCGGGCCGACCAGTGGTGGTCAGGGGGCGGCAGCCGGTTGTGCCGGCGCGGTGGCAACGGCCACGTCGTCGGCCTTGTTGTGCAGGCCCTGCAGGTAGCTCGACAGCGCCTGCACCTCCTGCTCGCTCAGCTTCTGCGCAACCGCAGCCATGATCTGGAAGTGCGCCTTGTCGGTCTCGTTGGTCTGGCCGGCCTGGTATTCCTGCAGGCGGCGCGCGACATAGCTGGCATGCTGGCCACCGATGTGCGGATAGGCCGGCCCCGGATTACCGGCGCCACTGGGGCCGTGGCAGGCCATGCAGGCCGGCAGGCCACGCTTGGCATCGCCGCCACGGTACAGCTGCTGGCCGATCTCGTAGAACTTCATGCCCTTGTAGGGGCCGTCGGTGACCGCCGTGTCATCGGCGATGCCGGCAGTGGCCTTCTGCGTGGCGAAGAACGCGCCGATGTCGCGCATGTCCTGCGGGGTGAGGTTCTGCACGAACGGCACCATCGCCACCGCCGCGCCGGAGCTGCGCTGCCCATTGGCGATCAGGGCCATCTGCTGGGCGACGTAGCGTTCGCTCTGGCCGGCGATGGACGGGTACATCTCCACCGTGGAATTGCCGTCGGCGCCATGGCAGGCCGCGCAGGCCGAGGCCTTGGTCTGGCCGGCCTTGGCATCGCCCCAGTGGGTCTTGCTGAAATCGACCTCCAGCGAGGCGGTGTTGATCGGCCCGTTGTCGGGCAGCGGGGTCAACGTGGTCTGCGCGAACGCAGCAGCGGCAACAACTACGGCAGTGGCAAGGGCGGATACGGCAAGAACGCGAGCGTGGCGCATGCTAAAGCTCCGTATGGACCGGGCCGGGCGGTGGCCGCCGGCATCGCCCGGATTATCAACGCCGTTTCCGCGCACGGTCAACGCAGCAGTGCAGCATTTTCCCGGCAGAGGGCCCTGGGCCGGGCGCGCGGTGCCGCAACATGCGATCCTATGCACATGTCATTGCTCATCGAACGCGCTCAATACCACCTCTCTGCCCACAACATGGGGCAGCTGCCGCCCGATGAGGGGGCCGAAGTGGCCTTTGCGGGCCGCTCCAACGCCGGCAAGTCCAGTGCCCTCAACGCATTGACCCGGCAGAACAGCCTGGCCCGTGTCTCCAAGACCCCCGGCCGCACCCAGCAGCTGGTGTTCTTCCAGGTGACCCCGGAAGCCCATCTGGTCGATCTGCCCGGTTACGGTTACGCCAAGGTGCCGCTGGACCTGCAGGCGCACTGGCAGGCCTTCATCGACCGCTACTTCCGCACCCGCAATGCGCTGAGGGGCCTGGTGGTGGTGATGGATATCCGCCACCCGCTGAAGGACTACGACCGGCAGATGCTGGCCTATGCCGTGCAGCGTGGCCTGCCGGCGCATGCGTTGCTGACCAAGGCCGACAAGCTGAGCCGCAGCCAGCAGATGCAGACCCTGCAGAAAGTGCGCAAGGAACTGCACTCGGCCTACGGCGACAGCGTCAGCGTGCAGGTGTTCTCCGGCGAAGACCGCACCGGCGTGGACGAAGCCCGCGGCGTGATCGGCGGCTGGCTGGGGTTGGAGTAAGCGCTCCCCCGTCGCCCGGCTGGCAGCCGGGCGCTACCGGATCGGGTGGGTGCCGACCTTGGTCGGCACACCCTCACAACGGCGAATATTCCGCCGGCACCCAGGCATAGGCCTGGCCTTCGCTGCGCACATGGCCCAGGCCGGGGAACGGCAGGTGTGCACCGGCCACCCACCAACCGTGGGCGGTGGCCTGCTGCAGCAGGCTGCGACGGCTGGCGGTGGCCGCCTTGCGGTCCGAATCGGCCTCGAACGCGGCTTCCGGGTGGGCGAACTGCACCGCATGGAAGTGCAGCACATCGCCCCACACCAGCAGTGACTGGCCCTGGCTGTCGAACCGGTAAGAGACATGGCCGGGCGTATGGCCATGGGTGTCCATCGCCACCGCGCCACCGGGCAGGGCATCGCCGGGACTGAAGGTGCGCAGGTGGCCGCTGGCCTGATAGGGCGCTACCGCGTTGCGCGCCAGCGGGAAGGCAAAGCGCACGCCCTTCGGCGCGGTGGCCTCGCTGGCCGGGTTGAGCCAGTAGTCGGCATCGGCCTTGGACAGCCACACCGTGGCATTCGGGTAGGCCAGCTTGCCCTGCGCGTCGAGCACGCCGCACAGATGGTCCGGATGGGCGTGGGTCAGCAGCACCTCATCCACCTCGGCCGGGTCCACGCCGGAGGCGCGCAGGTTGCCCAGCACCTGGCCCAGGCCGGGGCCGAAGCACTGCGCGGTACCGGTATCGACCAGGGTCAGGTGGTTGCCCTGGCGCACCAGGAAAGCGTTGATCGCGGTCTGCAGGCCCTTCTTGTCTTCGGGCACGTAACGGCCTTCCAGCAGGCGGCTGACCAGCGTCGGCGGCACGTCCACGACTTCCTGCCGGCCCAGCGCGACCACGCCATCGAACAGAGCGGTGACCTGCAGCGCACCGACGCGCTGGTGGTAGACGCCCGGGACCTGCTGGGTGGGGGCAGGCGACGTGGTTTCGGCCAGCGCGGCCAGTGGCAGGGATGACAGGGCCAACAGCAGGGCGCGGTGCAGCGGCAGGGGACGCAGGGTCATGGTGGTTCTCGGTGGACGACGGGCGGTTCCGTTGCCGTATAGCGTGCCGTGGTCGACGTGTGTGCGGCGCTCAAACCACTACGCGGAATGCTCAGGGAAGGGGTGTTGTCTGCAGGGCTGCGCCCTGCACCCGCAGAGGCAACAGCAACGGCCGAAGCAACAGCAACAGCGGGTTATCCGTGGGATGGCGGGGTGGGTCCGGTTGCGGGGGCCGCTGCAAGTCCCCCTCCGGGGCCCGGCCCAGCCGCTGGCGGCTGTGCGTTCGGGCGCTTGCGAAGCAATGCTTCGCAAGCAAAGCGCCCTCACCCATGTAAGCTCGGTCGCCGCTTGCTCGTGTGCGCAGTCCTGCGCACACGGCAAGACCGGGGTTGGGCGTCCTGCCCAACCCGCCCGAGGCATGCCTCGGGCCCATGCGGCTCACGCCCCCGCAACCGGACCCACCCCGCCTTCGACAGTTTTCTGCGATCTGTTGGAACGACGTATTGCCCTGGTGGGGGTCGACCTTGGTCGACACAGTAGATCCACGCAATGCGTGGATGATTCATTCGATATCTGACAGATGTGTCGACCAAGGTCGACACCTACCAACAGCCGCGGAGATCTGTCAGAGGTGGGGCGGTGTCGGAGTGCGGGGTGTCAGCCGCATGGATGCGGCTGCCAAGCCCCCATGGTGAAGTGACCCCCGGGAGTTGGACGCTAGATCCAACCCCGAGGGATACATGAACAAATACGACGCGCGTTTCAAACTGCAGGTCGCCAAAGAGGCCTGCAAGACCTCCACATCGGTCAAAGCCATTGCCCGTCGCCACGGCCTGGAGTTCTCCACGGTCAGGCGCTGGGTGGCGACCTATCGGCTGCATGGTTGGCGGGGATTTCATCGCCAGGCCCGGTCCTATGACCTCCCGTTCAAGCTGGCTGTCCTGGAGAAGATGAGCCAGGACGGCCTGTCCGGGCGCGAGGCCACCACCTACTTTCAAATTGGCGATGCCGGCGCGGTGGGGCGATGGCGGCGCCTGTATGCTCAAGGCGGTGCCCAAGCGTTGGCACCCCCTCCGCCGCCGCCCCGAAAGCCGATGAAGAAGACCCGTTCGTCCAAGCCGCCTGAAGATATGAGCCGCGATGAGCTGCTCAAGGAAGTCGCCTATCTGCGTGCGGAGACCGACTACCTAAAAAAACTCGATGCCTTGATCCGGGAAGAGCAGGCGGCGCAGGACGCAAAGCGCAAGCCGTCCAAGGATTGAGGCAGGTTCATACGCTGTCGCTTCTGCTCGAAGCAGCTGAGCTGTCACGCAGTACGTTCTATTACCAGAACCATGTCCTGGCCCATCCGGATCAGGATGAGGCAGCCCTGTGCGAGCGCATCCGTGCAATCTACGATCAAAGCCAAGGGCGCTATGGCTATCGCACGGTGACGCTGGAATTAGCCAATCAGGGTCATCGGACCAATCACAAGCGGGTTCAGCGCCTGATGGGGGAGATGGGGCTGAAATCGCGGGTGCGTGTGAAGCGCTACCAGGCCTTCAAGGGGGCGGCCAATGTTGTGGTTGGCAATGACCTCAATCGCCAGTTCCATGCCGAGCGGCCCAACCAGAAGTGGGTGACTGACGTGACCGAGTTCAAGGTGCAGGGCATGAAGCTATACCTGTCGCCGATCATGGACCTCTACAACGGCGAAATCGTGGCTTATCAGATCAAGCGTCGGCCCGTATTTGATCTGGTGGGTCAAATGCTGGAGGAGGCCATCAAGAAGCTTTCCCCGGATGAGCGCCCCATGATCCACTCCGACCAGGGCTGGCAGTACCAGCATGAAAACTACCGGCACATGCTGGAAAAGCACTCGTTGAAGCAAAGCATGTCCCGGCGCGGCAACTGCCTGGACAATGCGGCGATGGAGAGCTTCTTTGGAACGCTGAAGTCGGAATTCTTCTACCTGAACAGCTTTGACAGCCTCGAGAGTCTGGAGGCTGGGCTGGTGGAATACATCCAGTACTACAACGAAGAACGCATCAAACTGAAACTGAAAGGTCTGAGCCCGGTAAAGTACCGGGAGCAGGCCCAATCGGCCGCCTGACCCCGTCCAAGTCTCGGGGGTCACTTCATGGATGGGTTCACGGCGTCCCCGCACTCCGACACCGCCCCGCCATCCCACGGATAGCCCGCCGTTGCTGTTGCCTCGGCCGTTGCCGTTGCCGTTGCCGTTGCCGTTGCCTCTGCGGGTGCAGGGCGCAGCCCTGCCGAACCCCTTCAAATGTCTGTGGGAGCCAGTCCGTATTGCTCGGCGAAGCGCTTGCTGAAACTCGCCGCAGACCGGTAGCCCGCGCGTGCTGCGACGGTCTTCAATGGCAGGTCCGTGGTGTAGAGCAGCTGCATGCCATGCGCCAGCCGGGCCTCGGTGAGCAGCTGGCGCAGGCTGGTGTCCTCGGCGGCGAGACGACGACGCAGGGTCGCACCGCTCAGCGCGAACTGTTCTTCCACATCACGCGATTGCCAGTCGCGTGCCGGTTCGGCGGCGATGCGGTCGCGGATCTGTTCGCCCAGGCTCGGTGCCTGTGGCAGCAAGAGGTTGCCGTGGCCCTGCCGGCACAGGGTCAGCACCAGCGAGGCCAGCGCCAATCGTGCCTCGCTGTAGCGGCCGTCCTGCAGCGATTGCCGCCACTGGCGCAGCACTGTGCCATGGTCGATCAACGGCAGACGTGCCATCGCCTGGCCCGGCGCGGGAAGGTCCTCGCTCCACAGCGTGCGTGCGGCCGCCAGCACTTCGGCACACAGCGGCACGATGGCACTGAGGTAGCGGCCGGTCCCCGGGTCGGGCGTGTTGACCACATCGATCCGGCAGCGCTGGGTCAGCAGCAGGATGTCGCCGGGGATGAATTCCAGCGACTGGTGCGCGGTGCGCACCTGCTTGCGGCCTTCCAGCAGGATCGCGAACTGCGGTTGCGGAATCTCCACCGAGCTGGCGCCATGCTCGCGACGGGCGGTGATGCAGGCATAGCCTTCGGCGCGCTCACAGCCCGCCAGACTGGCCATCTCGGCCAGCAGTGCGGTGGCCGGGGGCAGCATGGCGGTCATGTCACGTGTGCGCCGAGCAGGCGACCGACGCCGGCGGCCGCGGCCATCGCCAACGCGCCCCAGAACATCACCCGGATCGCGCCGCGTACCGGCGGTGCGCCGCCGGCCTGGGCCGCCATCGCGCCGGTCAGGCACAGGCCGAGCAGGGTGCTGGCGGTGGTCATCATCGCGACCTTGTCGACCGGCGCGAGCAGCGCGGTCAGCACCGGCAGTGCCGCACCACAGGTGAAGGCGCCGGCCGAGGCCAGCGCTGCCTGCAGCGGGCGCGCGCGCAGGGTATCGGTGATGCCCAGCTCGTCGCGGGCGTGGGCGCCCAGTGCGTCGTGGGCGGTGAGCTGCTCGGCCACCTGCCGCGCCAGCGCCGGCTCCAGGCCGCGGTGGCGGTAGATCGCGGCCAGCTCTTCCAGCTCGCTGTGCGGGTCTTCGTGCAGTTCGCGCTTTTCCATCGCCAGGTCGGCGTCTTCGGTGTCGGCCTGGGTCTGCACGGAGACATACTCTCCAGCAGCCATCGACATCGCGCCGGCCACGGTGCCAGCCACGCCGGTGGCCAGAATGGTCGCCGCGGAGGCGCCGCTGGCGGCCACGCCGACCACCAGGCCGGCCACCGAGACGATGCCATCGTTGGCCCCCAGCACGGCGGCACGCAGCCAGCCGACGCGCTCGGAGCGGTGCAGTTCGGGGTGTCGTGAATGGCGGCTCATGGCCCCGAGTGTACGAGGGTCAAGAGGGCGTCGGTAGGATGCTGAAAACCGTCTCCGTCGCATGACGCAACGGGTCGCCACGCTATAGTGCGCCCTTGCGATGGAAGGCCCCGGGCCCCACATCCCCCGCCACTGTCCAGCGAGCCTTCCCCTTGTCGAGCCCCAGCCACGTCGCCGATACACCCATTACCGACCGCTCGCAGCTGGTGGAGGTGATCGCCTCCGGCGAGAAACCCCGCGCGCAGTGGCGCATCGGCACCGAGCACGAGAAGTTCGGGTTCCGCCTGGATGACCTGCGCCCGCCGACCTTCGAGGGCGAGCGCGGCATTGAGGCACTGCTCAACGGCCTGGTCCGCTTCGGCTGGGAGCCGGTGCAGGAGAACGGCAACACCATCGCCCTGCTGCGCGATGGCGCCTCGGTGACGCTGGAACCTGCCGGTCAGTTGGAACTGTCCGGCGCGGCGCTGGAGACCATCCACCAGACCTGCGTGGAGACCGGCACCCATCTCAACGAAGTGGCACAGGTGGCCGGTGAGCTGCAGCTCGGCTTCCTCGGCATGGGCTTCCAGCCGAAATGGAAGCGCGATGAAATGCCGTGGATGCCGAAGGGCCGCTACAAGATCATGCGCGCCTACATGCCCAAGGTCGGCTCGCTGGGCCTGGACATGATGACCCGCACCTGCACGGTGCAGGTGAACCTGGACTACGCCACCGAAGCGGACATGGTGAAGAAGTTCCGCGTGTCGCTGGCGCTGCAGCCGATCGCCACCGCGCTGTTCGCCGATTCGCCGTTCACCGAAGGCAAGCCCAACGGCTACCTGAGCTACCGCTCGCACATCTGGACCGACACCGACGCCGACCGCACCGGCATGCTCGACTTCGTGTTCGAGGATGGCTTCGGTTACGAGCGCTATGTCGATTACCTGCTCGACGTGCCGATGTATTTCTCCTACCGCGATGGCATCTACCACGACGCCAGCGGGCAGAGCTTCCGCGATTTCATGCAGGCCAAGCTGCCGGTGCTGCCGGGCGCGCTGCCGACGCTGCGCGACTGGTCGGACCACATGACCACCGCGTTCCCGGAAGTGCGCCTGAAGAAGTATCTGGAAATGCGCGGTGCCGACGGTGGCCCGTGGAGCCGCCTGTGTGCGCTGCCGGCATTCTGGGTGGGCCTGTTGTACGACGACACCGCGCTGGATGCGGCCTGGGACCTGGTACGTGATTTCACCCTGGCCGAGCGCCATGCACTGCGTGACGGCGTGCCGAAGCATGCGATGAACCTGCCGTTCCGCACTGGCAGCGTGCGCGACCTGGCCCGTGAAGCGGTGAAGATTTCCGTCGAAGGCCTCAAGCGCCGCGCGGCGCGCAATGCCGACGGCCAGGACGAGAGCAAGTTCCTGGACGTGCTGCAGGAGATCGTCGAGTCCGGCCTGACCCCGGCCGAACGCAAGCTGGCGCTGTTCCATGGCCGCTGGCACGGCGACGTCGATCCGGTGTTCCGCGAGTTCGCGTACTGACACTGTTCCGGCGGGTGCCAACCGGGGCCGGCACCTGCCGTTGCGTCACCACCCGCGCGCTGCGAACAGGCGCGCGTAGATGCCGCGAACCACATCCTGCTTGCTGCGGTTGTAGGCCTGCACGTTGGCATTGCCCTGCAGTGCTGCCTGCTTGGCCTGTGCATAGCGCCTGCGGTCATCTTCATGGCTGCGCAGCCAATCGCGGAACAAGCAGTGGCGGAGGTGCTCGGCGCAACCAGGTGCGAACACGTGCAGGTTCACGCGCGGCACGTGCAGTCGCAGCATGCGGTGCTGGTACCACGAGGGTTCGCGGATGGTAAGCACGTAGCCCAGTGCCTGCAGCGCTGGCAGCCAGGCCGCTTCGTCGGCGGGATCGGCAACCAGCAGGTCGATGTCCAGTACCGGTTTGACCGGCAGGCCCGGCACCGCGGTGGAGCCGACATGTTCAATGCCCAGCGCGGTGTTGCCGAGTGTCGCCTGCAGCTGCGTGCGCTGCTGCTCGAACTGGTCGGCCCACAGCGTGGACCAGGGCACCACCTGCAGCGCTTCCGGCTGCGGCGCGCCGAGAACCCAGGGATTCTCCTCAGGGTCGCCATCGGCGAAGGTGGTGATTGCGGTGGGATCGAACGGGATATCGGACATGCCCACCATGGTGCCATGCCCGGCGTCGATGTCAGCCCGGCTTGCCGTCGCGCCGTGGGCTCAGGTAGATCCAGCCCAGCCGCGCCACCCACGGTGCCAAGGCCAGCAACCAGCCGATGGCTGCGGCGAAATGCCACGCATAGGCGTCGGGCATCAGTTCGGCAGCGATGCGCATGATCGCCACCGCCTGCAGCGCGACGAACGCAAACCAGGCCACTGCCGGCATCACCAGCGGTCGGCCGGAATGGCCCTGGGTGACACGGGGTGCCTGATTGGGCTCGTTGGGACGCACTTCTTGCCGCTTAAGGAAGCTAACCCGGAACTGGGCGGCGCCGTGGCGCAACACAGTGAGGTCATCCAGTACGCCTGGGTCAGCCTTTCTGCCCAAGCGGATCAAATCCTGCCGGTTGCAGCTAAAGCGTTCGCCATAAGCAGAAAAAGTGAGCTGCTCTAAAAATCGATAAGCTTCGTGAACATGGTTTGGATCAGTAGGGCTGATCAAAAGGTGGGCGTTGACGTAGCCTGACTTGGCGTGCGCTTCCAGCCGAACTTCAACGTTCGGAAAGACGAGGGGATATTGGCGAGCGTTCCCTACGCCTTTGCGGCAATGACAGACTCGTAGGTGTCCAGCAAGTAGTAATTTGTAATGCCCAGGGCGTCAATAGCGGAGGGGGGGGCTCCAATGCATCCAAGTAGCCATCCCACGATCCTGAACCGAACTGATCGTTGAGGAGCCCGGCATGTGGACATGCGGTCCCACCTACGCCACTCCGAACCTCGTTCCATCCCTCTTCCCCTGCTTGGCCAGTCCGGGCCCCTGAGGGGATCTCGCCGTCGCTCGGTGCCCAAGGCACCAGGTGGCCGACCCACGCGGCCCGAGCGCGGTTAGTGCGGCTCGATCTGTGCCAGCTGCGCTTCCCACGGCACCTCCCGCTTCATCTCGGCAAGGAATAGCTCGCGCCGGGGTTGCTTGCGCTTGCCCAGTCCCTCGGCATCACCAAAGGTCAACTGTATGGACGGCTCCTCAGCGTGTGCCATCATTGTCTCGAGAGCTGCAGGCCAACGGCAGACGGCCTGCACTACCGCAGTAGTTGTTCAGAGCATCCTTAGATTGGAGATTGAATTCGCCGATGATACTTGGCGAATCTAGTTACGGATGTGAGATGCGGTCAAGCTGGGATTTCCCTTGGAAATGCATCTTCATAACACCACAATAAAGCTACGAATGCATGCGGGTTTAGTCAAAGGTGATGCTGCCCATCATTGCATGAGTGGACCGCAGTAATCAGTTGCCCTCGACGGATCTTTGCGAAGAAACACCTGCCACACTGATGCTCCCAGTTAGTGAATAGAGTGGCTCCAAAAGCCATTCGTACAATTTTCGCCTCTCACCGAGAATGTCGGCTTCAAGTTTCATGCCTGGCCTGAGGGGCTCGGATCTGCCATATGCTAGAACGGCTTGCTGGTCCAGTGCTACGAGAACGCGATAAACAGAGTCAGTGGAATCCGTGCTGGTACTTCCTGAAATCAAAGCACTGCGAGATACACGGAGTATCGTTCCCTCGTGTGTACCGAACTTCTGGTATGGATATGCCTGGTAGCGGAGTAGTACGCGGTCGCCAGCCTTAATGAAGCCTATGGCTGAGCTAGGTGCCAAAAGTTGCGCCCTCAGGAGCGACCCGTCCGGAACAATGCTGAGGACGGCCTGGCCAGCCTCGACGGCCTGACCAGGCTCCACCATCCGGTTTGCAATGACTCCCGACACCGGCGCACGCAGCATTATTGCGCCATCTGTCTCCATTCTGATTCGCTCCTGCTCGAGCGCCGCAGTATCACGGGCAAATGCAGCGATACCTGCTTCGCGCTGTCGAGGGATCTCGGCTATGCGCTGATCAAGCTCAGCCAAGCTACGGCGTAGCGTTGTGGCCTGTCGCTGAAGCAATTGTCTGGCATTCACCATCTCCAACAATGATTGCTCCTGCTGATTTACTTGTACAAGACTCACATAGCGTTGATCGGCGACCCGTTGGTAGCGCTGCAAGGTTTCACGCCCCAGGCGGACCTGATCGCCCCGCGTCCTTATCTCCAGCTCGATCTGGGAAATTTCTTGAAGCAAAGTATTTCTCTGCTCGGTGATTCCCACTAACTGCGTCGCCATCTGACGGTTTTGGGAGTCAATCAATCGGGCGGAGCTGGCTATTCGACTCTGCTGAGCATTCAGTAGCGCCTGCGAGGCATCATCCCCGCTCCCGGTTATGCGAGGGACATTAACTAGGACTAGACCATCGCCCCTGTTTGCGTGATCGCCTTCCTCCGTCGCCAGACTGGCTATGACCCCGGCTGACGGAGCCATTACCGTGGACAATCCCAGATCGGGAACGAGCTCTCCAGACACGCGGGATCGACGGGTGTACTCACCCATCACCAGATAGCAAACAAGTGCGGAGGCTGATAGTAGACAGAATGCAGCGAGCAGCCATGCGCGGACCGGCTGCACCAATGAGATGCTACCCAGTTGGTTGCCGCGCTTGGCATCAACGGCTTCCTGGCGGAAGAGTAGTGTCATGAAAGAACTTCTTGGGCGAATGCGCTATGCTGCTGTGTCGCGAGCTCGTTGATAACCTTGCCGTCGCGAAGCAGAATTACTCGGTCCGCGCTGGCGATGGTTTCCGGGCGGTGAGCGATAATGACTCTTGTTAAGTCCATGGAGTTGATGGCCTCGCTGACCGCTCGCTCATTTTCGACGTCAAGATGGCTTGTTGCTTCGTCCAAAAATAGAATTCCAGGCTTCCGATACAAAGCGCGTGCAAGTACGATCCGTTGTTTTTGCCCGCCAGAAAGTGAGGTCCCCATGTCTCCTATGAGGCTTTCATACGCCATGGGCATCGCCATGATGTCGTCATGAACTGCGGCCAGTTTTGCAGCCTCCTGGATCCATGAATCGTCAGCAATCTCGTCTTCAAATGAGATGTTCTCTCGAATGGTTCCGGCAAATAGCTGATCATCCTGCATTACAGCGCCCACCAGTCTCTTGTAATCGTCCGATGCTAGGTTCCGCAGCGGCACGCCGCCAACTACGACCTCACCCTCGTTTGGTTGAAGAAGACCGAGCAGGATTTTCAGAAGGGTTGTCTTTCCACACCCGGAGCCTCCCACGATAGCAACTGACTCACCTTCACCAATGGAGAAGCTGCAGTTTCGTATCACCCATTGCTCGGATTCCGAGTAGCGGAAACCGAGGTCTTTGACATCGATTCTAAGAGGAGCCGATGGATCCAGCCGTCGGCCCCTGCTGGTAGGTTCCGGCTCCGTTTCAGCTAAAACAATTTCCGATAGGCGCTCGCCGTGAAGCCTAAGCATGCGGAACTCGATCCATTTGTCTACGAGTGATCCGACTCTTTGGGAAAATTGTTCCTTATATGCAAGATAAGCGATCAGCATCCCAACCGAAAAGACACTTTGCATTGCCAAAGTGGCACCTATCCAGATTACGACAATGCGCTCAATTCCAAAGATCAGTTGGCCGGAACCATTGAACGTCAGTGCAAAGGTGGAGAGCTTGACGTCTTGATTGACGGTGTCGTTGATCAGGTTGAGGTAGCGTGATCTTCTAGTTGACTCCCGTCCTGCAACCTTAATTGACTGGATGCCCCTAATGGATTCAAGCAGGTGAGATTGCTGGCGCGCGGAGGCAATAAGCTGCTGCTCGGTCCCCAGCTTCAAGGCGTTGAAAGAAAGCATGCGGGCGACGGCATACACACTGATTGAGGCTAGTGAAATCATAGCGAGCTTCCAGCTGTACAGGATCATCATCATTACGGTCGCGATCGCCATCATCCCATCGATGATCGCTTCAACGAAGCTGGTTGTAATGATCCTCTGGATTGCCTGGACGCTGCCCATCCGCGAAACTATATCGCCAAGATGTCGCTTCTCGAAAAAATCCAGACGTAGTTTGATCAAGTGGCTAAATACGTTTGCCGACCATTGTGAGCCCAGACGGCTGGACAAATAGATGACCGACCTGCCGCGGATCTGACCGATACCAACTTGAATGAGAAGCGCCAAGCCGAAGCCAGCGGCCAGCACAGAGAGAAGGTTGTGATCGGATGCAACGAGTGCCTGGTCGACCACCCATTGCATAAAAAATGGAGCCGAAAGCACGAAGATCTGCAGAGAAAGAGAGAGGACGATCAGCAGGGCCAACGATCTGCCAAGGCCTCTAATTCTTCCGGTAAGCCAAGGTAACGGCGTTGGTTCCGGGCGACGGATTCGGCGGAAATCGCCCCCAGGCTGTAGCTCAAGGGAAACCCCGGTGAAGTGCTTCGAGAACTCGCTCATTGCGAGCTTGCGCGTTCCCAATGCCGGATCCACGACGGTGACCGTGTTCCGCTCAACTTTGCGTACCACCACGAAGTGATTGAGATCCCAGTGAGCTATGCAGGGAAGTTTCAGTTGATCCAGCTCGTCAAGCTCCAACCGGAGCGCACGCGACTGTAGGCCAAGCTTGCCTGCGACAGCGATTAACTGAGGGAGAGAGGTGCCTTTAAGTGAAAATGAGTGCCGGCGACGAATCTCGCGCAGGCCGATGGCATTACCATGATGCGAGGCGATCATCGCCAAGCAAGCGATTCCGCACTCAGCCGCTTCAGATTGGAGAACGACATCCATGTAGCTTGATCCAGGTTTCGATGAAACGGGTGAATCGATTCGTGCAGAATGCACTGTTTGAGGTGGCCTGTGGTGATATGCCGAACGGCTCTCTGGTACCGCGAGTGCCAGTAGAACTCGGCTCCAATGCGGACACGTCTTGGCGTCAATATTTGGCTTTATCTGAGGCGATCAGAGATGGAATCAATTCAAGAAAATTGTATTCACTCTTCAAGAGCCAGTCCCGTAACGCCAAAGGACTCAAGTTCGGCCTTGCTCCAAGACCACATGACAATCTCTCCGGCGTCAATTCGCGCCTGCACTTTGGCCGGTGGTTCCGTGAGCATCCGCAAGTCGAGGTTGCGCTCCTGATAAAACTCAGTCATTTCCAGATTTTGGCGATTCAGGCTGGAGACTGCGGAGGCGGAAAGGTTCATTCTCTTGATCTGCTGCTCGGAAACAGGGCCGCCATGGAAAAGCAGATGGCTTTGCCTCAACAGGAGCTTCTGTCTCCCTGCCATGAATACGAACTGCGCGCAGGAGGAAGCACACATCCCGCCAACAGCCACGCTGGCATGGAGTTCTTCAATTTTCTTCGCAATCCGTATGGCTGGACGAAGCTCGCCACCTTGGCTTTCAATTAAAACAAGATCGATGGAGAGTCCAATGCTCTCGGCATTCTTCACTCGCGTCATAAACTGGTCTGCTAGGTCGTAGTCGATATATCCCTTTACGCATAGAGCGTTACTCCCTTGGACATAGACCACCCCCTTTTTCAAGACTTGGCATGAGTTCCAAGCTGATGACGCTGACGATATATTGATTTCGGAAACTGGTTCAGCTGTAGCCTGCTTAGGGCAGGTCGACAGGATGATTCCAGACAGAACCAGAGGGCAGAAATAGCGGTTGATCACCACTTTCACTCCTGTTCGCTTCGTTCAGGGGACCTCACAGGAGGTCCCCTGGTTCCATCAATTACATGTGGCGGTGGTGGTGCCGCCCGAGGTCGTGGTTGACATCGTCGTGCCCTCCGGGCAGGAGCAGACGACAGCGACCTGCTGGCTGGAGACGCCGTTGGAGCCGGTAATGTTGGCGGTAACTACCACGCAATTTGGTGCCTGTGCAGCGCCGCTGATGAATTCCATTTCACTTGATTTGATCGTGCGCATGTCGATTCCGTTTGTTTGTGTTTGTTGATAGATATGTATGCCCGCAAGAAAAGGCACCTTATTGGCAGGCTCTTCCCCGCGTAGATGAAAGCCCCAGTGACAACTAGGAATGGCTACGACTATCAGGAATGCAGGTCACAGTAACTCCACCGCCTGAGTCGCCTGTCGGCCCAAACACAACCACCATCGGAGTGGTTCCCGCGGGACAGGTGAGAGTGGTGGTGTTCCCTGAAGTAGAGGTCGATGGCGCTTGTTGACCACCAGCAACGTGCTTCAGCATTGCTGTTCCGAGTTCGAACATTTAAAACTCCTTCTTTAATTTGGCGCAGTCCTAGCGCCGAGGCTCGGGCTGGAACCCGAAAAGCAATTTGTAAACGAGGGTTCGCGCCGGCAGGCAACGCGTCCCCGGTACACGGAATTGGTGATAATAGGCCGCGCAGCGGGCTTGGTCGCTAGTGGCTGTGCGTGGCTGAGGAGTCCGCGGATGACTGCGTCCGAGTGACCAGTGATTCTTCCTTGAGTCCGCGATTTTCTAAATTTACGCATGTCAATTAGCTTTAGTCACATTCCTTATGCCTGTTCTGCACACTACTTTCACTTTTTGCAATTTGCAACAGCTGTTTGTTACCAGGATCTACCGACTCAGGGATGCTCTGAACAACTACGCGGTAGTGCTGGCCGTCTGCCGCTGGCCGGCAGCTTGAGAGACAATGCGAACGTTACTCTGGCGATCGCGGCCACTGCTGCTCCTGAGTCGCTAGGACTAACTGGATGCTTCGTCCGCATTCCAGGGCCGTCCTCCTCCTCCGTCCCTTCAAGAGGTCTGCTCGTTTGCTAAGAATCGGCGAGTTTGGACCGGCATCAGGACGCTGCTCTCTGCCATTGGTCGATGGCTAGGGCCAGTGAGCGGTGACGCCCGCCCTATCCGTGGGCTCTTACAACCAAAGGTTTTCAGCCCTTGCGCAACCATAGGTTGAGTAAAAGTGCAGCACTATAGCTGCCCGTTTAATCGCCACCAGCAGGCTGCCGAACAGGCCCACGGCGAGGGCATGCAGCGGCGCGCGGCCGAGCAGTTGCGGATGGCCCAGCATCTGGCCGATGTCCTGCAGCAGATACAACGCGAAGCTGATCGGCAGCCACGCCAGTGCCAGGAACAGGGCGGCAAGCAGGCCCGGCATCGGCCCGCGTGGCCACCAGTGCCATAGCGCCTGCAGCGACAACATCAGCAGCGGCCCATCGGCCAGCCACAGCAGGTGGTCGATCTGCAACGCGCTCAACAGCAGGCGCAGCATCAGCAGCGCCCACATCGCAGCCAACCAGCGCAGCGGGCGCCACGCCACATAGCCATCCACCACGTTGTTGGCGAAGAACGGGATCATCCGGTGCGCGACGGTGAGGTAGACCGGCAGCAGCAGGCCGAAGGTGCCGAGTGCCACCGTGACCGGCATCAGCGTGGCGTGGCCGCGCCCCACCGCCATGAACAGCAGCAGCCCCAGCCAGCCCAGCAGCAGTGCGGCATAGCAGGAGCGTGCATGCCAGTTGCGGTTGGGACCGGCGGCCTTGAGCACGCGTCCCAGCACGATCAGTCCGGCGCTCCAGCCGGCCAGTGCCAGCAGCAGGCCGGGCCACAGCCCGGGTGTCCACCCGCAGGCGGCGGCAATCAGCAGCGCCTGCTCGCCAAACAGCCCGATGCCGACCGGCGCGTAACGGCTGCGTGGCAGCTCCGGCTGTGCCATCCAGCGCGGAAACACGGTAAGCAGGAAGCCGAAGATGAAACTGGGCAGCACCATGTACTGCATCAGCAGCGCGTGCAGCCAGGCTGGTGGCAGCGATGGTGGCTGTGGCGTCCACAACCCGCGCAATGCGCCCAGCCACAACGCCCACCACAGCATTGCCAGCAGCAGGTTGCTGGCGCCGATGAAGAACAGCAGCCGGTGCGGCGCGCGCATCAGCATCGCAGGGGAGGGCAGGCGGGCCATGCAGCGAGTCTGCGCCCGGCTGGTGGCCGGGTCCTTGATCTTCGTCATGCCCAAGGAGGGAGGCAACCGCTTCGCTCGCCGGGCCATGCCCGGCGGACGGGCCGTGCAACGCAAACAAGAAACCCCGGCAGTGCCGGGGTTCTTCGTTCACAGTCGCCGATCGATCAGGCGGCGTTCTTCATCGTCGCCATGTCGATCACGAAGCGGTAGCGCACATCGTTCTTCGCCATGCGCTCCCAGGCTTCGTTGACGTTCTTGATGTCGATCATCTCGACATCGCTGACGATGCCGTGCTCGGCGCAGAAATCCATCATTTCCTGGGTTTCGGCCATGCCGCCGATCGCAGAGCCGGTCAGGTGCTTGCGGCCGAAGATCACGCTGCCGCCGGTCAGCGGCGGATCCAGTTCGGTCAGCACGCCGACCAGGCACATGGTGGCCTCGCGCTTGAGCAGGCCCATGTACGGGTTGGTGTCATGGCCAACCGGAATAGTGTTGAGCAGGAAGTCGAAGCTGCCGGCGTGCGCCTTCATCTGCGCGGCATCGCGCGAGACCAGCACTTCATCGGCGCCCAGGCGCTTGGCATCGGCACCCTTTTCCGGCGTGGTGGTGATCATCACCACGTGCGCGCCGAGGGCCTTGGCGAACTTCACGCCCATGTGGCCGAGGCCACCGAGGCCGATCACGCCGACCTTCTGGCCCGGGCCGACCTTCCAGTGGCGCAGCGGCGACCAGGTGGTGATGCCGGCGCACAGCAGCGGGGCGGCGGCCTTCAGGTCCAGCGTTTCGGACACCTTCACCACGAATCGCTGTTCGACCACCACGTGGTCGGAATAGCCGCCGTAGGTCGGCGCGCCGCTTTCGCGTTCACGGCCGTTGTAGGTCCAGGTCGCGCCTTCGGCGCAGTACTGCTCCAGGTCGTGCTCGCAGGCGTCGCAGTGGCGGCATGAGTCGACCATGCAGCCCACGCCGGCGTGGTCGCCCACCTTGAAGCGGGTGACGTTGCTGCCGACCTCGGTGACGCGGCCAATGATCTCGTGGCCCGGCACCATCGGGTAGATCGAGCCACCCCAGTCGTCGCGGGCCTGGTGCAGGTCGGAGTGGCAGATGCCGCTGTAGAGGATCTCGATACGTACATCGTCCGGGCCGACCGCGCGGCGTTCGAACTCGTAGGGGATCAGCGGGTCGGTATGTGAATGGGCGGCGTAACCACGGGCGAGGGACATGGGGAATCCTTGGCAGGGTTTGTCGAAAGGCGCTTTACAATACGCCCCGTACCCAGCGGCAGAAAGCCCGGATATCGGCATGATTCATCAAGTGAAACTGCACAATCATGGCCACTGACAATCTCTCCCACCTAGCCGCGTTCGCCGCAGTCGCCCGCCATCGCAGCTTCCGCCGTGCCGGCGCCGAGCTGGCGCTGTCGACCTCGGCGGTGAGTTATGCGATCCGCGCGCTGGAAGAACGGTTGGGCGTGGGCCTGTTCCATCGCACCACCCGCAGCGTGGCCCTGACCGAGGCCGGGCAGCGTCTCCTGGAGCGCCTGCAGCCGGCCTTGGGGCAGGTGCACGATGCGTTGGAGGAGATGAACCAGTTCCGCGCCGCACCGGCTGGCCTGCTGCGCATCAACGCCACCCGTGCTGCGGTGGCGACACAGCTGGGACCACGGCTGGCGCGCTTCCTGCACGCCCATCCCGACGTGCGGGTGGAGCTGACCGAGAACGACGGCCTGGTCGACATCGTCGCCGAGGGCTACGACGCCGGCGTGCGCCTGCACGAGTTCGTACCCGAGGACATGGTGGCAGTGCCGATGGGGCCACCACTGCGCGGGCTGATTGTCGGATCGCCGGACTACCTGCGGCGGCATCCCGCGCCACAGCATCCGCGCGATCTCGCTGCACACGAATGCATCCGCTTCCGCTTCGCCAGCGGGCATCTGTACAAGTGGCAGTTCGAGCGCGGTGGGCAGGCGCTGGAGATCGACGTGCCCGGACGGCTGACGCTGGGCGAGCAGGGCACCGTGGTCGGCGCGGTACTCGATGGCATCGGCCTGGCCTACGTGCTGGAAGACACCGCGCGGCCCTACATCGAATCGGGGCAGATGGTGGCGGTGCTGGAAGACTGGAGCGAACCGTTCGCCGGCTTCGCGCTGTACTACCCGAAGCAGCGGCAGATGCCCGGTGCGCTGCGTGCGTTCGTGGATATGCTGCGCGAGTGAATCGCGGTGGATGGCGCAGTGCCGTCCAATGACCGGCTCCAACGAGAGCTTTCCGGGTAGATCCACGCCATGCGTGGATGGCGTTCACCCGCTAGAGTGAGTCTTCTCAACAAAAGGACGCCATTGAGCATGCTCGCCGATCTCGAACAGGCTTCCGGCCAGACCTTCCCGCCGTTGTTCCGCCAGCTGGTGGAAGGCAACCGTTTCAGCTGGGGCGAGCAGGGCCCGAACTGGTACCGCACGGTGTTCCCGCAGGTGCAGCCGCAGCCGCCGGTACTGCTGTATGCCAACGACTATGAACCGATCGAGCCGAGCGAACTGCGCGCAGCGTGGGAAGATCTGACTGCCGAAGATCATTACAACCCGCTGCGCGATGATCTGAAACTGCTGCCGTTCGCGCGCACCGGCGCGGGTGATCACTACTGTTTCTGGACCAATGCACCGGGTTCCAGCGAGTCGCCGGTGCTGCTGGTCTGGCATGACGATGATCGCGCCGATCTGCTGGCCGCGAACTTCCAGGACTTCCTGTTCCGCAAGATGGCCGAAGCGGTGGTGGAGCTGGAGGAAGAGGATTCGCTGCTTTCGGAGGGCGATATCGGAACCAATCTGCAGGCTTGGCTCGGTACCCATCGTGGCTGGCTGCGAGGGGACCAGGTAGCGGCGCTGGAGGCGTTGTATGCACGCGTGGATGACATCACTGCGGGTGAGATCAGTGACGAGGACGTGCAGCCGCTGCTGCAGCTGATCGCGTTCGACGGTATCGACAGCGAAATGCCCTACGTGCAGGCGTGACCTGATCCGAAGCGCTGCCGGTAGAACCTCGCCATGCGTGGATGCGGCCGGCTACGGCACCTGCAGTACGGGTGCCAACAATTCCAGGCAATCACGCAGATGCACCTCTACCGGCGCATCCTCGGCCACCACACCGATCACGCGTTCGCGCAGCGGCTCGGCCACGGCCATCGCCAGGATCAGCCGCGCCATGCACGCGGCATCTCCCTCGCGCAGCAGCCCGCGCTGCTGCTGACGCGCCAGCCAGTCGGCCAGCAGCGCACGGCCGCGTTCGATGCCATTGTCCAGATAGGCCTGCAGCAGCGCGTCCTTACCAGGAAAGTCGGTGGCCAGCAGGCGGAATACCTGCACTGCCTGCGCCGACAGTGCCTGCGCGCACACCGCGTGCAGGATGGCCTGCAGCAACGGCATCACCTCGTCGGCGTCGTGCGCATCGCGCTGCAACTGCGGCGCGAAGCCGTCGGTCCACTCGCGCACGGCCAACCCGACCAGTTCTTCGCGGTTGCTGGCGTGGCGGTACACGGTCTTCTTCGCTACCCCGGCGTGCGCCGCCACCGCTTCGATGGTAGTGGCCTCGTAACCCTGTGCCAGCAGCAGCTCCAGCGTGGCCTGCAGCACGGCGTGGCGGACTTCGGCTTCCGGCCGCGCAGGGCGGCCGCGGCGGCGGATTGGTGAGGGTGGCTCGGGCAGGGTGGTGCTGTTCATTGCGCCCATCTTACCGCATTCGGATAATTGCGAAACGAAGAACGTTTCCGTATTGTCAGGTCTCCCGACATGCAGGAGACCCCGATGGATACCGCTGTGAACGCCCGCGCCTGGCTGGACCACCACGATCTGCTCGACCCCGCACCGATGCGCTTGGAAACCGGCATCCAGCGCCGCGAAGATGGCACCCTGCTGGTGGCGGTGCGTACCGATCTGCACGGTTGCAAGGGCCGCATGCTGGACTGGTGGTTTACGTTCTTTGAGACCACACAGCACATCCGCTGGTGGCATCCGGTCGATCATGTCGAGCATCGCGGCTGGGACGCGGCCTGGCAGCGCGGACGCAGCTACCACGGTGCCAGCATCCACGCGGTGGAATCGCTGGCCGACATCCCGCCGGTGGCGGCGCGTTTGAAGTTCCATGACCCGCGCACGTTGCTGGTGCCCGAGCGCCTGCAGGTGGCACAGGATGCAGGCGATGTGTCGGCGGTGATCGCCGCGCGCATCGGCTTCGGAGATCACGTACGCCTGGATGCAAACGGTGATCCCTGCGACGGGCAGATGCTGCATGTCGCGCGCGATACGCCGTTTGGCTGCGTGCTGCGCAGCCGCTTCGTGCTCGGCCTGAACAGCACCGATCCGCACTGCGATGCCGGCGATGCGGTCGGCCTGGGCCTGCTCAAGCACTGCTACACGGAGTTCAGTTTCCTCTCGCGCCTGCTGCCGTCGCTGTACTACGGTGAGCGCGCCAACGGTGAAGCAGTGCCGTTGCCGTGGTGAACGGCGCACCGGTCATTCGACCAGCGCGTTGTAGCCTTCGCCGCTGAACTGGATCAGGCAGAAGCCATGCCCGAACGGATCGGCCAGCACGGCGATGCGGCCCCAGCGGCGCTCGCGCACAGGCTGCTCAAGCGTCGCCCCGGCCGCAACCGCACGGACCAGTGCGGCTTCGATGTCATCCACCACCCAGTCCAGGTGCAGCGGCGTCCAATGGCGCTCGTAGTCGCGCACGTCGCCGTCTTCGGTGGCGGCGCTGCCGGCCTCGTTCTGCAGCAGGTACAGCGGCGTTGGCCCACCGAGCAGCTCCACGGCGCCTGGGCCTAGACGGCGCCCGATGCGCAGGCCGAAGACTCGGATGTAGAAGTCCTCGGCAGCGGCAAGATCGGGGACATCGAGGTTGACGATGAACGATGCGGTGGGCGTATCCATGGCCAGATCCGGTGGATGCGGGTGGGCAGTGTACGCCCGCATCCACGCATCGCGTGGCTCTACTGCGCGCGCGGGTAATCGAGGTAGCCGGCCTCGCCGCCACCGTAATAGGTATTGCGGTCGGGCGTGGCCAGCGCGACGTTGTGCTGCAGGCGTTCGACCAGATCCGGGTTGGCGATGAACGGCTGGCCGAATGCGGCCAGGTCGATGGTGCCGGCCTCGACCAGCTGCAGGGCGCGTTCGCGGGTCATGCCACCGGCCAGGATCAACGTGCCACCGTAGACCTGCTTGAACTGCTGCAGGAACGCCTCGCCCAGCACCGACTGCCCCGCCTGCAGGTTGTCGTTGAGATGCACATAGGCCAGCCCGCGCTTGCCCAGTTCCTCGGCCAGGTACAGATAGGTGGCCTCGTTGTCGGGGTAGTACGGCATGTCGAAGGTGAGGTTGTTCGGTGCCAGGCGCACGCCGATGCGGTGGGCGCCGATGCGCTGGGCCATCGCATCCACCGTCTCCAGGATCAACCGCGCACGGTTCGGCAATGAGCCGCCGTAGCGGTCCTCGCGTTCGTTGATGAGCGGGTTGAGGAACTGCTCGAACAGGTAGCCGTTGGCGGCATGCAGTTCGATGCCGTCGAAGCCGGCGGCAATGGCGTTGTCCGCCCCGCGTACGAAGTCGTCGATGATGCCGGGGATCTCCGCAGTCTCCAGTGCACGTGCCGGGGTGGGATCGGCATGGCCGCGGCTGCCGTCGTCCAGATAGACGAACGAGGTGTTCTTCGGTGCGCTGGCCACCGGGCGGGTACCGGCGCTGACCGGTTGTCCGCCCTCAGGCTGCAGCGAGGAATGCGACATGCGGCCGACGTGCCAGAGCTGGGCGAAGATCGTGCCCTGCGCGGCATGCACCGCCTCGGTGACGAGCTTCCACCCGGCCACCTGCTCGGCCGACCAGATACCCGGCACGTCGATGTAGCCCTGGCCCTGCGGCGAGACCGGCGTGCCTTCGCTGATGATCAGGCCGGCGCTGGCACGCTGCCGGTAGTACTGCGCGGTGAGCTCATTGGCGACCGAGCCGGGGTTGCGGGCACGGGTCATCGGGGCCATCGCGATGCGGTTGCGCAGGGCGATGCCTGTCAGGTCGAACGGGCGAAAGAGGGCGGTGGTCATGTTGGTCATCTCGGTGCGGGGAAGAGCGCCAGCGGCGCGATGCACACAGGATGGAGTTGACATGCGGGCGCATAAAGCGCTTCGATCTCCCTTGGTGGGGGACTATTTGTCCCCAATGGGGTGCGAACGATGCTGCCGCTGGAATCCTTGAATGGCCTGGTCACGTTCGTCACGACCGCACGCTCGGGCAGCTTCACCGAGGCGGCAGACGCGCTGGGCATCTCGCGCTCGGCGGTGGGCAAGGCCATCGCCCGTCTGGAAGCGCGGCTGGGGGTGCGCCTGTTCCATCGCACTACGCGGCGCATCGCACTGACCACTGATGGCGAGGCGTACTACGCCTCCTGTGCGGCGGCGCTGGAAGAAATCTCCGCGGCCGAGGCCTGTCTGGGTTCGGCGGGCCTGCCCAGCGGGCGGCTGCGCATCGACATGCCGTCCTCGTTCGGGCGGCTGGTGGTGCTGCCGGTGCTGCTGCGGTTGTGCCGGCAGTATCCGGACCTGCAGTTGACGATGACCTTCACCGATCACTTCGTCGATCCGGTCGAAGAGGGCATCGATCTGCTGATCCGTTTCGGTGGGCTGCACCAGGCCGAGCACCTGGTCGCGCGCCGGCTGGGGCGCCAGCGCCTGGTCACCTGCGCATCGCCGGCGTACCTGCAGGCGCATGGCGTGCCGCGCACGGTGCAGGAACTGGCGCAGCACCGCAGCATCGTCGGCTTCCGCCACGGGCAACCGATCTGGTGGCGGATCGGCAGCGAGGAGGACGAGGGAACGTTCATTCCCAGTGCGCCCTATCAACTCAATGATGGCGACGCGGTGATCGAAGCGGCCATCGCCGGCCTCGGCATCTGCCAGATGCCCATTTCACTGGTGCGCCGCCATCTGGATTCCGGCGTGCTGCAATCGGTGCTGGACGAACACATGCAGCGGCACATCGACATCCATGCGCTGTGGCCACCGACGCGCCACCTGCGGCCGAAGGTGCGCTACGTGGTGGATGAGCTGACCCGGTTGGCGGAACAAGGTCTGTTTGATTGAGCGGGGCCCGTACACCGGGCCCCGCCTGTGGAAACGCTGCGCCAGGCCTACTTGAAGTTGTAGCGCAGGCTGGCCATGTAGCGACGGCCCAGTGCATCCAGTACATACGGGAACGGCCCGATGTCATCGCCCACGTTGATCACCGACAACGTCACGCGCGCGGCGTCGGTGATGCGGTAGGTGACGTTGGCGTCCCAGGTGGTCCAGCTGTCGCGGTAGAAGTACTGACGGCTTTCCGGGGTATCGGTCATCGTGTACTGGGCGCGGCTGGTGTAGTTGGAGGCCACGCCGTAGTTCCAGTTGCCGATGCGATGCTGGGCCGTCCAACGGAACTGGCGCTTGGGCTCGTTGAAGCTGCCCGCCTGTTCGACGAACGGCACGTCCCGGTTCGCGGCCTGGCCACGGTTCTTCGGCATGTAGCCGTAGAAGTCCAGGTCCAGTACGCCGAAGCGCGACAGGTCCCAACGGTAGCCGACTTCGGCGGTCCAGCCACGGAACATCAGCACCGGGCCGTTGCCATACTCGGTCTTGATGCTGGTAGCCACGCCGGTGTTCGGATCACGCGTCACCAGGCTGCAGAAGCGGTTGGCGTTG
Organism: Stenotrophomonas sp. ASS1; assembly: GCF_004346925.1. NCBI lineage: Bacteria > Pseudomonadati > Pseudomonadota > Gammaproteobacteria > Lysobacterales > Lysobacteraceae > Stenotrophomonas > Stenotrophomonas oleivorans. Next base: position 3,792,429 of record NZ_CP031167.1, on the reverse strand, counting down.
GGGACGTTGGCGGCGTTGAAGTCGGCAGTGTCGAAGCAACCGGTGATGATGTCGTTGGCGCTCAGCGACGTGATCACGTTGTTGATCTTGATGTCATACCAGTCGGCGGCGACGCGCAGGCCCGGGATCCATTCCGGCGCGAACACGATGCCGGCCGTCCACGACTTCGCCGTTTCGTTCTGCAGGCGGGTGCTGCCGTTGGTCGAACCCAGCGTATTGGTCGGCTGCTGGCGGAAGGTGTTCGGATCGGCACCCGGGTAGGCGGCGAAGAACGCCTCGCAGTTGCGGCGACGCACCGCCGGATTTGAGCCGCCGCTGATGTTGTCCAGCGAGCACACTTCCGGGATGTTGTAGTAGGCCGGCTGCTGGGTGGTGTAGAGCTCGGCGATGGAGGGCGCGCGCAGTGACTGGGTCTTGTTGCCGCGCAGC